>NZ_BAPY01000005.1:0-532435 GCF_025994195.1 Asaia spathodeae NBRC 105894 | reverse complement strand
GCGTGCCGCGTTTCGTATCCTCTGAGCGATTGGTATCCGGGTAGATAAAACGCTGCGCAGCCATGCTGACCGTCAGAAGCTTTGAGCGGGAACCAGAACTTGTAAGCTTTTTCCCTGGAGTGGATGGCTCGCGTGGGTCTGGTTCAGCAGTCAGCGGCACTGGGGCAACAGGTTCGCGCTTCCCGGCCGTTCCAATGTCGACGACGATGCTTTTCAGAAGATTGACCTGAGCGGCCAGATTAGCGGCCTCCGCACGCGCTTCAGGCAGATCCTTCTTCACGATTTTCCGCATCGTTTCGAGCCGTTCGGTATCCTTGGCAAGATAGGGGCCGATGATGGAGAGAAAACGCGTCACGAGGTTGTTGAACTCGAGGAAGCGTACCTGAACCTCTGTCATTTCCCTCTCATGCTTGAGTTCGAGCAGGCGCATTTCGATGGCATGGGCAGACTCGGTATCGCGAACGAAGCTCTCATAAAAAGTGATGATTTCGTCTGGTGTGGGCGGTCGGGCTTTCGAGTCACTCATGGCGCGCACCTTGTCGAAGAACTGTCCGGTCCGGTCATACAGCTGTGCCGCCCGTCTGCGAGCCTCGAGTTTAGCCGAAGTATCGAGCGAAAGGGAGATCTCGGACCGCCCCATGAGAGGCTGGATATCCTTCGGCACGGCCCTGCGGAAATGGTAGCGGGACCCGATCAGACGCAGCATCAAACTTTCCCATTCTGGGAAGAATTCCGGGAAAACCCCGGTTTGACGCCTCGAGAGCCAAAAAACCTATCAATTTCAATGAGATAGTGGTGCGAACTATGGGACTCGAACCCATACGCCCTTACGGACTCGAGATTTTAAGTCTCGTGCGTCTACCATTCCGCCAAGTTCGCACAGCACGGGCTTGCCTCTAGCACGGGGGAGGAGGTGTGCAAATCCCCAATGGTCAGCCCAAGGCGAGCAGTCCTGCGCCGTGCTCCTTGAGCCAGTTCTGTGCGTCGCGCCTCTCGGGATGGAAACGCTCCACATGACGCCAGAATGCACGGCTGTGGTCGAAATGCGTAAGATGAGCGAGTTCATGAATCATGACGTAGTCGCGCACGTTTCCGGGCATCAGGGCGAGGCGCCAGTTGAGCATGATCCGGCCCGTGCGGGCGCAGCTTCCCCAGCGCGTCCGGGCATTGCTGCACACGATACTGGTGGGGCGACATCCCATTGTAACGGCATGCTGGCTAAGTTGCGGGGGCAGGCTGATGGCTGAATGATGTTTCATGAAAAACAGGACGCGCGTCTCGAAGCGGTCGATCGCACCGCCTATCGTCAGGCGTGACGCTTCCAGTAACGCCGGTCGGCGCTGATCCGGGTCGTGATGCAGGGTGATTTCATGGTCATTGAGTGTGATCGTCTGCAAAGGCACAAGCCTCGGCGCTGCAGGCAGTGCAGCGAGTTTCTTGTCTATCCAGACAGAATGCGCAGAAACAAACTCCTCGGCGCGTTTGAGCGAGAGTGAGAGGGGGCAGGTAACCACGGCTTGTCGCAGCACAGGGTCTATGCGCAGCGAGAGGCGGCGCGCTCGCGCAGAGCGACGCCAGAGGATGGGACGGTCTCCCGTGTTCACCACTGAGTCTTGCGCGGCTTGCGCCTGCGTTTTTTGCGCGCAACGCCTGCGGGGATCTCCGCGGGCCAGTCGACAAGATGATCTTCGAGCAATCCGGCTTCGCGTTCGCTGATCATCTTGCCGCGTCCGGAAATACCCGCTTCATGGATGGATTCCGCAGAACCGGATCGCAACGGATGCCATTCGGGCAGATCCTGGCCATCGCGTATCAGAATATAGGCGCAGCTTGGTGGTAGCCAGTCGATATCGGCCAGAATGTCCGGGGTAAGCGAAACGCAGTCGGGCACCTTGCGAAAGCGGGTTTCATAGCTGGAGCAGCGGCAGGATTCGAGGTCGAGCAGGCGGCACGCGACATTTGTAAAATAGATCGCATCGTTTTCCTCGTCGCGCAGCTTGTGAAGGCAGCATTTGCCGCAGCCATCGCAGAGTGACTCCCACTGCTCTTTGCTCATGTCTGAAAGAGAGGTGGTCTGCCAGAAGGGGAGCGCAGTGTCAGCCATGGGTGAAGCTCGCAAGAAACAGGCAAAGCGTCAGACATAAGGCAAAGCAAAGACCGGACAGGGCTACTGGAAGACGCAACAGCGGCAGCCATAGATGGCGTATCCTGGCTGAACGCCCCATCCCCAACCCCGCTGCGGCGCGGGAAAGCCCCTCGATTTTGCCTGAAAGACGCAGGGTGACGGGCAACAGACAGAAGGGAACAATCAGAAAGCCCGCGCCAAACAGCGCGCCCTTATGCACGGCCCCTGTCCGGATGACGCTCAGCCAGCATGAGCCGACCAGCCCGCCAGAGGCACTTGCAACGAGAAGGCATGGCAAGGCCCCTGGTGCGATCACCCGTAACAGGGCCAGAACAACAAGACAGAAGGCCGCTCCTGCAACAAGGAGCGCAAGCGCGACCATCATGGCGTCGCAGTCAGCCAGGTTTGAAAACGTTTTTGCAGGGCGTCGAAATTGATGGCCCAGAAACTGTCGCTCATCGCGAGACTGCCCAGATCGCGTCCATCCTGGGGGGCATCCTGCGTGTCGTCATGCAGCGGCGTCTGATCGCGCAGCATCTTGATGATTGCGTCTGTCTGATCGGAGGGCACATTGCGAGGGATCGCCCAAGACAGCTTCTGGCGAAGTGACTGACGCCACTGGGCCGCAAACGATAGTTTTGGTCCCAGATCGGCCAGTCGGTCGAATGGGGTCGAGAGCATGAGGGCTGCACCGCTGTTCATGATGCGGCTTGCCTCTTCGGCGGTGCGCCACCACACGAGATAGGGTTTGAGTTGGTCGAGCTTGCGAAAGGCACGTTCAACCCCTGAAGGGGAGGAAAGAACGCTATAGACGTCGCGCGGTGCGACCCCGTCCGCCATCAGCGCAATCTCCAGCGTGCCACGCGGGTCTAGGCGCAGGGCGCGCTTGCCCGGATGGCGGGCAATATCCCAAAAATCGTTCCAGTCCGGTGCCGTGTCCCCCAGACGTCCGCGATCCCAGGCCAGAACGATGCTTTCTTCCCCAGCCTGAATACCGCAGGGAGAAGTGGCGGCCATATGTGAGGCAGGCGATGCGCTCGGCGCAGGCAGGGTCTGCACCACGCCATCACGGCAGGCAGCATAAAGCGTGGTGTTGTCGATCATCGCGGCCAGCCAGGGGGCCGTACGCGCCTGAGCGGCCGCGCGCAATGTGGCGAGACTGCCATCCCACTCGCGCAGCGGATAGGGCTGGTCGGGCATCAGAAGCGAATGCGCGTCGATACTACCCGATATGACGGCTAGAACGGGCCGGGCTGTGGCGGCTGTGCGGCTGGCTTTCTTTGCCTTGGCATGACGCACGACATGATGCGCGGCGTGATGCGGCGTCGCCAGGGCAGAGAGGGGCAGGCACAATGTCAGCGCCATCGCCCAGCCTGCACGTCGCAGCAAAGCAGGGCGCTGGCGGCCATGTCTGGAAGAGGGTGAAGACGCGTGCAGGAAACACCCTTTCCGGGCTGAAGGTGAAAGCAGGACTGCCCTTATAGATCGTCTTTCATGGGAAAGGCCACAGCCTGACTAGCCTGCCATGCAAGTTGCAGCGACGCGCCCTGGGTGACGCCGCGCATCGACTGCAGAAGCGGGCGGCGCATCTCGATTTCACCGCCATCGGCCAGACGCAATCTGAAGCGGATATGCTCACCCGTATGCAGAACCGACTGGATGCTTGCCAGCAAAGGGGCGGGCTCGTCGTCGCCTGCCATGGGGGCGCCGAAAAGAGGGGTCATGCGGTCAGGACGTATGCAGAGAATACACAGCGCATCCTCGGCAAGTTCGGTATCGGCCATGGCCTCGACCACACCGCCACAGGCGAGGTGAATGCGGGCGATATCATCCTCAATTTCAAGCACTCGCCCGGTAAGGAGATTTGCCTCGCCGAACAGGCTGGCACTGCGGGCGTCACTGGGGCGTTCCATCAATGTGGTTGCGTCGGCACATTGAACCAGCGCGTGCCGGTCAAACAGGGCGATGCGCCCGCCAAGCCAGAGCGCATCCTCGCGACTGCGGGCAGCATAAACAAGAGTCAGCCCCAGCGCCCGTTGCAGTCTGGCGACCAGATCGCGCGTCTTGCCGGCCGCACGCAGGTCGAGTTCGCTTAACAATCCGTCGATAACAAGCACTGAAGGCGCCCCGGCCAGAGCCCGGGCGAGCTTGAGCCTGACGGCTTGCTCCGGCGTCAGCAGATCCGCACGCTGGTCGCTCTGTGCATCAAGGCCGACAAGGGCCAGCATTTTCCCGACGGTCGTATCGACAAGCTGTGCCGCAGCGCCTTTGGCGCGCAGAGCCAGGGCAATATTGTCGACAACGTCGAGATGGCCAAAAACCGGGTCTCTCGGTGAGACCAGCACAATGCCCCGCTGCTCCGGAGAAACGCTGGTAACGTCCTGCCCGTCGAGAAAAATGCTTCCGCCTTCTGGTATCGCGAAACCCGCAAGCACATCACAGAACAGGCTGAGACCCTGAGGGTCATTGCTCAGAAGGCTGAGCGCTTCTCCCTGACCAAGGCGCAGGGAGAACGGCTCTGCAGCCTTTGCAAGGGCGAGCGCCTCGATCACGAGCGGGAATTTGCGATCACGTGATGACGCAGACATGAAACCTCGCCTCTCTTCAGAGCGTTTGAGCCTCAACCAGTAGACGCGGTTCTCGCCGCGCAAGGAGTTGTGACATGAGCAAGACAGACGTCAAGCACACCGCCGATGCCGCTGCCAAGTCGGCGCAGGAGCAGATCGACAGCCTCAAGAGCCAGCTTGAACAGCTTCTGAAGGACCGCATCAACCCGGCCCTGCTCGATGTTGCCGACCGTGCCGATCAGGCAGTTGCCAATGCACGCGAGATCACCGATGTTCAGCTGCATAATGCTGAAGCACGCGTTCGGGCCCGCCCGATCGCTGCTGTTTTGATTTCTGCCGTCATTGGCTTTATTGCAGGACGTGTCTCCAAATAGGCTGTCCTCTCGGAGACAGGGCGGCCTCTCGTTCCAACCCGTATACGGGGCGGGCAAGGGGGTCTGTCCTGTTTCAGACCCGATCTTGTGGCTTCGCCCCTGATACGATCACACGATAAAGGCTAGCGAATCTCCATGAAGGTCATCGATGTCGGGCAGGAAGCCCTCAAGGCACAGGGTGAGGTGATGCAGCGCGTGGCCATGCGCATCGGCCGCCGTGTTGCCTATTTCATCATTGCCGCCATCTTCGGCCTGTTCGCCCTGGTTTCATTCCATGCGGTACTCTGGGCCTTCGCCTATAGCGTGCTGCATTTCTCGGCCTTCGCCGCTGCCTGCTCGGTGCTCGGGATCGATCTGCTTTTCGTGATCATCTTCGCGCTTCTGGGTACGCGCAACATCGCCGACCCGGTTGAGTTCGAAGCCCGTCTGCGCCGCGACCGCAAGATGATCGAGTTCAAGCAGACACTTGCGCTCTCGACCCTGATGGGTCTTCTGGTTGGTCCGGTGGGGCGTTTTACCGGCAAGCAGATCTTCGTTGCGTTACGGAATATCTTCGCCCGACGGTAGGAGCCATAAAGCGCTTGTGACTATTCTTGCCGGAAATCTAATGCAAAATTCAGGTTTGCCTTCTGGCAGGAGCGTTCTGTTTCTTCTATGACCTGTCGGCAGGTGCTTCAGATCGATTGTCCGAAGCGCCCCGGGTTCGGTCAGGTCGTATCATCTGGTGTCCGCATCCTGGCGAGATGATGAAGAACTCCGCTTTTCCATCAAGCCGGGCCATGCTCTCCTCTTTCTGATCCCGAAAGGTCGATGCTGAAAGGGAAGAGGGAGGCAGATGCTCGCAGAATTCAATCTTTTCGGCGTATTGATCTCTCCCATCGCCGTCTATTCGCTTGCCGCGATCCCCGTGACCCTGTTCATCCGTTTCCTGCTCTGGCGCACCGGCGCCATCGAGTGGTTCTGGCATGTCGCCCTTTTCGAGGTGGCGCTTTATGTGTGCGTGCTGTGCCTGATGGTGCTGTATGTCTGAACAGCCAGAGCCTCTTACGGGTTCCCATATAAGCCGATCCACCCCCTCACATCATGGCAAGGAATCTCCTTCGTGCTGCTCGCCCGTACGCTGATCCGTGTTTTCCTGACATTAGCAGTGCTCGGGGTAACGCTCCTTCTGGGCTACACGCTGTGGGAAACTTACATGATTGCCCCCTGGACGCGTGACGGGCGTGTGCGTGTCTATGTTGTGGACGCAGCGCCTGAAGTCTCGGGTACGGTTGTCAGCGTGCCGGTGCATGACAATGATTTCGTACATCGCGGCGATCCGCTTTTCGTCATTGATCCGGTCAGGTTCCGCCTCGCCATCAGAGAGGCTGAGGCCCATCTCGCCAGTGCGGAAGAAGACCTGAAACTGCGGCGTAATGATGCCAAGCGTCGCATGGGTCTGAACGGTATCGTCTCTGCCGAAGAGCAGGAAATCTACAATTCGAATGTCGAGACGCAGGAGGACGCGGTCAATGCGGCTCGGGCGACGCTCGATGTGGCGCGTCTGAACCTCCAGCGTTCGATCGTCTACTCACCTGTCGAAGGCTATGTGACCAACCTCAACCTGCGTGTGGGCGATTATGCCCATGAGGGCCAGTCGCGCATGGCGGTGATCGATGCCGACAGCTTCTGGATCAACGCCTATTTCGAAGAGACGAAGATGTGGGGCGTGCATGTGGGTGACGTCGCCCGCGTCAAGCTCATGGGATATCGCGAGATCGTGCCCGCGCACGTGGTCTCCATTGCCCGCGGCATCAATGACCAGAACGGCTCGCCGGACAAGCTCGGCCTGCAGGACGTCAACCCGATCTTCACCTGGGTGCGCCTGGCGCAGCGCATTCCGGTGCGTATCCACCTCGATCGTGTCCCGCCTGAGGTCATTCTTGCGGCAGGCATGACCTGCACTGTTACGGTCGGCACGCCTCCCCAGGGTCAGCGCGGGCGACTGACCACCTGGCTCCAGAACCATCTCTGATCATGGTTCCTCTCCCACGCAGGCTCGCCGCCGTCGCCCTCGCAGCCTCTCTCCTGGCAGGCTGCACGGTTGGTCCAAACTACACCCCTGACCGCATGAAGCTGCCAGACGGGTTTGTCGAAGCCGATCACGCCGCCACCCCTGAGGAAATCGCCCGCACGGAAGCTGAGATGAAGGAGTGGTGGGGTCAATATAACGACCCTCTGCTCAACAGGCTGGTCGCTCAGGCCATCAAGGGCAATTACGATCTGCTCATTGCCGATCAGCGCATCATCGCCGGGCGTGCGATGCGTGAAGAGGCGGCTTCGGCCTGGTATCCGCAGCTTGATGTCAATGCAGGTGGTGGTTCGAGCCGTTACTCGATCAACATCGATAACTGGCCGATCCGCCCAGGCAACCCCCAGAACCGCCCCGAGGCGTCAGTGCTCACCTATGGCGCTCAGGCCAGCTGGGAGATCGACGCATTCGGCCGTATCCGTCGTGAGGTTGAGGCCAGCGAGCGCGCCATCGATGTCAGTATCGAAGATCGACGCGCCACGCTCATGACACTGCTTTCCGATCTGGTGCGGGCGTATATCTCGCTCAGAGGGGCGCAGCTGCGTCTGGCGATCGCGCAGGCCAATGTGAAGAATGCCCAGAGCGAGGTCGATCTCACCAAACGACTCTATCTCGAGGGTATCGGCAATACACTGCAGACGGCGCAGGCGCAGAGCGAACTCGACAGCGAACTGGCGTCGCTCGAGCCGCTGAAATCCCAGGTCGATACGCTGAGCCACGGCGTGAGCGTGCTGCTTGGCGATATGCCGGGCGATCTCAAGGCAGAGCTTGAGGCGTTGCCGAACGGCACGGCCTCGCTACCGGTCATGCCGCAATTTCCGGCAACGCTGCCATCCATCGTCGTGGCCAACCGTCCCGATATCCGCGCGGCCGAGCGTGGTTACGCCGAGGCGACAGCACGTATCGGCGTGGCTGTTGCCCAGCTCTATCCGAAATTCTCGATCCCGCTGACATTCAACCCGAATGCCTCGGCCATGTATCAGGCGTTTCAGGTCAATGCGATGAGCTGGTCATTCATGATGCTGGCGACCCTGCCGGTCATGCATGGCGGGCGTTTCACCTCGCAGGTTGTCGAGGCGCGTGCCCGCGCGGAGGCGAGCAGGCTTACCTACCGCAAGACAGTACTCAATGCCTTCCGCGAGGTAGAGGACGCCATGACGTCATGGCTGCATAATGATCATTACGTGGCCCAATTGCATCAGGCATCCATCGATAGCGGGCTTGCTGCAGACCGTGCGCGGCGTCTCTATGCGGCAGGTCTGACCGATTACATCAATGTGCTGACCACCCAGCGTACGCTTCTGGGCGCCCAGGACCGCGAGGCCGTTGCCCGCACTGCCCGTCTGCACGATACGGTGGCTCTTTATACCGCCATGGGGGCGGGGTGGCAGGGTCTGGCCCTGCGTGACACGGCCTTGCCAATCGATGCCGCCAAGCAGAGTATTCTGGCCAAGGCGTTTTCCCGCTAGGGCCGGTCGCGATGGCTTGTTGTTCCGGGATGAGGGACGCTCTTGAATTGTTTCGCGCCGGACCGATATAAAACGTATGAAATCTGTAGTATTCACGAATAATGAGGAGAAACAGGCGTGAAAGATCCTTATGCAGCGCTTGGCCTGACGCGCGGCGCCACGGATAAGGAGATCCGCAGCGCCTATCGCAAGCTCGCCAAGGAGCATCATCCAGACCACAATCCGAATAACAAAAAGGCCGAAGAGGCCTTCAAGGCCGTCGGTGCTGCCTATGGCATTCTAGGCGACAAGGAAAAGCGGGCGCGTTTCGACCGCGGTGAGATCGATGCCGAGGGCAATGAGCGCGGTCCGTTCGGCCCGGGCGGTGGCGGCGGTTTCCGCGGTGGTCAGGGTTTTCCTGGCGGCGGTGGCGGTCAGTTCAACCAGGAAGATCTGGGAGCGTTCTTTTCCGACATGTTCAGCGGTGGCGGCACCGGGGCCGATTTCGGAGGTGGGCCCTTCGGCGGTGGCGGTCGTCGTCGCAGCCGTCGCGGTGCCGATCGCTCCTATACGCTGACTGTCTCGTTCGAGGATTCCGTGCTGGGCACGACCAGCCGTGTGACCTTGCCGGAAGCCGGAACGGTCGAGGTCAAGATCCCTGCCGGTATCGAAGATGGTCAGACCCTGCGCCTGAGTGGCAAGGGCGCAGCGGGAATAGGCGAGGGCGCTCCGGCCGGTGATGCGCTCATCACTATCTCGGTGACGCCAAGCACCGTCTATACGCGAGAGGGGCGCGATCTACGGGCAAGCGTGCCAGTCGATCTCGGCACGGCCATTCTGGGTGGAAAGATCGTGGTGCCGACGCCCAAAGGTCAGGTGACCATGAAAGTGCCGCCCCATTCTGATACAGGCACGGTACTGCGCCTCGGTGGGCGCGGTGTCGCCGAGCATGGCGGACACAAGGCGGGTAACCTCTATGTTACGTTGCAGGTCCGGATCGGCAAGGTCGATCCGGCACTTGAGGAGTTTCTGGCCAGGCAGCAGGCCCTGCAGGGCGAACAGGCCTGATCCATGCCCTTGAAGAGCAGCTTTTTCGACTGGAAACTGGTCTTTACCCGCGAAGTGATGGGGGCAGTTGTGGCGCTTCTCGCCACGGCGCTTCTGGTCCTGCTCTGTTATGGCGGGATGCGTATCTCGGGTGTCTGGGCGGGACTTTAGACTTTCGCTCCCTCATGAGTGTGATATCTCCGGGCAACTGATTTTCATTTGTCCGGACATTCCTCATGAGTTCACTCCCCTCATCCGCGCTGCCGACACGACGACAATCCTTTTCGGTCGTGTTTGCCATCGAGCTGTGGGAACGCTTCGGCTATTACGGCATGCAGGCCGTTCTCACGCTCTATCTGGTGCAGCGTCTTGGACTGAGCGATGTGGCTGCGAACGTCATGATCGCAGCCTTTGTCGGACTGACCTACATCACGCCAGTACTTGGTGGCTATGCGGGGGATCGTATTCTCGGGCCGCGCCGCACCATGCTTATGGGGGCCTTTGCGCTGATCTTCGGTTATGCTGCGCTCGCTCTGGCTGACCAGCATCGCCCCTTGCTCTTCTTCGCGATGGCCCTGATTTCGGCAGGCAACGGGTTGTTCAAGCCCAACGCCGCCAATCTGGTGCGACGGATCTATGAGGGCGACGATGCGGCGCTCGATGCCGCCTTCACCATCTATTACATGTCGGTCAATGTGGGCTCGACGGTTTCGATGCTCATTACGCCGCTGCTTCAGGATCGCTATGGCCCGGCCAGTGCGTTTCTGACCTGCTCCGGCGGTCTGGTTGTAGGGCTGCTCTATTATTTCTGGCGTCGCCAGTGGATCCACCATGCAGGGTCTGCTCTGGACCAGGGGCCGTTCCAGATGCGGCCTTTCCTGATCGTTCTTGGCGGCTTTGTGCTGACCGTTCTGGTTCTGACCGGCATCATTGCAAGCCCTGGCATCGCGCGGCTCTGTGTCTGGGCAGCCAGTATCGCCATCGTCATTCTCTGGGGGCGGCTCTATTTCCGTTCCGGGACACAGGCCCGTCCGGGTCTGCGTCTGACCTTTCTGCTCTGCCTCGAGAGCATGGCCTATCTGATTTTCTATCAGCAGATGATGACCTCGCTCACGCTCTTTGCCCTGCGTGCGGTCGATGGCGATCTGCGTATCGGCGGTGTGACCCTGGTGCATCTGAGTGCCGGGCAGTTTCAGGCGCTCAACCCGATCTGGATCATGCTGGCCAGCCCGGTTCTGGCAGCGCTCTACAACCGTCTGGCCGCTCAGGGGCGCGATCTGTCTCTGGCGCACAAGATGGTGCTGGGATTCGGACTGGTCACGCTCGGGTTTTTCATCTGGTGGATTGCCGCGTCCCATACGCAAGATCTGGTATCGGCCTGGGTCATGGTGCTTGGCTATGGTCTCATTTCCATTGCCGAATTGCTGACCATGGCGCTCGGCCTCGCCATTATCGCGCGTTATACCGCAGCCGAGAGCAGCGGTTTCATGATGGGGTCGCTCTATCTGGTCTGGGGCATTGCCATGTATGTGGGCAGCCTCGTGGCCAATTTCGCGGCATCGACGGGCGAGCCCGCCTCTGGCGCTGCTGCCGCAGCCCTCTATGTGCCGCTTTTTCGCGATCTCTTCATCGCCGGTCTGATACTGACCGGGCTGCTGGTCTGCCTCCTGCCTTTGGCCAAACGCTGGGATCGCGAACATATGGCGGCGATGGGTGCTTCGGCGATACCGGGCGTCCCCCCGGCCATGCCGCTTGAGGTTGAAGACTGATCTGTTGCACGGCCCTGCCCGTAGGGGCAGGGTTTTGCCAATCGGTCGGGAAGATGCCTATCATCCCTGCGCTCAGAACGAGCCTGTTCAGAAGGACGACATCATGAAGCCGAGCTCACGTTACGCCCTCGCCGGTCTGGCCCTTATTGCCGGAACGGTTGCATCGCCCTGCCTGCCTGTGATCGGCGCCGCGACGCCTGCCATGGCTGCCAGTGCACCGGCTGCAGACGCACCGCTTACGCTCAAGATTCTCAAGGTCGAAGGCAATAATGCCATCACCACCGCAGATATCATGGCGGCTCTTCCCTACCATGTGGGCGACACCGTTACGCGCGAGCAGCTTGATGCCGGGGTGCAGAAAGTGGCCGACCTCTACAAGGCCAAGAATCTCGGGGCGAAATTCAGCGAGAAAGAGCGCTTCGTAAAGAACACGGTGCAGTTCTATCTCGTGATCGAGGAGCAGGCTCCGAGTGCGGCTCCGGCCCCGGCCCCGTTCGTTCTCGACAAGGTCGAGTTCGTTGGAAACAAGCAGGTGCCCACAGCTGAACTCGAAGCAGCAACAAAGCTGCATCCGGGCGCGACCGTTACGGCAGAAGCGGCGACGGCTGACACGGTTGCTATCCAGAAAGTCTATCAGAAGCATAATCTTGGCGTGCAGATCCAGCCTGTGGCTACGCAGCCCAACCACGATAATCACGTCGTGCTGACCTATCAGATCACCGAGAAGTAAAAAGGCGGGCCCCTCAGGGGGCTCATCTCGCCTTACGACGCATTGTCTTCAGGCTGTTCGCGTCGGCCGCCTATGAGCGGTATCGCCACGCTCTGCAAAGAGCGTGGCATTCATGATCCATCGGATCGTCTAATCCGATGCCAGCGTAGAAAAAAACGTATCTTCCAGCAGGGTTGGTTCCAGCGTTCCTGGCAGGTAGAGCGGATGTTCCGGGCGTCCACCCTTGCTCAGGCGCATCACGTACAGACGGATCCCGGCCTCGTGCAGGGCAAGAGCCACCTCGTTGCCCTGCGCGCGCAGGGTAGGGTGGGTCGGGGAGCCATAGGCGAGAATGACCTTGTCGGCTTCTCTTGCCATGGCGAGTAGCGCCTCATTATTTCCAGGCCCTACCGGATCGTCCACTTCGAGCAGACGTTTCTGATCGGTACAGCGATAAGCGAAACTATTACCCACAAACATCGCGCCATAGCCCCAGCTGCGCGCATAGCGCTGGCATTTGGCAACGGTACGATCATCGCCGTATTCGGTCGCGACAGATGGGTTCATCATCAGCCACATGATGCTGGGCTTGCGCTCGTCCCAGACGCGGTGAAGCCTGTAACGATAACAATCGCGCGGACCGTCATAGACAGCCGTGCTGACAACATCGTCCTGAAGGCGCAGGGCCCTGGAAGACCCTACGTGATGAGTCGGGGTTTTCTGATCCATAGGCGGCAGACGCGCTTTCCCATGCCGTGAGAAAGCGCGGAAATCCTTATTTCTTTCTGTTCTTCATCGTGTCGGCCTTGAACGTCTTGAGCGCTGCGAGGGCTTTCTCGACGTGATTGCCGGGGGATTCCGAACTGATCGTCGCGATGATCTGGCCTTCCGGCGCGATCACATAGGTCACGCGCTGGGCGATATCGAGCATCGGCATCTTGGCGTCGTAAAGGCGTGTGACCTTGCCTTCGCTGTCAGAGGCGACAGGAAACTGTCCCTTGATTTGACTGACCGAGAAATCATCGAGCTTGCTGATCTTGTCCATGGACACGCCGATGACGCTGGCACCGAGTGCGGTGAATTGCGGCATGGCGTCGGCAAAACCGTGTGCTTCCATGGTGCAGCCCTTGGTGAAGGCCGCCGGATAGAAATAGAGAACTACCGGCCCTTTGGCGAGGGCGTCACGCAGGGTGTACTGCACCTCCTTGCCGTTCTGGGTGGCTGGCAGGGTAAAATTGGGGGCTTCAGCGCCCTGCTTGAGTTCTGCCTTTGCAGCAGGTGCTGCAAGAATCAGGGAAAGGCCAAGCAGGGTCTTCAGGGGGACAAAGGCTAGACGACGGGACATGCGATCTCCGCACAAGATCAGGGTCAGAACGATGATCCCGGAGAGACGACCACGCAGGGCGTGTCGCGGCCCATCTTCCGGCAGGCTGCCACGGCATCGTCATGGGAGAGATTGAGCAGACGCGCTCTGTAGAGATGGGCCCGCCCGGACTGCACCGTGGAAACCTGACTACGTGCGCCGGAGAGCGAAGTTCCAGCATGAGTCTGCGCCTGCGCGACGGCGCGCGTTGCCTGGACGGCAGAATTATAGGCACCGACCTGAATGGCCCAGTTCCCGGGCTGCACGCTGCGCGGTGCCGATTGCGTCCGGGTTTCGCGCTGCACAGGTCGTGGCGTCATGACAGCAAGCACGGGCTCAGCCGAAAGGCTGCGTCCGACCGGAATGGGCTGAACAGGCGCACGACCCGCCCATGCCTGGGCAACGTTGTCGGACGAGGCGCCGTCGTCATCCTGGGTGTTCGCGCTTGCCATCTGCACCGGAGCGCTACGTGACGGCGTGGTTGCTACGACACCACGGGCAGCCCAGGCAGCACTGACCGACGAACTGCTGGCTGCGGGCGCTTCGGCCACCTGCATTTCCTGCTGGTCGGCACGATAGGTCGCTGTCTGGGCCTGCTGGCGCCACGCCGCACGGACAGACGCCGTCTCGCTGTCACTCTGCGCCACCATCGTCGCAGCAGAGGGGTCGTGCTGAGACACAAGAAGATCGGCAGCAGATCGGTTGCGGGGCCAGATGCCAGCGATCTGAGGCCCGACATGGGCGACGTAACGCCGTGTCTCGCGCGGCAGGGAGCGACCGCGACGCAGATAGGAATCAAGGCTTCCGGGGCCGTCATTATAGGCGGCAAGAAAGCCCGGCGAGCCATAGATGTTGTACATCTGCCGGATATAGGCCGTGCCTGCCATGATGTTGTCATGCGGGTCATAAGCGTCATCGCCCAGATTATACTGCGAGCGCATGTCGTCATAGGTGGGCGGCATAAGTTGCATCAGCCCCATGGCGCCGGGCGCTGACGTGGTGAACTGTCCGTTGCGGTCATATAGCCGTCCGCCGGATTCCTGCATCATCACCGAGCGGATCCACGTGCCTGGTACGTCGAATCGCGCTGAGGCTTCCTCGATATACGGGCCCCATGGGTCTTCCGGCGGGCCAGGCGGCGCGTAATACGATTTTGCGTGTTCGCGGTAATCGGCCGCCTCCTGGGCAACAGGAATCTGCGGTCTCTGAGGGCCGTTGGCGCAGGCCGACAGCAGGGCCGCAGCGCCCGTAATCATCAGCAGGCGTGAAGATTTCAGCCCCGAAAACAGGAACCGGCCGGCTTCTTCTTGTCCGACCTTGGCATTCAAACGGCGAAAACGGGTCATGATGGGCTTCACCTGATGCAAACCGAGCGTAAACCGCATTCTGCGGCAGGAATGCGGCAAAACTACGGAGCCCTGTTCGAGAAAGATAGCAATAAATTGACGGGAACTCTTTCGATTTCTGCCAGTGCTGCGCGGCAGGCCTCGATGGTTGCGGAAACGGGGCTTATCCGCTAGGGCGAAACCCTTGAAACGTCGCAGAATATGAACCCGCAAAATCCCCTGGAGGGACATGAGCCAGAGTCGATATGCCCGAGCATGGGATGATCTAGCATCAGGTCTGCGCTCCTGGCGGCTCGCCGCCACCCTCGGCTGGACCGATGTCAGGCTGCGCTATCGCGGCTCCGTGCTTGGCCCGTTCTGGCTGACGCTCTCTGCACTGGTCATGGTGGTCTCGATGGGCGTGATCTATGCCCGTCTTTTCCACATGAATCTGCGCGAATATCTGCCTTTCCTGTCTCTTTCCATGGCGCTCTGGCAGGTCGGCTTGTCGAGCCTGCTGCTTGAGTCCTGCACCTGCTTCATTGACGCCGAAGCCAGTATTCATGCGATGAAGCTGCCCTTTTCGCTTCAGGCGCTGCGTCTTCTGGTGCGTAATGCCATCGTGTTCGCCCATAGCATTGTCGTGCCGATCGGTGTTTTCATGATCTATGGCGTCACGCCCGGTCTGATCAGTCTTGTATCGCTGCCGGGTCTGGCACTGTGGATGATTGACGGTTTTGCGTCCTGTTTGCTGCTGGGTGCGCTTTGCGCACGCTTTCGCGACATTCCGCCCATTATGGGGGCGTTTCTCCAGATCGCCTTTTATGTGACGCCGATCATATGGAAGCCATCCCAGCTCTCACCGCATCAGAGCGCTCTTCTGATGCTCAATCCGTTCTACGATCTGCTGGAACTCGTTCGCGCACCGATTTTCGGTACCCTGCCGTCGCTTCCGGTCGTCATGATCTCGGTCGGCCTGAGTGCGTTCTGGTGCGTCATTGCCTTCCTGTTTTTCGCCAGGACGCGTGCGCGTCTGGCTTTCTGGGTCTGAGTTCCATGCCCCTGATCCGCCTGATCGATTACTCGCTGACCTATCCGATGTTCCACGGCAGCGCTCGCTCGCTGAAGAAGAGTCTCTTCAAGGGGGTCAGGAACAAGGTTGCAGACCGGAAGAGTGCCGGTGGCAGTATCGTCAGCAACTCGGATACGACAGTGGTTCTGGCGCTGAGCCAGTTGACCCTCTCGATCGAGTCTGGCGAACGTGTCGGGCTGATCGGGCATAATGGTGCAGGCAAATCGACGCTTCTGCGTGCGCTTGCCGGGATCTATGAATCATCGCTGGGCGTTTTGCATGTCGAGGGCGATCTTCATGCGCTTCTGAGCCCGCAGGCTGGTATGAACACCGATCTCACAGGGCGTGAGAATATCCGGCTCTATGCGCGCTATATCGGTCTTAGCGATGCGGCGACCGTGGAACTTGAAGCCGACGTCGAGGCCTTTGCAGAGCTTGGGGCGTTTCTTGATCTGCCGGTGCGGCTCTATTCCTCAGGGATGGCAATCCGTCTGGGCTTTGGCCTTGCGACAGCACCCCGGCCTGAGGTTCTGTTGATGGATGAGTGGTTCATGGCGGGCGACTCCCATTTTCAGGAGAAGGCACGCGAGCGTCTGACCCGCCTTATCGAGCATGTGCGTATTCTGGTCATCACCTCGCACTCACTCCCCATCCTGCGTCAATGGTGCACACGCATCATCTGGATGGAAGGCGGGCGCATCCGTATGGACGGCCCGCCAGATCTGGTGATTGACGCCTACAAGGCTGTCAATCACGGCTGATCTCAGCCCTTGAAGATACCAGTGATCGAAGCGAGCAGCGCAAGGGCTTCCTCGCGAGGGCGCTGGAAGGTGTTGCGGCCGATGATCGATCCAAAACCGCCGCCATCATGAATACCGCGAATGGTGTTGAGCAGCGCGTCGGTCGTTGCATGTTCGCCGCCTGAGAAGATGACGATACGACGCCCGGCAAAGGTCGATTGCACCACGTGGCGGACGCGCGCTTCCATGGTCGAGATGTCGATCTTCTGCTCGAGATAGACTGCCTTGGCGGCGGGCAGCGAAAGGGCGTCGGTCGGGGGTTTGACCTTGATGATGTGTGCGCCGCACTCGGCAGCCATATGGGCTGCATAGGCGCAGATATCGATGGCCGTCTCGCCCGCCTTGTCGAGCATCGGCCCGCGCGGATAGCTCCATACGATCACGACCAGGCCAGCAGCCTTGGCTTCCTGGGCCAGTTCACGCAGCTCGTTCATCTGGTCGAAGCAGTATTCACTGCCCGGATAGATGGTGAAGCCTATGGCCGAGCAGCCGAGACGCAGCGCGTCGGCGACGGTGCCAGTGACGGCCTGGTTCTTCTCGGTCGCCAGCGAGTTCGAGCTGTTGCATTTCAGGATCAGCGGAATCTGACCGGCAAAGGTCGATGCCCCGGCTTCAAGCATGCCGAGCGGCGCCGCAAAGGCATTGAGCCCTGCCTCGATCGCGAGGGAGAAATGGTAATGCGGGTCATAGGCCGGGGGGTTGGCGGCAAAAGACCGCGCAGGCCCGTGTTCGAAACCCTGATCGACCGGCAGGATGACCAGCTTGCCGGTGCCTGCCAGCACGCCCGTATTCATCAGACGCACGAGATTGGCCTTTGTGCCGGGGTTATCGGCTTCGTAATTGGCAAGAATGGCTTTGACCTGGGGTGTCAGCGACATGCGGCGCTCCTGTTTTATTATTGGCCAGCCCATGGGGAAGGTGACCGAAGGACTATAACGCTTTCTAACTGTCGCCACCCCGATCCGTTTCTTGCGACACCCGAACTAGCCTTCACAGATTCGACATCGGTTTTTGCAACGATGCATCCCACGGGGGGCTGCCGCGTTCACGCGGCACCTCCGTCCGCGCCCTGCCGCGCCACTACCAGCCTCTCAAGAGGGGAGGGAGAAAGGAAAGATGATGCGACATTTCGGCCTGCTCACCTGCCTTGCGGCTGGTACCTGCCTTTTCTCTCCCTCCGTGATGGCCGAGCCGGTTGCGCTGCTTCATGCCCGACTTGTCGATGGAACCGGAGCCGCCGCAAAACCGGATATGACGATCATCATCGACCATGGGCAGATCGTATCCATCGGTCAGGCGCCTGAATCCGGGGTCAGGACACTCGATCTTCATGGCAAGACGGTCATGCCTGCGCTTATCAGCGACCACAGCCATGTTGGCCTTGTCGACGGGATGACCACGGCCTCGCGAAACTATACAAGGGCGATCATTCTCGCAGCACTTGAGCAATACAGACGCTATGGGGTGCTGACAGTCACAGCCCTGGGGCTGAATAAATCGCCGCTCTTCGATCAGCTTCGTCGTGAACAGCATCAGGGCGTAAATCCCGGCGCAGATCTTTTCGGTGTCGATCAGGGCATTGGTGCCCCGGGGGGCATGCCGCCAGAAGCGATGGTGGACAAGATGGGTCATGATCAGATCTTCCGGCCTCATACGCCTCAGGAAGCGCGTCAGGCCGTTGATCGCATGGCGGACGAAGGTACGGATTTCGTCAAGATCTGGCTCGACGATCTGCATCTCACCAATCCTGCCAAACCACCTCTGCCGTTGCTGGGTGCGCCAGTGTGGCAGGCCGCGATGGCAGAGGCCCATAAGCGGCATCTGCGGGTCGCCGTGCATATTCATGACCTCGATCTCGCGCATCAGGCTCTGGCGCACGGGGCAGATATCCTCGCCCATGGTGTTCGAGACAAACCCGTCGATACGGCTCTGATCACCCAGCTCAGAACAACCGGGGCCTGGTACATTCCAACCCTGTCGCTGGATGAGTCGACCTATTACTTCGCCGAGCATCCTGAGGTTTTGAGCCAGAGCGTCGTATACGACGCCATGTCGCCCGCTCTTCGGGATACGGTGGCAGACAAGAACTGGCGCAAATCCACGCTTGCCAAACCCGCCTCGGCCGCTGCCCACGGGGCTCTGGCGATGAACGAGCGCAATCTTCTCGCCCTTTATCGCGGGGGCGTGCATATCGGTTTCGGCACGGATTCAGGGGCAACTCCCCTGCGTCTGCCGGGCTTTGCCGAGCACCGCGAGCTGGTTCTGCTCGTGCAGGCAGGCCTCACGCCTCTTCAGGCCATCAACCTCGCAACCCAGCAGGCAGCAGCGCTTCTGGGGCTGCAGGATCGTGGCGTGTTGGCCGTCGGAAAACGGGCAGATCTGCTGGTTATTGACGGCGCTCCGGATCGAACCATATCTGATATCGACCTGATTTCTCAGGTCTGGCAGCGCGGTACGCCTGTCTCTGACGGACTCGTTCCTAAAGGAAAGACACCATGAACCGTCATCTCGGGGCTTTACTGGGGGCAGTGCTTCTTGCCTCTCCCTCACTCGCCCTCGCACAGCAGGCTCCCGGCCGTTACGCCGATGGCACTGGGAACAGCGTGATTGACCGCCTGAATTCGTCGCAGCTCAACGATAACTACAAGGGGCCATATTACCATCGAGGGGAGGCACCGCCAGCCTTCAGGCCGGTGCAACTCCCGCCGGAGCCGCCGCCACCGCCGCCGCCTCGGCCTCTCCCCCGTCATCGGCATCATCCACACCCGGTTCATCCCGGCTATGCCCTGCCTGTCCCTCCGCCGCGCTGATCAAATCCGGCGATGACCCACGCGGTCATTCTGGCTGGGGGAAAGGGGAGCCGGCTTGGCGGATGCGACAAGCCGCTCCTTCCTCTGGGGCAAGGCACAGTGCTCGAGGCACTGTTGAAGCGTCTTCAGCCGCAGGTATCGAAGACGGCGCTCGCTATCAGGGGCGACCAGGCCGTCTATGATTCCTGCGCCTTGCCGCTTCTGCGTGACGAGGTTGCTGATTGCGGTCCTCTTGCGGGCATCATTTCGGCGCTTGCCTGGGGGCAGTGTGAGGGGGCCTCCAGTGTGCTGACCCTCCCCGGGGACACGCCTTTCATACCGGAGGATCTGCTGCACAGGCTTTCGCCGGGGCCATCCTTCGCTATGAGTCTGGGCCGAACCCATCCCCTCGTGGCGCTATGGCCTACCAATTGCCTGCCTCTCTTGCGCGGCCATGTTCAGGCTGCTCTCGCCTCAGGAGATCGGCGCCAGATGGCCGTACGTTGTTTTGCAGCCCGGCTCGGCATGCGTCCGGTCTCGTTCAGCGATGAGGGGGGAGATCCGTTTTTCAACGTCAACTACCCCGTCGATGTCGAAGCCCTCGCGGCGCGGGGAAGCTAGGCCGCTGGGAGGAGGTCAAACTCCCTGAGCGCTGGCACGAAATTTTCGTTTTCGTGGCGAGAACGGGCCAGCTTGACCAGCGCAAAGCGCTGCAGGGGGTGCAGGGTCTTCCATGTGGCAAGATCGGGGGGAGCAACATCGTCCTGTTCCGCCTGCGCCAGAACGCAGCCAGGAACAGAGGTGGTCTCGCGCCACAGAGACTCATCATTCGCGCCAAGTGCCTTGGAGGGCTCATCGCAATGCGCTTCAATGAAGGCGATCAGCCTGTCACGATAGACGATCTGTTCCGAGGGAGTCTCGCAGGCGAGATGCATGAGGTCGCGACGGATCTCCGCTGGCAGCTGACTCCATTGCCTCAGGCTGAGCTTGATACCGCAGCAATCGAGCTTGAGGCGTACGCGCATTGGGATGCAGCGTAATGTTCCGGCAAAATCCTGTTCGAAGGCAAAAAAATCAGCGTTTGGGTCAAAACTCATCAGGCGCTCATCTCGACAGCTTCCGGTTTGATCAGACGATGCGCCCCGCAGAAAATGGCGAGGCGATCGGGGCGGGCATTGCCAATAAGGGTCATGTCGGCCTTGCGGGCGATCTGAATGGCGCGATCCGTCGGCGAGGAAATCGCGACCAGTGTGGAAATCCCCAGCGTCAGCGCTTTTTCGACCATGTCATAGGAGCAACGGCTCGTCACAAGGCAGAAACCGCGACCAGGATCGCGTGGTGACTGGCTGAGGATTCCGATGAGCTTGTCCAGGGCGTTATGGCGCCCGACATCCTCACGCACATAATGGATCACCCCATCAGGCGCTGCCCAGGCTGCGGCGTGGACCATATGAACCTTCTGGTTCAGCACCTGCAACTCGGGCAGGGCGGCGAGCGCCTTGCGAATGGCGGGCACCAGAATGCTATGGGCGGAAAGGCTTGCCCCGGGGGTTGCGATCTCGTTGAGATCGGTCACGCCACACAGGCCGCAGCTGCTGCTGCCCGTCAGAAGTCGTTGCCCTCTGCGGATCAGTCGGCTGAAATCGACGCCAGGAATGCGGATATGTGCCGAGAGCTGGTCTTCGTACCGTTCGATATGACAGGAAATCAGATCCGCCGGTGTGGCGATGATCTTTTCGGTCAGAACAAAACCAAGCACGAAATCATGAAGATCGAGCGGTGTGACCATCATCACCGCATAGACATGAAATTCGTTGAAAATCAGCGTCAGCGGCGTTTCTTCCGCGATGCCGAGCTCGATGCGTTCCTGAACGCCGTCAGACCCGATCGTGACGGCATGGCGCAGCAGATGTGCGGCGGCAAGGCTGTCAGGTCGTATCGTCATGGCGTCCTCGCCGCTGGGATCACGCGCACAGGAATCGATTTGGCAGCCGGTGTGCCGCTGATTTCATCATAGTGATTGAGCGGCAGAAGGGGGTTGAGTTCGGGATAATAACCCGCGATTGCCCCGCGTGGCATCGGGTAGGCGATAACCACCAGATCATCCACGCGCCGGGAAATACCGTCTGTCGAAAGCGTTTCGAGGCTTACCACCATCTCCTGCTCGAGACCGCGTTCCGCCATGTCTTCATCATTCATGAACACGACCATGCGGGTGTTATAGATGCCGCGATAGCGATCATTCATGCTGTAGATCGTGGTGTTGAACTGGTCATGCGAACGTATGGTCGACAGGCGCAGCATGGCGTCATCCTCGACCGCATCATCAACGGCCAGCCCGGGAAAGAGCAGGAAGCGGGCCTTGCCACTTGGCGTTTTCCAGACCCGGCGACGCGGCGGTATATCGAGGTGAAAGCCCTGCTTGTTGCGGATGCGTGCATTGAAATCGGCGTAGATCTCCGGATAGACGGCAGCAATCCGGTCTCGGATCAGGCTGTAATCATCCGGGAAAAGGGCCCAGGGAATGGGGCTTTCCGGCAAGGTCGCCTGCGCCATGCCACAGACGATAGCCACTTCCGAGAGCAGGTCAGGGCTTGCCGGTTCCAGCACACCACGTGATGCCGTCACAGTCGACATGGCATCTTCGATTGTGATGAATTGCTCGCCCGTTGCTTGACGATCAATCTCCGAGCGGGCGATCACAGGCAGGATGAGCGCATCGCGCCCATGCACGATATGGCCACGATTGAGTTTCGTCGCGATCCCCACGGTCAGGTTGAGGCGACGCATCGCCTCATAGGCGCGCGGGGTGTCGGGAATGGCATGAATGAAATTACCGCCCATCCCGATAAAGACTTTCGCCGTGCCTGCCAGCATGGCCTCGACCGATTCAACCGCATGGTGGCCATGCGCGCGTGGGGGTTCGAAACCGAAGACGTCACGCAGACGGTCGAGATAGGCCTGGGTCGGTTTTTCATCGATCCCTACCGTACGGTCGCCCTGCACATTCGAATGGCCGCGAATAGGGGCGATCCCGGCGCCTTTCTTGCCAAAACTCCCGCGCAGCATCAGGAAGGCGGCAATCTGCTGGATCATGCGCGCGCCCTGCTGATGCTGGGTAATGCCCATGCCAAAGCAGATAATCGTCGCGTTGGAACGCGCATAGATTGCTGCAGCGCGCCTGATCTGGGTTTTTTCTATGCCTGAAACCCGTTCGATTTCAGACCAGTCCAGCTGCATGATTTCTTCGCGCCAGGCGGCAAAGCCTTCTGTATGCGTCTCGATGAAAGCATGATCGAGAACGGCTTCACCTGCTGCGTCGCTCTCGAAAAGCGCTTTTGTCATGCCCTTGAAGAAGGCGAGATCGCCCCCGATGCGGATATGCACGAACTCCGTCGCGATGGCGGTCGAGCCGCCAGTCGCCATGGGCACAGGATCCTGCGGTTCGGTAAAGCGGATGAGCGCGCGCTCCGGCATCGGGTTGACCACGACGATCGGCACATTGCGTTTGCGGGCATGGGCAAGCAGCCCCATCATGCGCGGCGAGTTGGTGCCCGTATTCTGACCGACAATGAAGATGGCTTCGGTATGCTCGAAATCATCCATCACCACGGTGCCCTTGCCGATGCCTATGGCACCGGGCAGCCCGCGGCTGGTGGGCTCGTGGCACATGTTCGAGCAATCGGGAAAGTTGTTGGTGCCGAAGCTGCGCACGAAAACGGAATAGAGAAAAGCCGCCTCATTCGATGTGCGGCCCGACGTATAGAACTCTGCCTGATCAGGGGAATCGAGCTGACGCAGATGGCGGCCGATCAGGTCGAAAGCTTCCTGCCAGCTACAGGGAACGTAATGATCCGTCGTCGGATCGTAACGCATGGGCTCTGTGAGGCGGCCCTGCTCCTCCAGCCAGTAATCGCTCTGCTCAGCGAGCGCCGATACGCTGTGTTCGGCGAAAAACGCCCGTGTGACACGCCTCTTGGTCGCCTCGACCGCAAGTGCCTTAACACCATTCTCGCAGAACTCGATCTTCTTGTGATGTGTCGGATCGGGGAAGGCGCAGCTCGGGCATTTGAAGCCCCCCGGCTGGTTCATGGAGAGCAAAGCGCGCGAGCCCTTGCCGACAACGCTCTGTTCCAGAAGGGCTTTTGCTGTTGCCCTGACAGCACCCCATCCACCTGCCGGATGATGATACGGCTTGTAGATGGTCTTGCGATCGGGCATCGGGCGGTTCTCCGTTCAAGGGGCGGCGCCTGCCACCATATACGTATGAACCTTTCCAGCGTGGGAATCGCTCCCTCATATCTGCGTGAAGCCGATCAGAAGCTGCTCACCACCGAGAAGAATGTGCCGCGCCTCTGCCCATACTGTGCCTGCGTCACTCCTACGCCGCTTCCGTCGCGAATCTGGTAGCGATGGTCGAAAAGATTGACGACATCAGCGCGTAGCTTGAGGCTATGCCCCATCGGGACGTGGGTGAAGGTATGAGCGTAGCCGATATTGAAAATGGCGTAGGAGGGCTGCTTTTCCAGATTGGCGAAGCCGCTTCGCAGCCCGTAGCCATAGAGAAAGTCGAGATAGGCCATGTCATGCTTGTTGCTGTAGGACACGCCCGCCGATGAGGTGAATTCGCCCTGGTGATCGAGCTGGATGCCGTGACGCCTGATATAGTCCAGCTCGGCAACCTCGAACTGGTATTGAGCCGAGTTGATGTCCTTCGCCCAGGTCTTGACGAAGGAGAAATTGCCATAGATCGACCAGCCACCATGGCGCCATGAATTGCCAATTTCGGCGCCATAAACGCGGCCACGTCTATAGCTGAACGGTGCCAGAATGACGGCACGGCCGAACTGACCCAGATCACCCTGATCGCGCGCCCATTTGCCATAGGCGTCAAGCGTGATCTGATAATCGCGCGTCACATGGTGCAGGATGCCAACATCGACATAATGGGATTTTTCGACCCTCGTCGGCGTGTTCAGCATGGTCTGGGGGGCGTTTGTCGTGCCGGCAAACTTGGCGAGGGTTGCATCTGAAATATATTGCGGCGAAGGCGGCGCGAAATAGCGCGAATAGCCAAAATGGATTGTTGTTGCGTTCGTCGTCTTCCAGACCATGTTGGCCCGTGGGCTGAGCTGCCCCTCACTATGGAAGGAGGAGGCAAAACGGTCATAACGCAGGCCGTGATTGAAGGTCAGGCGAGGCGTGATATGAAACTCGTCCTGAACATAGGCCCCGGCCTCGACGGCCCAGTTGCCACTATTGTCGATGATCCTTCTCGGGGTGGTCGAAATCTGCTCGCCTGCTTCATCGACCGGAAAAGCCAGCGTGTTGGTATCGAGACGCTCGGCCGTATATTGCCCCAGCAGACCGAAACGCAGAACATGATGGGGCGCAATGTCGTAAGAGGTATCGACCTGCAGCCCGCCCGTGGTGAAGTCGTTCACCTCATGCTGCGAGATACCTGAAAAAGCGAGATCGCGGTTTGGGTCATTGCGGTAATCGATGCGGCCATAGCGAAAATAGGGAGAGATCTGCAGGTTCATCCTGTCGGTGCTGCGCTGGTAGGACAGCACGGCATAATAGTTCTGTTCGGTCTGTCCGTTATCCAGCAGACGCGACTGGATGCTCTGATCATCGGGCGCGATGGTGGAAGACTGATAGAGAACCGGCAGCCCGGTCGTGTTCGGAAGCTCGAAATCCGAATAGGAGGCGCTGGTCAGAAGGCTGATACGGCTTTCGTCATCGAGCTGATAAGCCACATAGCCGAAGCCTTTCTCCTGCTGCGTGAAGTCATGGGTCGCACGGAAGGAATTCGTCGGGTTCTCAATGCCGATATCGTTGCGGTTATAGGAAGCCGTCACAAAATAATCCCAGCGGTCTTTCGAGCCACCAAGCTGGAGGGAGGGAATGAAGGTGTTGTAGCTGCCTCCGTAAAGCGAGACCTGATTGTTTTTCAGGCTGTCACCTGTCTTGGTTTTGACATCCACAACGCCCGATGTGCGAAAACCGAACTGGGCGGGCAGTGTCCCTGTCAGCAGATCGACTGACTGGATGATGCGGCTATCCAGTTCCTGACCAAAGCCATTGAGCCCCTCGGGCAACAGCACACCATTGACGCGATAGGTAAGCCCGCCATGCTCGCCACGCACATGGATTTCGCCATAGGAATCCATCACCACCCCGGGCAGACGAAGCAGGATCTGGCTGAAGGCTGCGTTCTCGCCGCCCGGCGTCACCTGGATCTGTCTCTGGTCGATCCCGTATGAGACGGCGCCCAGACCCGGGGCGATACGTCCGCGTGCCTGATCAAGATGCGCCGTCACGGTGATGTCTTCGCGACCGGGCGGTGTTTGTGCGACGGTTTTCTTGCCGGCAGTGGATGGACGGGGCGCCGTGCTTTTCTGTGATGATCCCGAGGGCGTGCTGGCCGCTGTCTTTACGGGAACGGATGAATGCGGTGTCGCTGTTGCAGGATGCGGTATTCCTCGCCTGGGTCCGGTCTTGACCCGCTGCGTGTCCTGAGATGCGGCTGATGTCAGCGCACTGCCATCCTGCGTTTTCCCCTCGGCTGCCAAGGCTTCTGTTGCAGCAAGGCACAGAAGGCACGGCCCGGCCAGAACCGAGCGCTTCAGAACCAGCCCCAGAAAATCTGGGGCACGCCTAGGGATGGCGCGCAAATAAGCATATGTTTCAAGGAATCCCTCAAGCTTTCTTGAATAGCAATTGCTATATTGTGAAGCGGAAAGGGGCATGGGTCGGTCTTTCACAGCATTGCGGTGGAAAAGGAGAGGGGTCTCGCCTCAGGCGGCGAGGGTGTCGTAGAGAAGTTTGAAATTGAGGAGCAGGATGATCGCCGCCACGGCCCAGGAGAGGGTTTTCATGCCGGGCGAGATCGTGAAACGCCCCATCTTGCGTCTGTCAGAGACGAACATCACCAGCGGGATGACCGCGAAGGGCAGCTGCAGCGAGAGCACGACCTGGCTGAAGATCAGCAGCTTGCCCACACCATGGTCTCCATAGAGCGCTGTCACGACCACGACCGGCAGAATGGCCAGACCTCGTGTGACAAGACGACGCGCCCAGTGCGGGATGGTCAGGTGCAGAAACCCTTCCATCACGATCTGCCCGGCCAGCGTGCCGGTGACGGTGGAATTAGTGCCTGCGGCAAGAAGAGCGACAGCAAAAAGGGTCGAGGCCAAGCCCATGCCAAGCACGGGCGAGAGCAGGCGATACGCATCCTCGATCTCGGCAACATCCTGATGGCCTGTGCCGTGAAAGGCTGCTGCAGACACGATCAGAATGGCAGCATTGATAAACAGCGCCAGCATGAGCGCGACCGTACTGTCGAGGGTTGCCCAGCGTAGCGCATCCTTGCGCCCCTCATCGTCACGTCTGTAGTCGCGCGTCTGCACGATAGACGAGTGCAGATAAAGGTTATGGGGCATGACCGTTGCGCCGATGATGCCAATGGCGATGTAGAGCATGGCAGGGCTGGTCACCACGCTTGCGCGTGGCAGGAACCCGGCCATCACAGCGGCCACCGGCGGGGCGGCTGCCACGATCTGCACGCCAAAACATACCGCGATGATGCTCAGAAGCGCGATGATGAAAGCCTCGAGATAGCGGAAGCCGCGATTCATCAGAAACAGGACGATCAGCGCATCGAATGCGGAGATAAGGGCGCCAAAAAGCAGTGGGATATGAAATAGCAATTGCAGCGCAACAGCCGTGCCGATGACTTCAGCCAGGTCGCACGCGATGATGGCCAGTTCACAGGTGAACCAGAGCACGAAGGAGATGGCGGGCGGAAAATGGTCGCGGCAGGCCTGTGCCAGATCGCGCCCGGTCACGATACCCAGACGGGCTGCCAGTGCCTGAAGCAGAATGGCCATCAGATTTGAAATCATGATGACCGAAAGCAGGGTGTAGCCGAATTGTGCTCCGCCCTGCAGGTCGGTCGCCCAGTTGCCGGGGTCCATATATCCCACGGCCACCATATAGCCCGGCCCCACGAATGACAGGAAACGCCTGAGCCAGCCTGCGCCTTCGGGCGCCACACGCACGGATGAGAAGACCTCGGGCAGACTATGCCCGTCAGCCCCGAGCGCACGTGTAAACCGCCACGATGTGCGTTTCACATCGGGCTGGTCGGCGCCGATGGGGTCGGTTCCGGTCTGGCTGGAGCAGGTTCCCTGTGCGGGCGGAGGGCAGGACATGGGGCGTTACTCAAACCTAAGGCTTATCAATATGCAATATGCTATATTCAGCAGACGCATACATTCTGGACTGATAACGTCCTGTTGATCAGGTGGTTGGTTTTGACGCGCTGTCAATGGCAGGGGCGTCGTCGCCATCGGCTCGGCAGGTCTGGCCTTTCCACTGCGAAGACGATAGCGTCAGATGCGAACGATTCGCATAATGGCTTCATGCGGCGCCGCAGCAAGGAGTGTTCTGCCATGTTATGCAACGCCCCTCTTCCTGAAATGTCACTGGCAAGGCTGCGCGGCGTGACGGAAACCATGCTGATCACGCTGGCGGCGCGCGTGCTTGCCCCAGAGCAGGAGCCCGATCTCGGGTTTCGCGACCGTACGGCAGAGGCGATCGCGGCGCGGCTGGGTTTTGATCCGGCGCGTTTCGCTGCTGACCGTAAATCGATGCGTGGGACCATTCTGCGGGCCAGATGGTTCGACCGGGTCATCGAGGCCTGGCTCATGCGTTACCCGGCCACACTCTGCCTGAGCTTTGGCTCAGGGCTCGATATGCGCCAGAACCGGCTGAACAACATCGATGCGGCGCTGTGGTACGACATCGAACTGCCCGAGATCCTGACCCTGCGTGAGCATGTTCGTCCGCCGGGAATGATCGGCACCGGGTTGGTAAGCGATGAACTGGGGGCAGGGTCATGGCTTGGTGCCCTGCCGCATAGCCAGGGTCAGCCCATACTGTTTTTTGCCGAGGGTGTGCTGATGTATTTGCCACCTGAAATCGTATGGCGCCTGTTTGCCCGGCTCAGGGATTTTGCGGCTGCAAGAAAAGCCCCGCTTGGTATCGTGTTCGACTATGTCTCGCCCTTCGTTTCACGGCATGCCCATAGCAATCCCAGCGTGCGTCAGACCGGGGCGCGTTTCGACTGGAGCCTGCGCCAGCTGCACGAGGTATCGTCTCGTGTTCCCGGTCTTATTCTGCGTGAGGACTACGATCTGGCCCGTGATATCAGTTGGGGCACAAGCTGCGTTGCCCGTCTTCATGCACTGCTCACGCGCGGGTCGCGTCTCTGTGGGGCGGCCTTGTTCGAGGCTGGCGCTGATACCGTCTGATCAGTTCGTGTCGGATGGGCCAGTCAGGGAGCCGAGTCCATTGGCAAGGGCGCGGTCGAAGGCAGCGAGTGTCTCGTCACTCACATAATGTTCGATCCCTTCCGCATCGACGCGCAGTGTCTCTTCACTGATGCCAAGGGCGCGCAGAAAGCTCTCGACGATGCGATGGCGGTTTTTCGCCTCATCCGCCACGCTCTGCCCTTTCCCGGTCAGGAAGACACCGCGATAGGGTCGGCGATGCACATAGCCCTCATTGGAGAGGCGGGTCAGCATCTTGGCGACGGTGGGTTGCGAGACGCCAAGCCGGGTCGCGATATCGACCTGCCTCGCCTCGCGCCCTTCGGCCAGGAGATCGGCAATGAGCTCGACATAATCCTCGATCAGCGCATTGCGTCGTGCCGCGCGATTGAGGCGAAACCCTTCAGATTGCGTATCGACGTCAGGAAGCGTGACCTCTGGCATGCCAGTCGGGTCGTCGTGCTGCTCGCCGGGTTTCAAAATGCCACCAGTCATGAAGCCCTCATCGCAGATTAACCCGCCGATCTCAACTGCGCTCATGCGGCAGGGGCGTTGTGCGGTCTGCGCCGCCATGTCATGTCTGTGCCACCCGATCAGGCACCCAGCAGGAAGGACAGGATATGGCCGATCTCGACAGCATCGTTGCCGAAATCGCGCATGACATGCGAGGGATCACCGAGCGTGGCCACGTGGCTGACTATATTCCTCCTCTCGCCTGCGTTGACCCGGGGAAGTTCGGCATTGCCGTGATCGATGCCGGGGGCGGTGCCCATGTGGCGGGCGATGCCGATGAGGCTTTTTCGATCCAGAGCCTGTCGAAAGTATTCGGCCTGACCCTGGCCCTGACACTTGAGGGCAGTGCGCTCTGGAGCCGCGTCCGTCAGGAGCCCTCTGGCAGTGCCTTCAACTCGATCGTGCAGCTCGAGAGCGAGCACGGCATTCCCCGCAATCCGTTCATCAATGCGGGGGCCATCGTCATTTCCGATATCCTGGTTTCGCATCTGGGGCGGATGGGCGCCCGTCAGGTACTGCTCGATTTTGCCAGGGCGCAGTCGGGCGCGCCTGAGGGGCTGTATATCGACGAGAACATGGCGCAGCAGGAGCGTGAGACGGGGTTTCGCAACGCGGCTCTTGCCAATTACATGCGCACTTTCGGCAATATACGAAACCCCATCGAAGACACACTCGACCTCTATTTTCATCAATGCGCGCTGACCATGTCATGCCGCCAGCTTGCGGGTATCGGCGGGTATCTCATGACGGGCGGGGTAGACCTTCATACTGGTCGCATGGTGACTTCGGTGCCCAATACGCGTACCATCATGGCCCTGATGATGATGTGCGGCCATTATGATGGCTCTGGCGCTTTCGCTATCCGGGTGGGGCTCCCCGGTAAATCGGGGGTAGGTGGCGGTATTCTGGCCATTGCGCCCGGTCTGGCCTCCGTTGCTGTCTGGTCGCCCGGGCTGAATGCACAGGGCAACTCGCTGCTTGGCACATTGGCCCTTGAGAAACTGGTGCAGAAAACGGGCTGGTCTGTCTTCAACCCGTTTCCGCTCTCGGTTCAGAAGATTACCTGATCAGCCAGAAAGAGAAATCGCATGAGCAAGATCACCCAGTTCTCGACCATTGGGGCCCTGATGGCCGGGCATTTTCGAGGCGAGGCGCCTCTCTCGGCTTTCTGCTCGCATCGGGCTTTTGGCCTGGGCTGCTCGGCCGAGATCAGTGGCGAACTGACCATTCAGGACGGCAAGGTGCATGAGGCGACGGCAGGTGAAGCGCTGCACTGCCTCTCGGCAGAAACAGAAATCCCCTTCGTGCAGGTGACTGAGTTCACCCCTCAGCAGGAGCGGGTAGTTTCGTCTGTCACTCATGAGAATGCACAGGAGCAACTCACCCGCTTCATTCGTCCCGACAATATCTTTCTGGCTGTCTCGATAAGTGGCAAGTTCGAACATCTCGTGTTGCGACGCCCCCATCGTGCCGATGGCGGCAGTCGCAGCGTCGATCAGGTTGCATCAGCACAGCAGGTCGATCGGCACGAGGCAATCGAAGGGCGTCTGATAGGCTTCTGGACGCCGGAACTGTTTGGACGCATCTCCGTGCCGGGTTTCCACTTTCATTTTCTCGACGTCAAATCGACGATCAGCGGCCACGTGCTCGAGTTTTCGGCGCAGAATGCCGTTTTGAGTTTCGAAGAAAAAACCACGATCGAGATCGTGAACCCGTCCAGCATGTCTTTCAAGGCGCTCGATATCGACGTCGAAGCGCTCGATGAGATGATTCACCGGATAGAAAAATAGGATTTCAATTTATAGTTGCGAAAATTATTATAAGGTACTGAGGATAAAAATATTGATTACTAATGATCAATGTATTTTTGTTTTTGGAAATGGAATCCGGTGTCAAAATGAAAAAAGATCACCTTTGAAGAGGCGCGCGAAATAGCCTCACTGCGTATCAGGAAAAATGTGGTAGATACAAAGCGCCACATGGGTAGGGAGGTTCCCGCTGATATGCAGGACATCTTGTTGGATGAGGCAGTAATCATCGGAAAGAGGTTCTGGTTCTTTTTCTGGGACCCCGAAGCAGAAGTGTTTCCCGAGGGATTATGGTGGCTGGGAAACGGTATTGGATGCCTGATAACAGATCGCGGTGACGTGCGAGATCACTGCGACATAAGGCGCAGACACCCGAAAGGTTTGAAAAACAGCTGGTCGACATAGCGGCATGGGCAGAGAGGCCTGACGAGGCTTGAATCTCGATTCAGCGACTGGCCGGGCCTCTGAACGTTCACAACGCATCGAGGGCAGTGGCTTGTGGCGCAAAGCGTAGCGCCGTGTTGCCGGTCGTATGCAAATTTGTGGCAATTGATATCAAATGTGGTGAGCAACAGTGCATCGGGTCTCTAGAATTTTCATCCTGCTCCTGGCCACACTGTCTCTCCAGGCACAAGCGCAGCCCTATCATCCCTCATTTCATCCTGAAGCCCTCAATGACTCTCCGGCAGGGCGTCATAATGAAGTTCTGGTGCTTGGCAGCCCTCATCTTTCCGGCCTGACTGCGCCATTTTCGGCCAGGGCTCTCGACCCCGTAATGGGAAAACTGGCGGCATGGCACCCCGATGTGATCGTGACCGAGAGCAGTTCCGGCTTGTTATGCGAGTGGATGCGTCGTCGGGGAGAAGGGCTGGCCGCGTCGGTAGAGCGCTATTGCCCCGACCCGAGCCCCGCCGGAAAGGCGGTGGGTCTGACCGTCGTTCAGGCCAATGATGAGGCCGATCGTCTCCTGGCCGATTGGCCGCAAACGCCGAGCCCGGCCCAGCGCCGTCGACTGGCGCTAATCTTTCTGGCGGCGGGCGAGCCGAATTCTGCTGTCGTTCAGTGGCTGCGTCTTCCACCGGCAGAACGCCGGAATGCCGATGGATTGACGATTGAATTGGTCGACTGGCTCACCCTTCAGACAACACGCAGGAATGAGAGTGTTCTGATCGGAGCGCGCCTGGCGGCAAGGCTTGGTCTGGAGCGCGTCTGGGGCATGGATGATCAGAATTTTGCCGGGATGGCGCAGGACGAAAAAGCCTATGGTGCCGCCCTGCAGCAGGCATGGAACAACCCGGCCACCAAAGCACGTCTGGTGCAGGACAAAAGACTTGACGCCCAGCTTGGCGCGGTTGACGGCTGGCTTACGCTCTACAGAGCCTATAATGCGCCTGGCTACGCAATGGAGGCTTATCGATCTGACTGGGGGGCGGCTCTGAGGGAGCCCTCAAGGCAGGGATATGGGCGTCAATATGTCGGATATTGGGAAACAAGAAATCTGCGCATGGTCGCCAATATCCGCGAGTTGCTTACCCGCGCACCGGGCAGCCGTTTGCTCGTGATCGTCGGGGCGTCGCACAAGGCCTATTGTGAAGCCTATCTCGATCAGATGCGTGATGTTGATCTTGTCGATGCAGAGGCAGTGCTTCACTGAAAGGAGCCTTCATCAGGTTGACGCACCGGGATTTCCGACGATGAGCCCTTGCCTCGTCGTCACGTCGTGACATGATGACGACCTCTCCCGACATCGTGCCCGACAAGGTGACATGAAGCCGCTCGATCTGACTGTTATCCTGATCTATTTCATTGCGCTCTCGTTTCTGATCTGGCGTGTCAGTCGCAGGGCAGGGAGATCGTCCGGCGATTTTCTGTCAGGTCATCATGATCTGCCTTGGTGGGCGCTCTGCCTGTCTCTGGTCGCGACGGAAACATCGACGCTGACTTTCATCAGTATTCCCGGGGTCGGATATACACAGGGGCTCGTCTTTCTCGGTATCGCTGCCGGATATTGTGTCGGACGAGGCGCAGTCGCGCTGTGGTTTCTGCCACGCTATCGCGAGGGCGCGCTGACGAGTGCCTATACCCTGCTTGGGCAGCGCTACGGTGCCTCCATGCAGCGTCTGGCCTCGGGGGCGTTTCTGATCACGCGCTTTCTGGCCGAGAGCATCCGCCTTCTGGCGGGCGCGCTGCCTGTCGTCTGGCTTTTTACACATGCAGGGCTGCCCGTCGGTCGGTGGACGGTTCTGGGCGCCATACTGGCTTTCACACTCCTCTACACCATCCTCGGTGGATTGCGTGCAGTCGTCTGGTCTGATGCGATCCAGCTGGGGCTTTATGGTTTTGGCGCAGTGTTCTGTGTCGTCTTTGTCGGGCACACCGTCACCATGGCGGGCTGGCATGAAGCCTGGCAGGCCGGGCGCCTGCAGGTCTTTCATCCGATGACGGCCACTAACTGGTGGCACGATCCGTTCACCCTTGCTTCTGCCGTTATTGGCGGGGCAGTGCTTTCCGTCGCGTCTCATGGCACTGATCAGCTTATGGTGCAGCGCCTGCTGGCCGCGCGCTCTCTGCTTGAGGCGCGCCTGGCTCTGATAGGCAGCGCAATCGTGGTGGCTCTGCTTTTCGGTCTGCTTTCGGTGCTGGGGGTGCAGCTCTGGATCCGGGAGGCAGGCAAGAGCCTCGCAGGGCTGGGGCTCGACTCCCCTGATGCGCTCTTTCCGCATTTCATCGTCGACGCACTTCCGGCGGGGATATCGGGGCTGCTGATTGCAGGCGTGCTGAGTGCGACGATGGGGTCTTTGTCTTCCACCCTCAATGCGATGGCGGGCGCGAGCCTGACCGATTTCGGCCCTGCGCCACAGCGTCTGATCGACCGCACCATGCGGGCGCTGGGCTATCAGCCGCGTGCCCTGTCTGCCCCGCGACTCATGACGCTTTTCTGGGGCGTGATTCTGCTGACAGGGGCTGCCCTGTTCACCATGGGGACCAAATCGGCGGTGATACTCGGCCTGACCATAGCAGGCTGGTCTTATGGGCCGACGCTTGGCGCCTTCCTCTGCGCGCTTTTTCTGCCGGGTCTCGGAGGGCGCGCCGTCAGGACAGGGTTTGTGGTGTCGCTTGCCGCCATGGCACTCGTCCTGATCGGCGGGCAGATGGCGGGCGTTTCGATCGCCTTTCCGTGGCTTGTCCCGCTGGGTATCCTGTTTCACCTTGGCGCAGCCGGGCTCGTGAGGGCCTTTGGGCCAAAAAGCCGGGCGAGGCCGTAAAGGAGCATCATGACCAACAACTCGTCTTTTCCCCAGACCGAGGCGCATGATCCGCGCTACGCGACGATCGAACTCTGGCCCACCGCCACTATTCTCGACGCGCTGGCCGAAGCCCAGATGGCGGCAACCGCCTTGGTGCGCGCCGCCGTACCAGCGCTGGAGGCGGTGATCGAGGCTGCTTTGCCACGGCTGCGCGAGGGGGGACGTCTGTTTTACGTAGGGGCCGGCACTGCCGGGCGCGTCGGCATGCAGGATGGTGTGGAGCTGACGCCAACCTATGGCTGGCCCTCAGAGCGTCTGGTGCTGATGCTTGCCGGTGGCAGCAATGCGCAATCTCAGGCGGTCGAGGGGGCAGAAGATGATGAAGACGCGGCCATGGCTGAAATGGCGGCGCATCATGTCGGCCCACATGACGTGGTGTTTGGCATCGCTGCGAGCGGGAACACGCCGTATAGCTGTGCAGCCTTGAACGCGGCGCGCAAGGCTGGCGCCCTGACCATTGGCATCAGCTGCGTGGCGGAGACGCGCCTACTGCGTGAGGCAGAGCTAGGCATCCTGCTGCCGACCGGGCCGGAAGCCGTGGCCGGATCGACCCGGCTCAAGGCAGGGACAGCCCAGAAAGCAGCGCTGAACCTGCTTTCGACAACGCTCATGATCCGTCTTGGCCATGTCTATCGTGGGTTGATGGTCGATATGCGTGTCACCAATGCCAAGCTCGGTCGCCGGGCCGTCACGATGGTGCGTAGCCTCGCCGGGGGGAGTGATACTGAAATCGACGAGGCGCTCAGGCTCAGCAAGGGCAATGTCAAACGCGCCGTTCTTCTGCGTCACGGCATGACACTCGATGAAGCCAACGCCGCCCTGGTCGCCAATGGCAATAACCTTCACGCCATTCTCAAAGCGTGAGGCCTTCATGACGATGCGCTCTGCGGAACCGGGATTTCTGCGTGTTATCGGCCTTATGAGTGGGACGTCGCTCGATGGTGTCGATGCGGCGCTTATCGAGACCGACGGTGTAACGGTCGGGCGTCGGGGGGCGTCGCTCAGTCTGGGTTATGACGCCGCCTTGCGTCAGGCACTCTATGCCCTGTTCGATCGCGCTTCGGAGCTCAGGGGTGATGAGCCTGAGTTGCTTTCGGCCGAGCGCGCCCTGACCGATATCCACGCAGAGGCTGTCCGTCAGGTTCTGACGATGGAGGGAGAGGTCGATCTCATCGGTTTTCATGGCCAGACCCTGTTTCATGCGCCGCAATCGGGTCGTACCTGGCAGATTGGCGACGCACTGCGCCTCTCGGGTGCAACGGGCCTTCCGGTCATTCATGACTTCCGGAGTGACGATGTGCGGGCCGGAGGGGAGGGGGCTCCCCTGGCCCCCTGGTATCACGCCGCCTGTCTGGCGGGGCAGGGAAGGCCAGTGGCCATTCTCAATATCGGCGGGGTGGCGAACGTTACCTATGTCGGTCGTGACGGGACTATTCTCGCCTGCGATACAGGGCCCGGGAATGCCCTGCTGGATGATTGGGCCTTGCGTCATACAGGGGTCGCCTGCGATCACGATGGCGCCCTTGCCCGTGCGGGGCAGGTCGATCAGGCAAGGCTCACAGCTTTGCTCGCGGCGCCGTTCTTTCATCGCCTGCCGCCCAAATCGCTGGACCGCCAGGCCTTCATCGCGGCCCTTGATCTACTGGCACCGCTCTCGGCTGAAGACGGGGCGGCAACGCTTGTGGCCTTTACGGTGCAGGCTGTCGCGACCACCATTCTGCCGGAGGCGCCGCGCGCGTGGTTTGTCTGTGGTGGCGGGCGCCATAATCCGGTGCTGATGCAGGCTCTCGCAGAGACGCTTGCGGGTCGTGTGGCCCCGGTGGAAACGCTGGGATGGAATGGTGACATGGTCGAGGCAGAGTGTTTTGCCTATCTCGCCATGCGGTCGCTACGCGGACTGCCTCTTTCCGCACCGGGTATTACCGGAGCACCCGGTCTGTTTACCGGCGGGCGGTTGAGTGCAGCGGCTATACGTCCGGCCCCGGGATTCTGGCCATTGCCATCACGCGACGCGGCTCTGTCGCGTGATCCTCATTGATTGATCTGTCCTTTTTGCGCGCTTGATTGACAGTTTCCATGTGCTGATGCGTTGATGAAGCGAACCAAGGAATGGACGATATCATGGGTAAAATTCTGGCAATTCTGGTGGGCGCACTGACCTTATCCGCCTGTAACGGCATCGAGCATGCTGCTTGCAGCAATGATCCGACGGCGAGTTCCTACCCGGTCAACAGCCCCAAAGCCGTGCTGCATACCTGCAATTGAGGCGGTAACACATCCGAGAGTTATTTGTATGTTACGTCTGGGTCAGTCTTGTAAGGGGGGAGATATACAGGGTAGCTTGAAGGGGCTGGTGGTGTATCATGCCCCTCGGGGGCTGCTTCAGCCGCATCAGCAGGATGCTGGGAACGATCTCCTCTGGATCAGGGGAGTAGCTTAGACGAGATATCTACGCAGGTAGATTATGGCTACGAGGTTGACCTGGCCCCAGCCGACGTTCCATCCAGCCGAGCCTATGTGTTCATTTTGGCTCGGCGCGCTGAACGAAATCGTTGCCAGTTGTGATCCGTAATCTAGCAATTAGCGCTATTATGGTATGCCTCGCCATATCGCCCGATAGAGCCGCTATACCTTACTGCTGTGGGGGAGAAAAAGTGTTGCTTTTCAGCAATGTTCTAGACGAATGAAAGGATGTTGAGCCAGTCTCGGTATGGTTAAATTGGCAGTGGCTTGATGGCTTGGCGCATTCTCCTGCTCATGCTCGCATACGATCATACGCTGCCGGTAACGAGCGTTTTGAAGCGTTCACCTCCATTAGAATTTTCATCAACCAAAACCTTGGTGCCTCAAATCTTTGGATTGGCCATGCTCTGTATTTTCGAAGAGCCACTTATGCCCACATTCGATCGTATGCGGAACCGGTCGAGCGCAGGCGGCAGCGCGGATATGATTTCTTTTACCTGCCTCATTCTGTGGCTTACGGGGGAATTGCAGGCATTTGACTGACGTATGACCGTCAAACTCCCGCAAATGCAGCTTTACATTCTTGCACTGTTGACGCAACGATATCTCTCGCCTAAGACTTCTCAAGCACGAAGAGCATCAGGTGTATGCTCGGGAGAGTGACCTCTCCACGATGGTTGGTTTGTGGCGCCATGCAGAAACAGATCTTCCAACTAAGACATAGTGATGAGCGGCGTTATGGTGCCTACGACAAGCGAACGCCTGACCAGACCAAATTTAAATTTGCGTCAATCGTTGTGTAACTTTCTCAACAGAGGGAGGTTTGTCGCGGTTGCGGCTACAGGCGCAATTTTGCTTATTGCCGGTGGTTCCCTAGTTGCTCGGGTGTTGGGACCGTTTCTCGGTGGTGCGCTGATGGCCTCAATGGTGTTTCTCTTTTTTGCGCACTGCTTGAGAGCAGTACGGCTATGTGTGGTTTCTAGCCACCTACTAAAGATCCCAGCCCGAACGACGTTTTTTCTGCATTTCGCAACTGTGCCTTTCGCGATCATCCCCCCTTTTAAGGCTGGCGAGGTGATCCGTCTTCTGAACCTCTGGCTTATTGCTCAGAGTTTATCGAAGGTCATAGTGACCGTTGTATTGGACCGTTTGTTCGACGCGGTAATGCTGCTACTCTTACTCTCCGGGCTGTACCTGAATGGGCATGCGTTAAGCTGGGGGGGCGACGCGGCGAGGACAATTCAGTGGATGATCGTGGCAGTGACCCTGTCTGCAGGCATATGCTTCCTTATCTGTCCCCGAGCTTTCACAAGGCTGCAGAATTACGTGGTTGTTCGGCACTCTGGTAGTCGTACCCTCTTCGCGTTACGTCTGCTTGATATGGTGCGTATCGGGACAACCGATGGCGAGCGTCTGCTGCGTAGTCAGGGCGCCATCCTTATGATGATCACGGTATTGATTTGGGGCCTTGAATTGCTTGCCACGGCGCTGATCAGTGACATTGCTATCGCATCTTATTACCACAATGCTGGCGTCCTTCTTGTGAGCCGGACGACGCAGGAATGGCGGGCTGTCATCGCGCAGAGTATCGACCCCGCTTTGGCGGTCTCGGCGGCAGCCAATATATTTGTAATTTTGCTCGTTTGGCCTTTTGCGACGTGGGGTTATCTCGTCCGATTGCCTAAATGTGGGGCGTCGGCCGCACAACAAAGAACGAAAGTTTGAGGAAGAAGCGTGGCACACATCGTTACTGTAATATTCGATGACCGGATTGCCCCGTCTTCTGATATTGCGTCAATAATAGGGGATGTATCGTTCGCTAGAATAGTGCGGCGTCGTCAACGTCTGGCACTTGAGATCGAGGCTGCGGCCAAGAAAGCGCAATCTGATTTCTTCTTTATCAAGACTGACATTGAGGCTCACCAATTCGCCCGTCATATCGAGACGCGCGACCCGGGTAGCTTTTATTTTCTGCTTCCGTCGTGCATCGCCCCTTTATGTATGGACAAGCTAGTAGATATCCTTCTCAAGGCAGCCTTTGCGGTTGATACGATGCTGCTCAGACCAGTCAATGACGATGTAGCCCCTATATTGTTGTGCGCGAAGGATGCCGTCACCTTGCTTGGCGCTGACGATGATGAAGATCGCCGCAGCGTTCTGCACAGGCTTGCCGATAGTGCGCCATGCATGGATGATCATGCTTTGATGGTAGATCTGCGCATCCTGCGTAACTTGCAAAGATTTTTGGTGGGATCAACAGAATCCCGACATTTCAATGATACCTCTGCTTCGAGTGGTATTTTTTACAAACGCTCATCTGACATCGCTAAAATGGAGGGTGAATACAAATATTTTCATGTGGCACCCGAGGAAATGACGCGCTTTCTTATGCCTACGTTCGGCTTTTGGAAGAAAGAAGATAGTGCAGGCTACGCTATGGAGCACCTGCCTATCCCGGATGTCGCGCTGCAGTTTCTTCATGGCGCGTTTCAGCCGCCCGAGTTCGATACGCTTCTAGAAAGCTTTTTTGCTTTCATTGCCTCGCGCAAAAAAGGCGCGCGAAATGCCCAACATACGGTGGCGGAGGGAAGAAGACAGATTCTCGGAAAGCTCGAGGCGCGGCTGGCTACTTTCCTCGACACGGAGCAGGGGCGGAAACTTGATGCTATTCTGATAGCTTCGGGCCCACGTGGCGGGTTGCGTGATATGCATCATGATGCTGTCCCCTTCATAGAGCGAGCAATTGAACGTTTTCCTGATCCGCATCTCGTTTTTGGTCATGGGGATCCCTGCTTTTCTAATATACTTTTCGAGAAAAGACTGGGATTCATGCGGCTCATCGATCCAAGAGGGGCGGTGACATTCGAAGCGGGTCTTATGCATCCTCTCTACGACGTTGCTAAGTTCAGTCACTCTGTTATGGGTGGTTACGATTTCATCAATAACGATCTGTTTTCCTGTTCTCTTACCGAACGGATGACCTTGGAGTGCTCGCTTGATGGGGGTGGACCACCCCAATGGATGCAAACGGCTTTCTGTGGGCGCCTCGAAAAAGCTGGGTTCGATATCTCTGCCGTACGCGCAGTAGAATTATCGCTATTTCTGTCAATGCTCCCTCTTCATAGCGATAGACCCAATAAACTGGCAGGATTTGCTCTAACTGCCGCATCTATACTCGATAGATTGGATGATATAGCATGATTCGTGAAGATAAGGTTCTGGTTGTGGATGTGGATGGCACATTGTGCGACATCAAGCAGGCTGGAATGAGCTATGCCTCCGTCGCACCGGAACCACAGCTCATTGCAAAGCTGAGGGAATTGCATGACCAAGGCTGGCATATCATCCTGAATTCATCCCGAGGCATGAGGTCGAGCGGGGGGAATCTGGGGGTGATTAACAGAGATGTCAGTTCAGTCATGCTTCAGTGGCTGATGCAGCATGACATTCCCTTTGATGAGCTTCATCTAGGCAAACCATGGGCTGGGCATAACGGGTTTTACATCGACGACAGAGCTGTTCGGCCTCGCGAGTTTGTGGATAATGACTTCCCTGCGATTGAGGAATTCATCAAACGTGATCGCATTGCCAAAGGCTGACTATAATGGGGATAATGGCGATTACGATGGCGGGCTTGGGATCTCGCTTTAGCAAGGCTGGATACTCGAAGCCTAAATATGAAATAGAGGCACTCGGACGTCCTCTGTTTGATTGGTCTATGTTGAGCTTGTCGGCATTTAGGGACTCAGGTTGGCGATTCCGTTTTGCCACCCGTAAAGAACTTGATGCCAAAGCGTATATCCTTGATCGATGCAACCTTCTCGGAATTAAGGTCGACGAAATCGTCGAACTGGAGCATGCAACCGATGGTCAAGCGACAACTGCTCTAACGCTTGCTGAGGGCACAGATTCTCACCTTCCATTTGCTGTCTACAATATCGATACTTTCGTAGGCCCGGGGCTTATGGCGCCTCCCAATCCGGTTGATTGCGACGGCTGGATCCCTTGTTTTCGTGCTCCGGGAGATGGATGGTCGTTTGCACGCTTGAACGATCAGGGCGCAGTCGTTGAGGTGAGGGAGAAAGTCCGGATCTCTGAATTCGCCTCCCTAGGCCTGTATTGGTTCAGCAGAAAGGATCTATACACGGGTTTATACCACGAGCAGTTTTCCAGGCCTGACGGAATGGAGAAAAATGAGCGGTACATAGCGCCAATGTACAACCGTTTGATTGAGGCCGGGAAGAAAGTCCTCATATCTGACATAGCTGTTGCCGATGTCGGTATGCTTGGGACACCAGAGCAGGTCTCCAGCTTTATCGCGCAGCCACCGTTGGTTGCTCGAATCCTGCGGGATACGAAGCTGAAGCTCTGAATCATAATCGCTTCGCGGAATAAAGTAAGCTGGTTTTAGGCATGCTGCCGAAGTGATGGTGATGGCCTGCGCTATCGACTAGGATATAAGGGTCTTCGCTCTTTTGGTGAGGATATTCCTCTTGCGGCTAGGCGCGGGAGTGGCATTTTTCGCTCGCAGCGCGCCTTCAAAAGATCTTTGCAGCGCGCAGGGGCGGGAGCGTTCGTACCTGCAATGAGCGTTCGACACCGGGGTGTAGGAAGAGCCTCGCTGACAGGAGAGAGCCAGATCGAGCTGACCCTGATGGAGCCGTGCCTGTTTTACTTCTCTACCTGCTGAAACAGCGCACGATCTGGGGGATGATGATCGGGTTTTTCTGTCTCAACTTCGCTATCTATTTCTTTATTACCTGGTTTCCGACCTTCCTGATCAATGCGCGGCATTTCTCGTTTGCCGATGTGCGTTATTACGGGCTCTTTCCGGCCCTGTTCGCCATCCCTTTCGGCTGGATCGGCGGCGGCGTTTCAGATGCGCTGCTGCGTCATGGCTGGAGCGCGACACGGGCCCGAAAGACCTGCCTCGTGGGGGGAATGCTCGTTTCCTGCGTGATCGCCTTTGCCCCGATCGTTGAAAGCTCGGCGATGGCGCTGGTTCTCATGGGGATCTCCTATGCGGCTCTTGCCTTTACCGCAGCCAATATCTGGATCTTGCCCGTCGAGCGCCTTGCCCTGCCGCAGGACACGCGGAAGTGAGACGCTCTTTGCGCAACGTCGATCGTGTTTTCAGGCTTTTATGCCCGTCTTTTCAGCCAGCAGGATTTCCGTCATGACCCAGGCTCTTGTCATCCACGCGCCGCACAACCTTCAGGTCGAGCAGCGTGACGTGCCGGCCCTGCAGGCAGGGGAGGTACGGGTGCGTGTAGAGGCAGGCGGGATCTGTGGCTCGGATCTGCATTATTATCATCACGGTGGTTTCGGCGCCGTGCGCATCAAGCATCCCATGATTCTCGGGCATGAAATCGCAGGGCGAATTGCCGAGAAGGCGCCCGATGTGAGCGATCTCGCCATCGGGGATGTGGTGGCAGTCAATCCGGGCCTCGCCTGTGGTCATTGCAGCCAGTGTCTCGCCGGTCGGGCCAATCACTGCACCGATATGCGTTTTTATGGCAGTGCCATGCGCGACCCTCATATAGACGGGGCTTTCAGGCAGGATCTGGTCTGCAAGGCGCGTCAATGCGTGAAGGCTGTGCATAAGACACCGGCTGAACTGGCGCTTTCAGAACCATTTGCCGTGGCGCTGCATGCTGTCCGTCGTGCGGGTGCCCTGATGGGCAAACGCATTCTGGTGACTGGCGCCGGTCCTATCGGAACGTTGGTGGCAGTTGCCGCGAGACTCAATGGCGCCCGAGAAGTGATTGTCACGGATATCCTTGCCGAGCCGCTTGCGATCGCTCTCAAGGCAGGCGCCGACCGCGTGATCGATTCCCGCGAATTTCCTGAGGCATTGGCGGGGCTGGGGCGCAGTATCGATGTCCTGATCGAATGCTCGGGGAATGAGCAGGCCCTGCGTGGCGCTCTCGATCTGATGGCGCCTTGTGGCACCATCGTGCAACTGGGGCTGGGCGATGATGTGACCCTGCCGCAAAGCCGGATTGTCACCGGGGAACTGAGCTGGGTCGGTTCTTTCCGCTTCCGCGAGGAGTTCGCCCTCGCCGTCGATCTCATTGACTCCGGAAAGGCCGATCTGGGCGCGCTCGTCACGCAGCGCTTTGCATTGAGCGACGCAGGCAAGGCATTTGACCTCGCTTCAAACCGGCGGGAAGCGATGAAAGTCCTGCTCGAATTCTGAGGCCCTCTCTCCCGTGATCTGAACGAGAGGGGACCGCCCCGCGTTCCTGCCGGGCGGTCATAGCCGAAATCTGCCTTCGACAGCCTGTATCACCACAGGGCATGCCATCACGGCAAATACCCAATGCAGCGCGGTGACATGAGCCGCCGCTCAGGGGAAAGCCATCATGTCCACAGATGCGTGAGAGCGGTCGCTCAGGGTGTTCGCGTTGTCGTTTTGAAATGGGAGACGGCGCGGGTCAGTGTGTCTGCGGTTGAAACCAGATTGCCTACCGCTTCGGCACTTTCTTCTGCGGCTCCGGCATTCTGCATTGTCGTGCGCTCCAGTCCTGACATGGCACTATTCAACTCTGTGATGCTCTGCGACTGTTCCTGTGTGGCTGTGGCAATTGTCGAGACCGCATTATTGATTGCCTCGACCTGCGCCATGACTTTTTGCAGGGCCTCTCCGGTCTCACGCATTTTGGCGGCTCCGGTTTGCACCTGCTGATCCGACTGGCTGATGAGGGCGCCTATCGCTTCGGCAGCCTCGCGCGAGCGCTGGGAGAGGCTCCTGACCTCATTGGCGACAACTGCGAAGCCTTTGCCGATATCTCCCGCACGCGCCGCCTCGACACTGGCATTCAGCGCCAGAAGATTTGTCTGGAAGGCGATTTCATTGATGATCGTGATGATGCCGCCAATCTCGCGAGATGAGCCCTCTATGGCAGTCATGGCTGCTATCGTGTCGTTTTTGACCTTTTCGGCATGTTTGGCTTCGTGCCATGCGACAGACACCATCTTGTCTGTTCTGAGCGTCTGCTGGGCGGTCTGGCGTATCCGTTCGGTAATCTGCCCCAGGGCAGCGGACATCTCTTCGCCCGCAGCCGCCTGCTGCTCGGTGCGGCTTGAAAGCTGCTCGGCCCCTTGCCTGATGTCATGCGCATTGGTGAGAATATGGGCGGCCTCGGACGATATGTCGTTCATCGTTCGCGAGAGTGTGGCGGCCGTCTGGTTGAAATGCTGCCTGAGTGCTGCAAGCCTCTCAGGAATGTCATTATCGCCGATCCTGCGCGTGAGATCGCCATTGGCCAGGGCGCTCAAGGCGTCGCCGAGAACCTGCACGGCGGCCTTGTCTTCTTCCGCACGGCGGGCCTGTTCGGCCTGCATGGCGATGCGCGCCTTGTCTATATCGTTCATATAGGTCGAGATCGTCAGATCTATCTCCAGAAGAACAGCCTTGCTGAGGCTGACGAGCCGCTCCGTCAGGGCATCCTTGCTATGGGGCGAGAGACGGGTGAGCAGGTTGCCAGTCGAGGTGTCGCGGATGATCGCCTTGAAAAGATGCTCCATCACGCGGCCATAAGCGCCGATATAGAGGCTCGGTTCCAGACCGATACGGGCATGGGCGGCGCCGATCCGCCCGACATTATCGACATAGTCCTGATCGAACCTGGCTTCGGCAATGCTGTGCCAATGGGCAACCTGAGCCCGTCTGGCATGGTCCATATGGGCAGGGTTGGAGAAAAACGCTCCTGCCTCTGGCGACGTGCTGATCTTGCGGTAAAGCCCCTCAAGAGCTGTCGGTATTTCACGGTCGATCAGATCCGTCATCGAGCGAAGAGCGCGGAGATCCGTCTCCTCCATGCCCATGAAATCCCGTCTGCGATTGAAATCCGTCAGCGTGGTTTCAGTCATGAAAGATCCGGTCCCTTACGTTAATCGCCGTCAGTATGCATGAAAGCCCCTGTATCGACCCGGTAACGTTACACTGTAAAGGCCCAATCCGGATGTGATCATAAAAGTCGAGTTGTACCCCAGGCCTCTCAGGAGAGGCATTGACTTATGCGGACACTGGCGCGCGTCTTCTGAGACGTCTCATTTCAGAACTGGGCATTGATCGTGCCGATGAACTGACGCGGTGAACCGACGAACAGATTGCTGTTATTGTCGCCCGACAGAGAGGCTGCACCATAGACGCCGCCGATATAGTTCGTGTCGAACAGATTGGTGATGCCGAAACTGGCCTTGAAATGCTCAGCAAAGCCGATGCGGCCGAAATCATGGGCGATTGTTGCGTTGGCCAGCCAGTAGGGGGGCAATCTGATATCGTTCAGGAAGGTCATCGGGCGCGAGGCGATGTAATTAACGTTGAAATTGAACTGCGTGCCGCGCCAGAGATAGGCCAGATTGGCCTTGTACATATAAGCCGGATAATAGACCTGTTTTTTCCCTTTCAGGCTATAGAGTTTGCCGCCGTAATTGATGCCCGTTCCCTGATAGCGGGCGTCGTTCCAGCTGAAGCTGTTGGTGATCTCAAGCCCCTTGACCGGGCGAATGGCGCCAAGAATATCGACGCCATCCATCGTCTCGCGTCCGACATTCATATAGGCGTTGCGCGTGTTATTGGCCGTGCCTTCGGTGATGGAGGCGAGGCGGTTGTAGTAATCGGTATGGTAATAATCAATTGTGCCGGTGAAGAATTTCGCGTCATAGCGATAGCCCACGACATAATTCCATGTGCGCTCAGGCCGAAGCGTTTTCTTGCTGGCGTCGAAGACCTGTTGGGCCGGTTGCGCGGCATTGCCCAGCCCGCCCCATGCCGTACCTGACGTTGTCTGTGAGTAGTAATCATAGGCACGCAGATTTTCGGCGATATCCCAATAGACCTCGTGATGATTCAGGAAATGATAATCAAAACTGAAATGCGGCAGGAAAGCTCCTGAAGCTGTCAGTGAGCCACGGGCCGGTCGCCTGTAATAGGCATTCCAGCCTTCATCCTTGAGTTGCTGCGTGTAGTCGTTCTTCGTGCCGCCATGGGTAGTCTGGGTGAGGGATTTGAACCCGGCCAGCAGTGTCATCCCCTTGATGATCGTCCAGCGATCCTGAAGGAAAAACTGGAAGGTATTGGTGTTATAGGTGTTTTCGAACCAGGTATGCCCCGTGCCCTTCCTGAGGTCCGACATCATGCTATGCGCGGCTTCGGGCGTGTCCTCATACAGGCGGGCATCATAGACCCAGCGGTTATTCTCGTACCACAAACCGCCCTCGATCAGATTGTGATGAGGGGCCTCATAGGACAGCTTCTGGGTGAAGCCGAGACGGCGCATATCGGCATGGGCACGCTGCAATGCCATGGGAACGCCACTTACCGTGCCGTCTGCCAGCAATTGCGGCACGCCATAGCTTGGGGAGGTGACGAAATTATTGGTCCCGCCATAGACACCGCTTGAGATATTGCCATAGGCGATGGTGTCGGAATGCAGATGTTCCGACAGATCGAAATGCCCGGTGACGGATGAGAGATAGCTGCGCTGTATCTGTGAGCCATCCCAGGCATAATTGCCGATCTCGTCATTCGACAGGATACCGTCATAGCCTGGCGGTACGTCAGAGGTGTATTGCGCGTAATAGGCCCAGAGCTTGGCCTTTTCGTAATCCGGTTTGAGATAGGTCGTGTCGCGGCCCATGCGCTCCCACATGTTTTTGGTGACGGAGAGGTAATTGGCCTGTGTGAAATTGCCGAAGCCGAAAAAGCCCGTCAGCTTGCCATGCTGGCCTACAGGCTGAACCAGCTTGGCGTCAGCCTGCAATTCGCGCTGATAGCCTTCGCCTTTCCAGAGCTTGCTCTCGGTTCTGGCGAAGGACGTATAGAACTTCGTGCCGCTTGGATTGAGCGTGCCACTATCAGCCCGCACATAGGTGCGAAACGCATTATAACTGCCAAAGCTTTGCGAGACGCGTCCACCGGCCTTGTCTGACGGGTCTGACGAGACATAGCTCATCGCCGCGCCCAGAAGCTGTGCTGAAAAAGTGTCCAGAGAGCCCGCGCCCTGTGAGAGCGTCATTCCCTGCAAATCGTCCTGGATCATCGCCTGGGTGATCGAAACGCCGTTCTGGTTGGTAAAGCCCTGCGTACCGAGCGGCATACCATCGAGTGAGGCACCGATCTGCGTCTGGGTAAAGCCGCGCACGTAAAAGGTATTGGCTGCCGTATCGAGGCCGAAAGCGTCAGATGAGGTAAAATTGGCTCCCGGCAGGCTTTGCGCCAGAATCTGCATCGGATTTGTACCTGGGATGAAACGTTCCATGACGGCACGCGTGACAGCAACCTCTGCCCCATGACTGCGTAGCCGCTTGCCGCTGACGGAGATCGACTCCTTGCCCTCGATTGCAGGCAGTGGGTGCGCCGGGCGATGGGCCTTCTTCTTTGGGCGCACCCGCTCCTTTTCGGAAACTGCCGAGGGAGAGGTGGCAGCAAGCGGGGGTGTTGCCGCCAATGAAGTCTGAGGACAGACCGGCATGACCACGCCAAGGGTCAGGAGAGAAAGGGACCATCTCCGGTAACGACGCGTCATTGAGGTTTCCTGTTTTTATTACCTATAACATTGCGTTACAATAACGATATATTCATGGCAATATTATTTTGTAATCGTATTGTTTCCGGTTTTTCGGTTCTCAGGAAGCTATGGGAGAGGCGCGGGCAGTTTCCACCCTTTGCGGACAGCCATGCAAGGGAGGTCCGTGAGTCTAGAGAAGCGTGCTGCGCCCGATCAGCGCACCCTGCCTGTCGAATATGACCACGTCGAGTTGGCATTCAGGATCGGCGAGGGTGTCTCTTGCTGTCTCAGCCGCACGCTGAGCGATCAGGGAGCCAAGCCTGTCATCACCCAGAGCGGTATAGCCCTGCGCGATCGTCTGGGCCTTTGCCAGCCTGTAGAGCTGGGCATCCGTCAGGCCAAGAGGCGCGGCAATGGGGGCCAGGGCCTGCGGGTCGGCCAGTGTCCGGCTTGAATGCAGGTCGAGATGGCCTTGGGCCAGTTTTGTCATTTTGGCGAGACCGCCTGCAATGGTGAGGCGCGGCACGGGGTGGCGATGCAGATATTTCAGAAACCCGCCCGCGAAATCTCCCATCTCGATCAGGGCCGGGTCTGGCAGAGTGTAGAGAGAGCGTATGGATTTTTCAGAGGTTGATCCCGTACTGCCTGCGATATGGGGCAGGTTGAGCGCCCTTGCTACATCCACACCACGATGGATTGAATGGATCCATGCCGAACAGGAATAAGGAATCACAATCCCGGTGGTTCCAAGCACTGACAAGCCACCAAGAATGCCGAGCCGCGCATTCAATGTGCGTTTGGCCAGCTCTTCGCCATCGGCAATGGATATCGTGACGATAGCGTCTGAGGCACCGGGGGTGATCTGCTCCAGAGCGGTGCGGATCATGGTGCGTGGCACAGGGTTGATCGCGGGCTCGCCGGGGGGAAGGGGAAGGCCCGGCTGGGTGATGGTCCCGACACCGCTTCCGGCACGAAAAATGATGCCGCTGCCTGTCGATGCGCGCGCCACGGTGGCGGTAATCAGCGCCCCGTGGGTAACATCAGGGTCATCTCCGGCATCCTTGACGATACGAGCCCAAGCTGTGTCGCCGTCGCGTCCTGATCCGTCCAGCGAAAACGCCGCCTCCCCGCCGCCGGGAAGGGTAATGGTGACAGGGTCCGGGCAGTCATCGATCATGAGCAGGGCCCAGGCCGCTTTGGCGGCGGCTGTTGCGCAGCTGCCCGTTGTCCATCCCCGACGCAGGGCCGTGGCTTGCGTCATCTCGGCTCTGCCTCCCTGATATCCGGGCGGCCCGGGGCCGCATCACTTTGCCTGGACGCTCTACATCGCATCTCGCGCCGGATATCACCAGTGCCTGCTTGGAGTGCGTGGTTCTGCGGCCCCTGCGGCGAAACTCACAATGCAGGCATCTGAGGCATTTTCATTGTGAGGTTCAGTCGGGCGTCTGGTAAATCCTGTCGCGATATCGAAAAGACAAAAGGAGGCCCTGACCATTCCCGAGCCTGTACTCGCGATACTTGTTATCGCTGTTGCCGCCTTTCTTGTCGTGTTTTTCCTTCTCGGGGGCGTGATGATTGTCCCGGGGCGGATGGTCTACGTCACCGAATTTCTGGGCAAGCCGCAGCGCAAATTGCTCGAGAGTGGCCTGCACTTCCGTATTCCGATCCTCACGCGTGTTTCATACAAGGTGTCGCTGCAGCAGATGCAGGTCGAGACATCGTCAGAGGTCAAGACGCTGGATGACGTCTTCATCGAGATCCGCTGGGTGCTGCTCTACAGCGTCCGAGATGATAGCGAGGCTGTATTCAATTACGCCTACAAGGTATCGCAGCCTGTCAAACGGCTCGTTTTTCGCGTCGAAAACGAGATCAGGCAGATCGCCTCGACCATGACGCTGGCGGAACTCTATTCGCAGCGCAACGAGATCGCCCGACGGGTGATCAATGATCAGGTGGCGGACGCGCTTGAATCAGGCCTCGATATCCATGGTGTTACCATCGAGCAGCCTATGCCGCCGCGCGAGATACAGGAAGCGATGAACAACAAGCTGGCAGCGATTGCCCGCAAGGATGCCGCTCAGGCAGAAGCCGAGGCCGAGATGGTGCGGCGTGTGGGCATTGCCAGAGCCGAGGCGGAGAGCAAGAAGCTGCAGGGTGAGGGGATCGCCAATGAGCGCAAGGCCATCGCTGCCGGTTTTGCCGAGGCGGCGGAACTGTTTCGCAAGAGCATTCCCGATGTCAGCGAAGACGCTATTCTCACCCTGATGCAGAATGTGAATCAGGCCGATATGGTCGTGACCGCCAGCCGCTCGGGCAAGGCGACGGTGATTTTCGTACCGATCGACATGAATAGCGGCCAGATTGCCGCCGCGGCTTCTGGCCAGTTCATACCGACCGCCGTGTAACTTTTGCCTGACCCTGTCTTCGTGTCGCCTGTTAGGCGACGCAAAGGCACCGAAATTCCTATGACTTTCCTATAAAGCTTCGGGCTGCGCCTTCTGTCATTCCTATGGCGTGCGAATTGATAATCAGGCTCTCTTCAGGGAGCCTTTTTTCATGCTTGATGCTCTTTACGGCGCACTCGGCCTTTTCGGCTTCGTGCTCTGTCTCGGCTTCATTTCGATCTGCCAGAGGATCTGAAATGACGCCTGATCTTGTTCTTGGCGGTATCGTGACGCTTGGCCTGCTGGCCTATGTCACCGCCGTGCTTCTTCGTCCCGAGAGGTTCTGATCATGAGCCTTTCAGGATGGATCACCATTGCGGTGTTCTTTCTCTGCGTGGTCGCGCTGACACGACCGCTCGGAGGTTTTCTCAAACGCGTGCTCGAAGGCGAGCGCCATTTTCCGGGGCGTATGCTCGGGCCACTGGAGCGCGGGATCTATCGCCTTGCGGGCGTCGAGCCGACGCGCGAGCAATCATGGTCGCAATATGCGCTGGCCGTGATCCTGTTCAAGGTGTTCTGCTTCATCGCCGTCTATGCGCTGCTGCGTCTGCAGGGTGTGCTGCCGTTCAACCCCGGCGGGCTGGGGGCGGTAGCGCCGGATCTCGCCTATAATACGGCCATCAGCTTTCTGACCAATACGAACTGGCAGAGCTATAGTGGCGAGACCACGCTCAGCCCGCTCAGCCAGATGCTGGCCCTGACTGTGCAGAATTTCGTTTCTGCCGCTGCGGGCATCGCCATCGCCGCGGCCATTATGCGTGGCTTCGTGCGTCGTAGCGCCACGACCATTGGCAATTTCTGGGCTGATCTGGTGCGCGTGACCCTTTACGTGCTGCTGCCAGCCTGTGTGCTGCTGACCCTGTTTTTCGTGCTCGAAGGCGTGCCCCAGACTCTTTGGAGCAGCGTTTCGGCATTTACGCTGGAAGGCCGTCACCAGACCATCGCTCTCGGTCCTGTTGCCTCTCAGGAAGCAATCAAGATGCTGGGAACGAATGGCGGCGGGTTTTTCAACACGAACTCGGCTCATCCATTCGAAAACCCCAATGCGCTGACAAATTTCGTGCAGATGCTGTGCATCTTTGCGCTGGGCGCAGGGCTGACGAACATGTTCGGTCGCATGATCGGGCAGGAAAAGCAGGGCTGGGCCATCTTCTCTGCCATGGCCGCGCTGTTCCTGATCGGGGCAGGGGTGCTCTACTGGTCCGAAGCCCATGCCAACCCGCTTTTTGCCTCGCTGGGCCTTGATGGCGCGCTCGGCAATATGGAAGGCAAGGAGACGCGCTTTGGTGTGGCTGCGTCGGCGCTTTTTGCCACCGTCACCACCGATGCGTCATGCGGCGCGGTGAATGCGATGCATGAGAGCTTTCTGCCGCTGGGTGGCATGGTGCCGCTCATCAACATGATGCTTGGCGAGGTGATTTTCGGTGGCGTCGGCTCCGGGCTTTACGGGTTTCTTCTTTTTGCCCTGATTGCGGTTTTCATGGCCGGTCTCATGGTCGGGCGTACGCCGGAATATCTGGGCAAGAAGATCGAGGCCCGCGAGATCAAGATGACCATGCTGGCCGTGCTCTGTCTGCCGCTTGTCATGCTTGGCTTCACGGCACTCGCCGTTGTCATTCCCGCCGGGACTTCCGCTTTGTCGGCAAGCGGGCCGCATGGCTTCACCGAGGCGCTTTATGCCTATACCTCGGCCGCCGCCAATAATGGCAGCGCCTTTGCGGGGCTGACCGCCAACAGCTTCTGGAATGTGACCCTGGGCATTGGCATGATGATCGGCCGGTTTTTTGTGATCATACCGGCGCTTGCCATTGCGGGGTCCATGGCCGCCAAGAAGGTTGCCGCCCCGACGCCTGGCACGTTTCCGACCGATAACGGGCTGTTCATCGCACTAGTGGCCGGTGTGATCGTGATTGTCGGCGGTCTGACCTTTCTTCCCGCTCTCGCTCTCGGTCCGATTGTCGAGCATCTCGCGATGCTGCACGGCACCACCTATTAAGAGGCGCCTGTCTCATGATCTCCTTTCCTTCTCCCGCGCCCCGGTCTGACGGGGCGCGCAAAGCCCCGCGTGCGCGTGCAACCGTGCTGAGCAGCGCGCTGGTTCTGCCCGCCATGGCAGAAAGCCTGCGCAAGCTCGACCCGCGCGTGATGATACGCAATCCGGTCATGTTCGTGGTCGAGGTGGTCACGATGCTGACCACCATTCTCCTGTTCCGCGATATCATCAAAGGGATGCCCCATACGGGCTTCGCGCTTCAGATCACGCTCTGGCTGTGGTTCACGCTGCTTTTCGCCAATTTCGCCGAAGCCATTGCCGAAGGGCGTGGCAAGGCACAGGCCGACTCCCTGCGTCGCACCCGCACCGAGACCCGCGGCAAGCGTCTGATCCCGACCGATACCGGGCTGTATTCTCCCGCCGGGCTTTATGAGGAAGTCGCAGCACCCGAACTGGCGGTTGGCGATGCGGTTCTGGTCGAGACGGGTGATTTCATCCCGAGCGATGGCGAGGTGATCGAGGGTATCGCCTCTGTCGATGAGTCGGCTATCACGGGTGAATCCGCCCCCGTCATACGCGAGAGCGGCGGTGACCGCTCTGCCGTGACGGGCGGCACGCGTGTGCTGTCAGACTGGGTGATCGTGCGGATCACGGCCGCGCAGGGCTCGACCTTTCTCGATCGCATGATCTCGCTGGTCGAAGGGGCGCAGCGCCAGAAAACACCCAATGAAATTGCGCTGACCATTCTGCTTGCCGGCATGACGCTCATTTTCATCATCGCGGTGGCGACCATCCCCTCCTTTGCCCATTACGCAGGCGGCAGCATCTCGGTGCTGGTGCTCGTGGCGCTTTTTGTCACGCTCATCCCGACAACGATTGGCGCCCTGCTTTCGGCCATTGGCATTGCGGGCATGGATCGCCTCATACGCTTCAACGTGCTCGCCATGTCCGGGCGTGCGGTCGAGGCGGCTGGCGATGTCGATACGCTCCTGCTCGACAAGACAGGCACCATCACGATCGGTGATCGCCAGGCCAGCGCCTTTATGCCTGTGCCCGGCGTGACCGAGCAGCAGCTTGGCGATGCGGCCCAGCTTGCCTCTCTCGCTGATGAAACGCCGGAGGGGCGCTCTATCGTGGTGCTGGCCAAGACGCGTTTCGGCCTGCGCGGGCGCGAACTCAACGCCACCGGGGCGCATTTCGTGCCCTTTACGGCCCAGACACGCATGAGCGGCGTCGATATCGGGGCGCGTCAGATACGCAAGGGCGCGGTCGAGAGCGTGATTGCCGCCATTGGCGAGAACGCGGCCTCGGTTGCGCAGATACGCAGCATTGCCGATGGTATTGCCCGTCAGGGCGGCACGCCGCTTGCCGTGCTGGATGACGGGCGTCTTCTCGGCGTGGTGCATCTCAAAGATGTGGTGAAAGGCGGCATACGCGAGCGCTTTGCCGAATTGCGCCGCATGGGGATCCGTACGGTCATGATCACGGGTGACAACCCGCTGACCGCTGCGGCCATTGCTGCAGAGAGTGGCGTAGATGATTTTCTGGCTCAGGCAACACCGGAGGCCAAGCTGGCGCTGATCCGCAGGGAGCAGGAATCAGGCAAGCTGGTCGCCATGTGCGGCGACGGCACGAATGACGCCCCCGCGCTCGCCCAGGCCGATGTGGGTGTGGCCATGAACACCGGCACCGTTGCTGCGAGAGAGGCCGGGAACATGGTCGATCTCGACAGCGACCCGACAAAGCTGATCGAGATTGTGGGCATCGGCAAGCAATTGCTGATGACACGCGGCGCGCTTACCACATTCTCGATTGCCAATGACGTGGCCAAGTATTTCGCCATCATCCCGGCGATGTTCGTCGGGTTCTACCCGGCACTTTCGGGGCTGAACATCATGCATCTGGCCACGCCGGAAAGTGCGGTTCTGTCTGCCATCATTTTCAACGCGCTGATCATCATCGCCCTTATTCCGCTCGCCCTGCGCGGCGTGCGCTATCGCCCGGTTGGTGCCGCCGCCCTGCTGCGACGCAATCTGCTCATCTATGGCGTGGGTGGTCTGATCGTGCCGTTTGTCGGCATCAAGCTGATCGACCTTGTCGTCACCCATATCGGTCTGGTCTGAGGAAACACTCATGGTCCTCTCTCAACTGCGCCCGGCGCTTGTTCTCTTCCTCCTGCTCTCCGCCCTGACCGGTCTGGCCTACCCCTTGGGCATGACGGCGCTTGCAAACCTGCTCCTGCCGGAAAAGGCGACTGGCAGCCTCATTCACGCCAAAGGCTGGGTGATCGGCTCGAGCCTGATCGGGCAGGATTTTACGTCGCCACGCTATTTCCACGGGCGCCCTTCTGCCACGATGGGGTCTGACCCCAGGGATGCCTCCAAAACGATCGCCATGCCCTACAACGCGGCTGCTTCTCTTGCCTCGAATGCCGGGCCGACCTCGAAGGCGCTGCTCGATCAGGTAACGGCGCGCACGGCTCAGCTCCGTGCTGAAAACCCCGATGCGATGGCACAAGGCTGGCGTATTCCGGTCGAGCTTGTGACCAGCTCCGCCAGCGGGCTTGACCCCGATATCTCGCCCGATGCCGCGCTCTTTCAAATCGCGCGTGTTGCGAAGGCACGGGGGTTGTCGCCTGACCGGGTGCGTCATCTTGTGCAGAGCCAGACCGAAGCGCCGATCCTCGGTTTTCTGGGGGAGCCGCATGTCAATGTGCTGGCGCTCAATCAGGCGCTCGATAGACTGGGCCAATGACCCCACGTGATTACGACCGCCCCGACCCTGACGCGCTGCTTCGCCAGAATGGCGGCTCATCGCGCCGGGGAAGGCTGAAGATCTTCCTCGGTGCGGCGCCGGGTGTCGGCAAGACATTCGAGATGCTCACTGCGGCCCATCAGCAGCAGCGCGAAGGCGTGTCCGTGCTGATCGGTGTGGTCGAGACCCATGGCAGGAGCGAGACGGCATCTCTCGTTGAAGGGCTGGCTGCGCAGGCGACGCGCCCTGTCGCCTATCGCGGGCAAATACTCCAGGAGATGGATCTCGATGCCCTGCTGGAAAGTCGTCCCGCGCTCGCCCTTGTTGATGAACTGGCCCATAGCAACGCGCCCGGCTCGCGCCACCCCAAGCGCTGGATGGATGTCGAAGACCTGCTCGCTGCGGGCATAGACGTCTATACCACGGTCAATATCCAGCATCTCGAAAGCCTGAACGACGTCATCGCCTCCATTACTCGCGTGCGCGTGCGTGAAACGGTGCCGGACCGGGTGGTGGAGCAGGCCGATGAGGTGGAGCTGATCGACCTGACCCCGAACGACCTGTTGCAGCGTATGCGCGATGGCAAGATCTACGGTCCGCACACGGCGGGTCGTGCCATGCTGCATTATTTCTCGCCGGGCAATCTGACGGCCCTGCGCGAACTGGCCCTGCGCCAGACGGCGCAGCAGGTCGATGCGCAGCTTGTCGACCACATGAAGGCCAATGCCATTGCTGGCCCTTGGGCGGCGGGCGAACGCGTGATGGTATGCCTCACCCTTCAGGATGGCGATGCCAGCCTGCTGCGCTATGGCAAGCGTCTGGCTGATAGGCTGCACGCGCCATGGATCGTGCTGCATGTCGAGACCAGCCGCGATCTGACCGATGATGCCCGTGCCCGCATGGCGTCGCAGATGCATCTGGCACAATCGCTCGGGGCCGAGACCGTGACCATTCCCGGGCATGATGTTGTGCTCGATACGCTCTCCTTTGCCCGCGCCCAGAACGTGACGCAGATCGTGGCGGCGCATCCTGCCGGATCGGGCTGGATCGGGCGGTTGCGGCAGATTCTGGGACGCAGCACGACCGAGCGGCTGATCCAGCGCTCCGACGGCTTTCCGGTGCATGTCGTGCCGCGCTCTGGCGAGGCGGTAACGGGGCGTCTGCGCGAGAAGATCAGACCAAGCCTGAGCCCTTATCTCGGCAGCACGGCCATCGTTCTGGCGGCTTTGGGTCTGGCGCTGCTGCTGCGTCAGGGTTTCGAAGTGAGCAATGTCTCGCTCGCCTTTCTGACCGCCATTCTGGGCGTGGCGGTGGCCTATGGGCTCTGGCCGTCTCTGTGGGCCTCGCTGCTCGGCATGCTCTGCTTCAATTTCTTCTTTCTGCCACCGCTTTATACCCTGACCATCGCGGCGCCCGATAATGTGGTGGCGCTGTTCTTTTTTTTCGCCACGGCCCTGATTGCGAGCAATTTGGGCGCGCGTGTGCGCAGTCAGGCCGTGGTGGCGCGGCATCGGGCTGAAGTCACGCAATCGCTCTATCATTTCAGCCGCACCATCACCGGCATGATCAAGCTGGATGATCTGCTCTGGTCGGTCAGCCACCAGATGGCGACCCTGCTCAATTGTCGTGTCGTGCTGCTTATGCCCGAAAACGGGGTGCTGCGTGTGCAGACCTCATATGATTCCGGCCATCCGATTGGAGAAGACGGATTTGCCGCAGCAAGCTGGGCCTGGAAAAACAACCGCGTGGCCGGGCGTGGTTCCGATAATCTGCCCGGCGTGCGCTGGCTCTTCATGCCGCTGCGCACGGGGCGCGGGCCAGTGGCCTTGCTCGGGATCGACCGCGACCGCAGTGGCGCCTTGCTGGATGCCGAGCAGCAGGGCTTGCTTGACGCGCTGGGCGAGCAGACAGCGACCGCTATCGAAAGCATTCTTCTGGCGCGCGACCTCGACCGTGTGCGCCTTGATGCCGAAACCGACCGACTGCGCGGGGCGCTGCTGACCTCGATCTCCCATGACCTACGCACACCGCTTGCCTCGATATTGGGTGCAGCGTCCAGCCTGCGCGACTATGGCGAGGCTTTGGGGGAGGAGGGGCGTCATGACCTGCTCACGACACTGACCGATGAGGCCGAGCGCCTGAACCGCTTTGTCGGCAATCTGCTCGACATGACACGGCTTGAGGCCGGCGCGCTGCCGCTGCGTCACGAACCGGTCGATTGCGCCGAGGTGGCGGCTTCTGCCTTGTCACGCGCCGCAAATCTGCTGGACGCGCATCCTGTTGCCCTGGAAGTCGCGCCCGATCTGCCGATCGTACCGCTTGATGATGTGCTGCTTGAGCAGGCGCTGTTCAATATTCTCGATAATGCCGCCAAATACACCGCGCCCGGGACGCCTATTACGGTCAGGCTGTCGGTAGAGGCCGCGCATCTTGTCATCACGATCTCGGACGAGGGGCCGGGCTTTGGCGGGCGCGACCCGGCGGTGCTTTTTGCCAAATTTACCCGCTTCGCCGCTGCGGACACGGCGCGGGCGGGCACCGGGCTGGGGCTTGCCATCGCGCGCGGTTTCGTTGAAGCGATGGGGGGAGAGATAACGGCGGCAAACCGACCCGACCGGCAGGGGGCCATGTTCACCCTGCGCTTTCCTCTGGCAGAAAAGGCATCCTGATGAGCGACCCGACCCTTCTGGTTGTCGATGATGAACCCGCCATCAGGCGCTTGCTGCGCACCACGCTCGCGAGCCAGTCATGGCGTATTCTCGAAGCCGGGTCGGGCGAACAGGCCCTGCAACGCGCCAGTGAAACCCCGCCCGATCTCGTTCTGCTCGATCTGGGCCTGCCCGATATGGACGGGGTAGAGGTGCTGCGCCAGCTACGCCGGGAGCGGCCCAATCTGCCCGTGGTCATTCTGTCGGTGCGTGACGACGAGCGCGGCAAGGTCGCTGCCCTCGAAGCCGGGGCGGATGACTACGTGACCAAACCCTTCAGCATGGCCGAACTCATCGCCCGCCTGCGCAACGCCCTGCGCCACGGCCTGCAACAGGAAGGCACGGTGCCGCTCTTCACCTCAGGCGATCTGACCATAGACCTCGTCCGTCGCCAGATTTTTCGGAATGGCGAAGAACTCCGCCTCTCCCCCCGCGAGTGGGATATTCTGCGTATGCTCGTCCGTTACGCAGGCCGCGTACTGACCCATCAGACCATCATGAAACAACTCTGGGGCCCGACTGGCGATGTGCAGCAGCTGCGAGTTTATATCCGTCAGATCAGACAGAAGATCGAGCCAGACCCCGAAAGGCCGAGGCATATACTGACGGAGACGGGGGTGGGGTACCGATTGTTATAGTGAGCATATGGTAAATACAAAAATTTTTACCCTTTGTCTGGCAACGTTATTAAATATATAATCTCATATCATTGTAAATAACGCAGGTTATTTACAATGCCGTTTAATCGTTCGCGTGTTAAGCATCCTGTAACAACCAAGGTCAGACTGATGCCCGCAAAAAGAGCGACCCCTTACGAGGCGTTGAACCGAACAGGGGAGTGGATCAGTCAGCAACTCGAAATGGTCGGCAAGGATGAAGTCGCATTTCTTGCACAGATCTCTAGTAGTACCGAGGAGGTTGGTCAGGGTCTGCTCCATAGCCGCGGTGATCTCATCGGACTTGAGGTACTGAGTTTCCTGCCACTGGTTCACAGTTGCCCCAGACCATTGTTGAGCGCATTTGTGCTCAGCTATCTGACTCGTATTCGAACTATTTTAAGCAGTTTGAATGCACGGAACCGGGATGGCGCAGATTTCGATTTCGGCGTTTGGGGGACACAGTGGTATTCACTACGTCGTTTTTTTAAGGCGCCGCCGGTAGGCTTCAAGCTGGTGACAGGTCGATGGAAACTGCTCGGTGTGGATGTCCTGCATATTCCGGGAGGCGGAAACAGGGGTGGCGTACGCGAACGCGCTATCTTTTGGTTGCAGTGGTTGGACGCCAACAGTGATGATGCGCCTGTCTTTTGGCGTATAGACGCGGTAAGGGGAGTTCCTCGTAACACGAAAATCTGGCTGGACTTGCGAGTTGCCGATGTCTTCCCCGCTACTTTTTGGGCTACACAGGATGGTGTCCTTTATCCCGTGGAATCGATTGACCCCGAGACAATCTCATATGGGCCCGATCCGGTTTTACCGGGGGTCCGCCTGGCCGGGTTTTTAAACTCTCTCCCAATCTGCGAAAAGTTCCTGCCCGGAGGCGGCGAGCGTCTCATAATCCTGCGCGATGTCGTCTTCGGGCTCATGGATGATGAGCCAGTGCTGTACGATCCGCATGAGGGATCAGGTTTCTTGCCTCTGGCAACGTCATCATTTGTCGATCTCGCAGCATTGGCTAACGTGCCTCTGCTGCAAGCAGTGCTCATCTGGAATGGGTTCTACGCAACGCTTTTGCAGGCGAGTACCGAGCACGGCCCGTGGCTGTCCACGCCGAAACGGGTGGGCTGGAGTCGTCGCCTCGGTCCATTACTGAATGGGGAGGCAGGTGCGCTGAGAGATGATTCTCCCCGTGAGGGGCGAATAAGAGCCGTGCCAGTCTCCGAAAGCTGGCCTGATGCCGCACCCGTTGATGTTCGTCTGAAACTGGCTCGGATCGTGGACCTGTCTGGCTATTATCTCTGGTGGCGAGGTGTGCGGGCAATGACAGATCTCGCAGGATTCTCGGTTTGTGGAGAAGATCTGCGGGGGTGTCGCCTGGTCGATTCCAGACCCTTCAGTCTTGTTTCCGAAAGGGCGTGGGATAGAGACTATCGTATGTTCACGGCTGCGTTGGATATTGGGGCGGGCTACGGTGTTTTCATCACGCGGTATTTTGTAGAAATACAGAAAATTCGTTGGCTGCGCTTTACAAATAAAAAGGGTGCCTATGACGCAACCAGAGCGGTCATGCAACATCCGTATCCAGGCGATAGCTATATTCCGCCTACTCTTTTCAATGCGTTTCATCTAGGTCTCGCCGAGGATGATTATCCTCTCTTGCAAAATCTCATCGAAGATGTGAATGAACCGCATTGGCGACGTGAAGTAAGAATAATTATCAGCTATTGTCCTGGCTCGCCCGAATATATTGCTCGCTGCCGGAATGCCTCTGCGATTTTGTATATTGCGCGGATGACTTTAGAGGATGAACCGACGACCGAAAGGAAACCTGACCTCTTCGCCTGTTTTGGCGGATTTACTTTCAATGATCTTCACCAGTCATGGCCTCTTACGAAGACAACGCTCGCTAGGCTGGCAAAAAAATGGCCCTCACTTATGAAGCCGCTCGCTATGGTGGCGCTCGAGTCCGACGATATTAGTCTTGCGGTCAAGATCCTGGAGGCAGCAGGTGCCTGTACTTGGCCCGACGACGCCAGAGATGTCGCCTTGCACTTTCTGGATTGGACGAAAAAGAAAGAAAGCGAAGAAATTGCACAGAAATTTATTGAAAGTTCATATGTTCCTCGAAAATCAACATTAGGTAAATTTGATCATTACAAATATATATTTTCAAAACCTTTTTCTCAGGACTTCTCTCAACGGTTTCTACAATCCTATGTTGGAAATCCCAGTGGCGATCTGGAGGCGATGAGACGACAGTTCCCGATGCTTCTTCACAACACGGCCTATGCGTTCCTACTTTTTGGAGATGCGGTTCGGCCATATCTTGCCGGGATGAATTACGGGGCTAACCGTACGACTTTCACACTGATTGAACTTGCGGAGACTCTTGCAAAGCCTACCCGATGAGTGAGTGGCGGTGGCTGGCTGATTCTTGATACCATAGAGGGGCTTGTATACCTGACAACCGCATATGTAGGCGTGCGTGTCTAACTCGATCGTCAATTGGCTGAAAAATTCAATGATCGGTTAGATCGCTGAGAAAGGTCTCAATTTTTTCTCTTTCGTTAGGCGTCAGAGTCGGTGATTTGCGCTTACCAAAAGGCGCGTCGATTTTGTCGACATTTGGCCAGTAGCGGCTGGGTAAATCGTCATATGGTGACGAATGTTTGTTCGCCGGAGGCCGGTAAAATCGCCCCGGTTCAATATCTCGCAGCACATAAAAATTCATCACCTGACGCAGCGAGGTGAAGACACCGTTATGGAAGAACACTTTCCGTGTGGCGCTGTTGCGTAGCGATGGGGTGCGGAAGAAGCCGCAATAGGCGCCATTGTGGCCGATATCCGCGCGACCCGCTGCGCAGAGGCCGAGATCGTAGGTACCTTTGGGGGCGAGGGGGTTACGCGGGGCAGCGAGGGCTTCGTATTGATGGTCGGTGAAGAGAGGCGGTCGGCCTTCCTCATCCACCGCGCTCAGATGGCACGCGGCGCAATTGCCTTTCGCCGGGTCGTTGAAAAGTCGCAGCCCTTCCGCTTCGTCTCGTGTCAGGCGGGTTTTTCCCTCCAGCCAGGCATCATAGCGGCTCGAATAGGGGTGAAATGACGGCGCTTCGATCTGGTAGCGCGCCAGCGCGAAAAGCGCCTCGGCAATCAGCATATCGTCAGAAGCATGGGCGCCGATCAGCCGAAACAGATCGGCGCTATAGGGCGCATGGCGCAGGCGGGCCGCGACACCTTCATGTGTTGCGGCCATTTCGCGCGTGTCGAAAAGCGGCCCGGCGGCCTGGCTTTGCAGCGTGTCGGCCCGACCGTCCCAGAACAGACCGCCCTGCGGCACCATGGCCTGCGCCGAGGCGCCGGTATTACTGGCCGATTTGACGCCTTTGACACTGGGCGGCGGTGGGGGAGGCGGCGCCGTCTCGCTGGTGGCATTATCAGGGCCAACGCTGAAAGGCGGCTGGCGCTCGCGATAGGTGAGCGAAGGCACGGCACGCACGCCGAATTTGTCCATCGCCACACCACCCTTGGCAAAAGCCAGCGCATTGTCTGGCGCGTAATGTGCGCTTGGCGCATGGCACGAGGCGCAGGAAAGCTGCCCGGACCCGGAGAGCGCCTTGTCAAAAAACAGCGCTTTGCCGAGCTTCGCCATGGCAGAAAGCGGCGCAACAGGGGGGCGCACCAGCGTGACAGGGCAGGGGTTGTTGCCATCGCTGGCAGGGGAGCAGTCCTTAGCCAGTGCGGCTGAAGCGTTCGCCATCAGCGTTCCAAGCAGAAACGCTTTCGTCAGAAAGCTGCGGAAGCTGGCGCTCTGTCCGCCAGCACTTCCCGAACGTTCTCCCCTTTCGAAGAAATCAGAAAACCTTTGGCGCATCACGCAGCACCGATCCGTCTTTCGGCGTGAGATAGAGCGGTGTGGTGTCGGGCTGGCTCTTGAAGTCGAACAGCCCGTCCATATCCTGCGCATCCTGATCAAAAGACCCGTTGCCGAGACGTGCGCCCTCAAGGAAGTTGTTCTCGATAAAGCGCAGAACCGAGCTCTGCGTCAGCAGGGTATGATCGATCGCATTCCGGCGCGCCCAGGGCGAGAGAACCAGAAGCGGCGTGCGCGTACCGGGGCCGCAGCGTCCGTTGACGGGGGCACCCTTCACCCCAGCCGACGGGGCTCCCTTGCCGCACTGGCCGGGCGCGTTAAGCTGGTCGGCCTGCATGTCATGCGAGCTGTGCTGCACAGGCGTAAAGGCGTGGTCATACCAGCCATCGGAATCATCATAGGCGATGATGATGGCCGTATCCTTCCATTCCGGTCGCGACTGGATAAAATTGACCAGACGCACCATGCCTTCCTGCTCGTCCAGCGGGTCGGAATAGCCGGCATGGGCATCCTGAAAGGCCGGGAGCTTCAGGAACGACACCGCAGGCATATGGCCCGCATTGGTGGCGGTGATGAAATCATCCAGATCATATTCATGATTGGCAGGGTCTTTTGTCTTGCCATCCACACCGATGGTCTGACCGATAGCCGCCACGCCAGAGGGGCGCAGATGCTTCGGGTTGGAGGTGCTGGGGTAATACTGAAACCAGTTGTGATGCGGGATGTAGTCAACCACCGTCTGCGCCACGACGGTTGAATAGGTGGCGCGCTGGCAGCCGCTCGTGCCATTGCGGTTATGCTGCGAGAGATCGAACCCCGCCATGAACCCGCCCCAGCTCACGCCCTTGGCGTTCAGCAGATCGCCGATATTGCGGCCTTCCATCCAGACCTGCTCACCCGGCACCGAACAGACATCGCCCGTCGGGTCGATATCGTTGATCATGGTCATGCCGCCTTGCCCGTCATTGATGAAAGGCGAGACCGCATCACGCGTCGAGGGCTTCTGCGAAGAGGCCGTGATATGCAGCCCGTTGGTCTGGCCCGAAACGATTTCGAGCGCACCGGGCGTCGAAGGGCCATAGGTGTCGGTATAGGCGTTGTCGCTCATGGCAAAACGCTGGGCGTAGCGCCAGAGCGCAGTCACGGTGTTGCCGTCGAAATAGCCCATCACCTGCCCGCGCGTGGCAAAAGCCCCGACGCCACCGGGCGAGCCCCGGCCTGTATGCAAGGGAAAGAGATCAGCCTTGCCGTTGTGATAGGCCATCTGCTCGGCCGTGTAGCCGTGATTCTGGTCTGCCGTGCTGGCCTGTGTCCGGTCGAGGCGGAAAGGAAGCGCCGCATCGGCACCGTTGGCCGGATTGGTATTGGGGTTGGTGACCAAAAGGTTCGATCGCAGCAGCGTATTGGCTGGCGGCGTGCCAAGTCTGGGCAGAAATACCGGCTCGCCTTCAGGATTGGCGGCCTGCGGATAGGTGGCAAAGTAGTGATCAAACGAGACGTTCTCGTCAAAGATCACCACCACATGCTTGATCGGCGTTTTCGTCTGTGTCTCGGCCCGGGCCTGAAGGGGCGCGCTCATGCAGGTGAGGGCGAGAAGGGCGGAGGCGAAAGAACGGATCGGAAAACTCATGGGAAAATACGACAACACCTGTTCAGAGAAGAGAAAGCACCAGTCTCTCCAGGCACCGAAAGGGGCACCGGATAGGTGAGAGACCAGCCGCTCGTGGCTCAGGTGCGATCATCGTCGCGCAGCGTCTCTTCGTCCAGAGCCATCAGCGCGCCACGACGCGATTGCAGCGAAATGGCAGTCAGACGATGCTCGCGCCATGCCGCGACGAGCGTCTGGCGCCAGCGATCCGAGGGAGCCGTGGGGGTTTGATGCTGAAGCTGATAGTCCATTGACCTGCTCCTTTTCCAGAAGGCCGTCGGGTTACGGCGCCTCGATAGAGGATTCGCTGGCGATGGTGTGTGACCATTCCATGAATTTGCCCGGCCAGAGCGTTTGAGCGAACAATGCGTTGCATTGGCACAGACGAAAACCGGGCGTTTGGAGGGACAGGTCTGCGATGCAGGCAATCCTGACGGGCGCGCTTTCATATGAAACGCGCCATGTTGTTACTGTTCAGTTAAACCCTGCCGAGACCCCGGCGAACACGCCAAATCCGTCGCCCGGCTGGAAGGCGGCTAGCTGTTTGCCCGCCGCGATATAGCCCGGCACGACGATGGAGGCGTAATGGGTGTTGGCGAGATTGTTGAACGACAGGAAAACCTGACGATGCTTGTGCGGCCAGTCATAGCCTATGGTCGTGTTGAAGATATGATAGGACGGCGCAAAATACGTGTCGTCATATGACCCTGAGACCTTCGACGATACCTGCGTATTGAAATTGGCATAGAGCCCGTTCTTCAGGTCGAGGCGTATCTCGCCCTGATAGAAATGGGCCGGAATGCCCGGCAGCGCGTTGCGGCCAAAGACGGCGTCGTGTTTGAAATGGAAATCCTGCCACGTGTAGGACTGACGCAGGCCCAGCTTGCCGCCAGACCATTTGATAAGATCGGTCTCGAGCGAGGCCTCGACGCCCTGATGTGTCGTCGGGCTGGCGTTGGAGTAGGTGGTCGCGCCGTAAAGCTGCGAGAGTGGTGTCATGACCGTCAGCAGTTCATTGCGCACGTCGGAATAGTAATAGGAAACGCTCCAGCGGTTGTTCTTCCACTCGCCGCGTGTGCCTGCTTCATAGGTCGTGGCTGTCTGGTTATCCAGCTTGACGCCTGAGGCATTGAGCCCCTGCGCCGGGCCGGAGGTGTAAAGAGCGCCAGAGAGAAGCTGCCAGTCATTGGGTGGCTGAAAGCTGCGGCTCACATTGCCATAGATCGATACATGCGGCGAAATGACGTAGCGAAAGCCACCACGCGGGGTGAAGCCAAGCCCGGATGTGCTGACCGAACTCGTCGTCGGATAGGCCACATCCATCGAGCGCTGTACGAAATCGAGCGCACCTGCAGCGGTCAGCCAGAAATTATGGAAGAGCTCGAAATTGTTCCGGATGTGGAAGTAATTATCGGTGCCGCCGTAATCCGAATGGCGCAGGACAGTGCCGAAGGGGATCTTGGCATAAATGCCGGTTGTGGTGCGCGAGCGGTTGGTCTGCCAGGCTTCGAGATCGGTATAGGTGTCGATGCCGAAAAGCGTCTCGCTCTTATGACCCCAGAGCTTGTCGTTACGGCTGTAGCGTACCACGCCTGCAACGGTCTTGTAGCCCCAGCGCTGGGCGGTTGCCGTGTTCTGGATATCGATTGGTGCATCCTGATAGTCGAAACCGAGTTCGAGCTTCGATTTGTCATCGATGCGTATGGTCGTCATATCGCCATAGAATTTGCTGCCTGGCTGAATGCGATGGCCATGCAGTGTGGCGTAGAGCGCCTGCGCCTGTTTGGGATTGGTTTCGATCTGGTCACGCGTCAAATAGCCGGGATAGCCGTTCTGCGTCTGGCGATAGCGAAAGAACAGTCGTGTCGAGACATTGTCGTTGAAGCGATAGCCATAATTGGCATTCACGCCAAAGCTGCTCGCCGCTGTCTGGGCCTGATACCCGCCACGATAGGATTTGGTGATGCTGATATAATAATCGGATTTGCCAATGACCGCGCCAGAGCTGATCTGCTGCTTGTTGTAGTTGAAGCTGCCTGCCTCGACACGGGCCTGATAATGGTCGGCTGTATAGCCTGTCGGGGTAACGTAATTGATGGCGCCGCCCAGCTGCACACCACCGTAATCGAAGGCATTCGCGCCGCGCAGTACTTCGGTGTACTGGATGCCGAGTGTCTCGAATAATTCGTAGGGCGTTCCTGCCGGGGTCGTGACTGGCAGACCGTCGAACATCATCAGAATGCCCGAGCGAAAATAATTCGTACCTGTCTGGATACCCGAGCCGCGAATGGAAAGGCGCAATCCGTCACCACCACCGGAGCTCTGGGCGAAAACGCCCGGCTGAAATGCCAGGATATCGGCATTGGTCAGATTGCGGCTGCGCAGCACTTCTTTCGAATTGATCACCGATACCCCGCCGGGCACCGTGTCGAGCTGGCGCGAGGCCGCTGCGGCAGGAGAGAGACGTTGCTGTGAAACGGTGATGGATTCGGTCGAGGGTTTGAGGGTGGGCTTGTTGCCTGCGGGCCTGGCTGCGGCGCGGGTCGGCGCGGCATGACGTGTCTTGCCGGTGTCTTTCGAGGCCAGTTCGGCGGCAAAGGCGCCTTCATGGGGGAGCAGGCTCATGCCGGTGAGAAGCACCAGCGAATTGGCGCCGATAAGAGCGCGTCGTGAGGAGAGAAAATCAGTTCGGTGGCGGCGTTTCATTGGGGCGATGTCCGTTCGGGCGATGAGTAGAGATCAGGGGAGAGGGCGCGGACGAACATCGTGACCGGGCGGCGAAAATCGGAGAGACGCAGTTTTTCATCATGTCAGCTTTTCCGGCTGGAACTGGTTCTGGATGAGCAGGGCGCGGCCGGGTGAAAAACGGCCGCGCCACAGCGATGAGTCACACGCTGCGTCCTGAGGGGCAGAGCGTTTCATGCGGCAGGGAACGACGAGCGGTGTCGAGGGCGCGTTCCAGCGCCTTGTCGCTATCGGCGTCATAGCCAAACACCTCCCAGCGCAGGACAAGATGGAGCGCTATGCCAACAACCGGGGCAATCAGAATGACCCAGAAAATCGTCGTGCCCATCGAGGTGAAGGCCGAGGGCAGCGCCCACATGCTCAATGTTCCGGCAAACCCGGCCACGAAATTGGTAAAGCCAATTCCCGTGCCACGCAGTTCGGTCGGATAGCTGAGCGTCGGATACACCATCTGCTGGCAGCCGGGGCCGAAACCCTGAGCAAACAGAAAGGCCGCAAACCCTGTCATGACCAGCACGATACCGAGCGTGGAATGGGGCGTGCCGACAAGCGCCAGAAGCAGAATGCCGACACATTGCAGCGCATAACCGGCCAGCGTGATGGGGCGTGAGCCGAAAGAGCGTGTCAGACGTACGCCCAGCAGCCCGCCGCTGAGGGCAAACACCAGATTGAGGGCAATAGAAACCGCCAGTACCTGGGTGCGGTCCAGATGCAGCATGGTGCTGAGCAGGCTCGGTGCGCCAAAGGCAATGGCGGCATAAGACGTGGCGCTGACGATTTTCATGCCGATCACAAGGATCGTCCGTCGCAGCAGCGGCGCACGCAGCAGGGCCATGATGCCCGGCGATGGCACGGGCTGTGGTTTGACCGCCACCTGAAGCACAGGGTCGATGCCATGGGTCTTGCGCAGGATGGCAGCGGCTTTTTCCAGATCGCCATGACGTGCTGCCCAGATGGGCGATTCACTCATGTAGCGGCTACGCACCAGAATGATGATCAGCGCAGGCACAGCGCCAAAACCCAGCGACGCACGCCACAGCCAGTCGGGGTGGCTGGCGGGTACGATCGCGTTGAGCGCAAAGACGATCAGAAAGCAGGCGGAAGAAGCCGCATACCAGGTGGGGCACCAGGCAGCAGCGCGCCCGGCCTTGCTTCCCTTGCCCGAAAGCTTGGAGAACTCGGAAAGAAAAGCCATCGCAACAGGCAGATCCATCCCGACGCCAAACCCCATCGCAAAGCGCGCCAGAATCAGAATGCTGGCCGTTGGCGCAGCAGCAGCAACCAGGGCTGCAATGACGAAGCAGGCCATATCGGCCATGAACACCGCATAGCGCCCGATGCGGTCGGTCAACCAGCCGCCAGACAGACTGCCAATGATGGTGCCGGCGCTCATGGCTGCCGCGACCATGCCGGTTTCGGAGCCGGAAAGGCCGAAATATTTCTGCACGTCGCCAATCCCGTAGGAGAGGGTCGTCAGGTCATAGGCGTCGAGAAACACACCGCCGAGCGCGAGCATGACGATGATATTGGCATGACCCCTGCCTGTCGGCCCCTGATTGATCAGGGCGGCAATGTCATCGGCCGAGCGAATGACGGGGCGCGAGGCAGGTTGGGGGGGCAGAGCACTCATGAGCGCACCTCATCCGAAAAGACATGTGGTGTCTGGGGCACGAGAGAAGCGATGGCGCTCGCTACTGACTGCGCATTTTCCGTTACCTCTGGCAGGCCCATCAGTTCACCGAACTGCCCGCGTGACAGCGGCCCTGCGATCAGCAGATCGGGGATGCTCCGCGTGCCGACACGCGCATGATGATCGGCCCCGGTATGAAGGCCGAGCCCGACAGGATCGGCCTCGAGAAGCCCTGCTGCGGCCAGTGCGCGCAGATAGGGCGTATGGCGCACGATCCCGGCATGATTGGGGCCTGTCGTGTTGACCACATGATCGACAACGCGGGTCTCTTCTGCGCCTCCTCGTGTTTTCAGGGTCAGGACAATCCCGTCCGCTGTGGCTTCTGCCGACAGCAGGCGGGCTGCGCCGAGGGTCAGGCGTCCTTCATTGAGACGTGTCTGCAGGATGTGATCGACCTGAGGGGCGATGCGAAACCGATGAACATCCCAGAACGGGCGGAGATGGCGTATCAGCCTGCGACGCTCGACCTCGTTCAGGGCGCCCCAGAGGCCGCGCCCCTGCTTGCGCACGGCATCGATGATCTCGTGCCATGAGAGATCGGCGTGTTCGCGCAGCGCAGAGCGGATGCGTTGCAGTAGCCCGAGCGCCGTCGTGGAAGGGATCAGCCTCAATATGTCCGACAGGGCCGAAGCCTGTGGCGCATGAGCGCGAGGGCGTAGTCCTCGTCTGGAAAAAGCCAGTATCTCGCCGCTATGGCCACGTGCCGTCAGGCTTGCCACGATATCGGCCATGGTCAGCCCTGTGCCGATAATGGCGACGCGATCCTGCGGGGCTATGCGCGACAGCGCATCGTCACGCCACGGATTGCCAATGATCCGTGGCTCCTGGGCCAGCGGCGCCAGAGGGGCTGGCAGGGAAGGGGCCGGATGCGTGGTGGCGAGCACCAGCCTTCGCGCCAGAAGAGATCTCCCCTCGCTGACGGCAATTTTCCAGTCTTTCCCCTCCTGTGTCACGTCCTCTGCCGTGCCGCGCAGATGGCGTAGCCGCCCTGTTTCCAGATAGGGGGCCAGACGTGCTGCCAGATAACGGCCGAACAGCGCGCGCGAGGGGTAGAGATCGCCCGATGGCAGAAAAGCATCAGGGTCGACGGCGGCCAGGGCATCAAGGTCGAGCCAGTCGCGAAAATCGCACGGCTTTGCCGTCTGAAGGCTCATGCGCGACGCAGGCACGTTGATGCGATGCTGCGTGTCATGGGTGCCATAGGCCTGACCTGCGCCGAGCTGCTCACGCGGCTCGATAATGGTCACGCCATGACGCCCCAGATCGGGGCGAAGGCGCAAAATATGCCAGGCGACCATGGCGCCAGTCGCGCCGCCACCGATAATGACGATCGGAGTTCGGGTGTCTGACTGGGCCGTCATGAGGAGGAAACCCGGCCTGGCCGGTGGCTACCGGCAATGGTTTCACCAAATGGCCCCATATTGCTGCTGGCCTGCGCCGCACGCACGGGATGAGCGGTGGGCAGAAGCGGCAGAACGAGTTCGCCAAAGCGATAGGCTTCTTCGAGATGCGGATAGCCGGAGAGGATGAAACTGTCACACCCTGCGCGTCTGTATTCATCCATCCGTTCGGCAATGGTTGCCGGGTCACCCACGAGCGCCGTGCCTGCACCGCCGCGTACAAGGCCGACACCAGCCCAGAGATTGGGGCTGATTTCCAGCTTGTCGCGACGGCCGCCATGCAGGGCGCTCATGCGTGCCTGCCCTACGGAATCGAGGCGGGAGAAGACAGATTGCGCCTCGGCAATGGTGGAGTCATCGAGCTTGGAAATGAGGCGATCGGCCTCGCGCCAGGCTTCTGCCGTCGTCTCGCGGGCAATCACATGAAAACGGATGCCAAAGCTGACTTCGCGCCCCGCTTTTGCGGCTTCCTCACGGACGCGGCTGATCTTCTCGCGCACGAGCGCCGGAGGTTCGCCCCAGGTGAGATATTTCTGCACACGACGCGCCGCAATATCGATGCCGACATCGGAGGAACCGCCGAAATAGAGCGGAGGACCGTTTTCCTGATGCGGCGGAAAGAGCAGCCGCCCGTCTTCGATGCGGAAATGCGTCCCGTCATGGGCGACTGTCTCGCCACGCAACAGACGTGAGTAGATGTCGAGAAACTCGTCAGTAATGGCGTAGCGCGTGGCATGATCATGGAACAGGCCGTCTCCGCCATTTTCTCGCGGGTCTCCTCCCGTCACGACATTGATCAGAAGCCGCCCGCCAGAGAGGCGGTCAAGCGTTGCCGTCATCCGCGCAGCAAGCGTCGGCGATTGCAGGCCCGGACGCACGGCCACCAGAAATTTCAGACGTTCGGTCGAGGTGACGAGCGCCGAAGCTACGACCCAGCTATCCTCGCAGCTGCGCCCCGTCGGCAGCAGCACGCCGTAATAACCGAGTGAATCCGCAGCGCGGGCGATCTGCTGCAGATAAGGCAGATCGACCGCCCTGCCGCCCTCACTGGTGCCCAGATAACGGCTGTCGCCATGGGTCGGCAAAAACCACAGCACATTGATCTTGTCGGGAGCATTGTCTCCCGCAGCGATTTTTTCAGGGGTAGCGTTGAACGGGATCGTGGTCATGACAGGGCGCTCTCTTTCTGGGCGTTCGCATTCTGGGCGTTTGCTGGCGAGGGGCTCGCATTGGGGGCAGCTGTTTCGGTGCGGGGCTGAGGCGGGGCAAAATTTCTGCGCTGAATTGCAGCAGGGTGACTGTCCGGCAGGCGGTCACGCCCTGTCAGGCGGTGCCGCAGCGTTTCGCCCGGTTGGGCAGGTGCAGGCAGGCGCCCCCGACGACGCAGCTCTGGCGCGATGAGGGTTGCGTAATCATCGAGCGTTTCAGAGCTGTGATACTGGCGCAGGTTGATGCCATCGATGCCGTCTTCATCGAGCCAGATTTCGAGCGCATCGGCGATCTGCCCGGGTGTGCCGACAGCGAAGAACCGCCCCTCATCAAAGCTGGCAATCTGCTCGAGTGCCGCGCCAACCGTCAGTTCGGTGCCGAAGCGGCGCCCCATATTGCCAAGGCTGCGCCCGCTCTCGGCCAGAGCCTGCCCAATGGTGATGGCAGGATCGAACTGGCGCAGATCGATTTCTGACTGGGCATGAACGAGCGCACCTTCCACGCTGTAATAGGCGCGATACCGGGCAAGCTTGGCCTGTGCCTCTTCTTCCGTACGGCCAGCGATCAGACCGGCCATCACATAGAATTTCAGCTCGGCAGGATCTCGGCCCTGGGCTGCGGCTTCTGCTCTTGTCCGGGCAATATGAGAGCGCACCTCTTCCTGTGTGCGTCCGCCTATGAAGATCGCTTCGGCATGGCGCGCAGCTGTCTTGAGGCCGCGTGATGAGCCGGTCGCCTGAAACAGAACCGGCGTACGCTGGGGGGTGGGCTGAACCAGATGCGGCCCCTCGACACGAAAATGCGCCCCCTCATGGTTGATATGACGGACACGCGAGGGATCGGTGTAGCGGTCTGACTCGCGGTCCTGAATCACCGCGTCTTCCTGCCAGCTCCCTTCCCAGAGCTTGTAGAGAACATCGAGATATTCATCGGCGCGATCATAACGGCTGTCATGCTCAAGCTCGCCATCGAGCCCGAAATTGCGGGCAGCGTTGGGGAGGTAGGAGGTGACGACATTCCACCCCACGCGCCCGTTGGTCAGCAGATCGAGCGTGCTCATCCTGCGGGCAAAGGCGAAAGGCGGCTCATAGGTGGTCGAAAATGTGGCGGCAAAGCCCAAAGTCTCGGTAACGGCAGCCATGGCCGGAATCAGGGAGAGCGGATCGAGATTCGGGATCTGCAGCCCAAGCCGTAAAGAGGCATCGAGCCCGCCAAAACGGTCATAGATTCCGATCACATCGGCCAGAAAGATCGCATCCATTCCGGCGGCTTCGGCGCGTCTGGCTGTATCGAGCCAATAGCCCATCTCGCCAAAGCGGTGACGGTTATTGCTTTCCTCGCGCCACATGCCATGCACGATATGGCTCACACAGGCCATTTCGAAGAGATTGACGTGCAGGGTCTTGAGGGTGCCGCTCTTGGAATGAGAGGGCTGGCGCGAGGAAGAGGTCATGCGGCTTCTCCGGCGCGACGGGTTTCGGCCAATCGGCGCAGACCGTCGCGATAGGGTGTCCAAAGTCGTGTGCCGTTCAGCGCCACATCGCCAAGCTCGCGCTGGCGCTGTGCGGCGGGGTTGTGCGAGGCAAGGGTGCGGGCATTGCGCCAGTGGCGGTCGAGATCGAGCGATTCAGACGTGGCAGAGGCGCCACCCACCTCGAAAAGCGTCGTTGCTGCCTCGAGTGTCTGCTGGGTGATGATCTGCTGCGCCTTGAAGATCTGCTCCTGCGCCTGCTCGATGGCATCGTCGTCATGCGCGCCCGCCAGAAAGAGCGGTTCGATGGCTTCGAGGGCTCTTGCGCCCTGATCGGCCAGAACAGCAGTGGAATAGGCGAGGGAAGACAGACGGCCGACCACGCTCTGAACGATAGGGTCATGTCTTTGGCTGACCTTGCCCGGCACGCCAAAAACGCGTTCGCGCGGGCGAACAAAAGCCAGAGCATCCTGCAACACAGCCTGGGCAATGCCTGCCAGGGTCGTGTTGTGGAATTGCTGATAATACGCACCCAGAAAAGGCTGGCTGGGGGGCGTATCGGCAGGGGCCCGCTCGACGATCTGGTCGGGGGTGAGGGCGACCTGATCGAACAGGGTCGTGCCGCTGCCGGTCAGGCGCTGGCCGAAACCATCCCAGTCATCCAGCCTCGTGACGCCGGTTGCCGTGGCGGGCACCAGAACACGCACTCTGTCGCCGCCCAATGTCGCCCAGACAATGATCCAGTCGGCATAAAGTGTGCCGGTCGAATAATATTTGCGGCCATTGAGCACGAGACCGTTCAGTCCGTGGGTCACCTCGGTCGTCACGCTGGTTTCGTTGGCACGCTCGGCCATGGCTGCGCCGAAGATTCTGTTGTCACGGACAAGGCCCTGCCAGGTTTCGGCCTGGGGCAGGCCGGCGCGCAGTGTTTCGACAAAGGCAAAATGGGCGCGGAAAATCTGGGGTAGATTCGAATCCGCACGCGCCAGTTCGCGCAGTTGCACGAAGCTTTCCGACAGGCTGAGCCCGTAACCGCCTTCGTTCCTGCCAAGGCGCAACCGGCCGAATCCTGCCTCAGCAAGGGCGGAAACGGCATCGTAGGGGCGTGTTCCCTTACGGTCACGATCTGAAGCGCTCTTGCCTATATCACTAAAAATATTGGTAAAACTCATCGGGCGACTTCCTTGCGAAATGTGGTGTGAAGACGATTCCACATCGTCCGAGCGTTGTTATTCTTTTATAACAAATCAATATGTGGGTGCATGTCAACGTGAAATGCGTTGATTTGAAAATACAACTATGAATTATAGTTAAATAAGGCATGACAACATTTCTGTCCCGGAGTGATCCTGGTTGCAGGAATGTCCGCAGACGGGGCCATTTCAGGCCGGGCCAAGGGGCGCTAGAAGAGCGGGATAGGCGCTAAGGGAGAGAGAAGCAGCATGGCGGCCGAAGCCTGTCTCGAAGGATGGAAAATCGCGATCAGCCGCGATACGGGCGCGCTTTATCTCGCGATTGTCGAAGCCATTGCTCAGTCCATACGCAAGGGCGAGTTGCAGGAAGGGGAAAAACTGCCGCCACAGCGTGTGATCGCCACCCGTCTTGGCACCAATCTCAGCACAGTCACGCGCGCCATTGCCGAGGCGCAGAAGCGCGGCCTGCTCGATGCCACTGTCGGTCGTGGTACTTTTGTCAGGATCAATGCAGGCGGTAGTTCCTGGCGCGTTGCGGGAGGAAGCGTTCTTGACCTGACCATGAATTCGCCGCCTCTGCCCCAGGATCCGGGCATTCAGGCCATGATCCAGGGTGAAATTGGCGCCATCTTCAAACAGCAGGATGCGCAGTCGCTCATGTCATATCGCGTGACGGGCGGTACGTTGCAGGACAGGCAACTGGGCATGCAGTGGCTGGCGCCGGTTCTGGGCAGGCGGCGTGCCAGTGAAATGCTGATCGTGCCCGGCGCGCAGGTGGCTCTTTCGGCCATCATGAGTTCGCTCATGAGACCGGGCGAGGCCATTGTAACCGATCTCTTCACCTATCCCGGCATGCGCTCGATCGCCGCCCAGTTCGGCTATGTGCTGCTGGGCGTAGAGCAGGATGAGGAAGGGATGATTCCCGAGGCGCTGGAAGAGCTTTGCGCCCGGCATCGCCCGCGTGTGCTCTACTGTACGCCAACACTGCAGAACCCCACGACGGCAACATGGTCGGTGCCTCGCCGTGAGGCCATTCTGGCCATTGCGCGACGCTTTCAGATGAGCGTCGTCGAGGATGATCCCTATAGTCTTCTGCTCAAGGCACCTCCACCGACGCTGGCGATGCTCGACCCGACAAGGGTGATCTATGTCGCCACCATGTCGAAGGTTCTGAGCCCTGGTCTGCGCACGGCCTATATCGTGCTGCCGGGGGCAGAAATGACCCGGCGCATCACCTCGGGAGTGAGAGCTATCTGTCTGGCCAAGGCCGGTATTCTCGACGCCATCGTTTCACGCTGGATCGAGACCGGCCTGGCACAGCACTGCCTGCGCAGCATTCGCGATGAGCTGACACAACGCCACATGGTCATGCGCCAGATACTTGGTACGCGGGCGCCCGACAAAACACCGAGCCCCCATGTCTGGCTGCCTTTGCCAGAATGGTGGAGCAGTGCCGATTTCGTGGCTTTCGCCCGCCGTCAGGGTCTGGCCCTTGTGCCCAGCTCGGTCTTTACCGTGAGTGGTGATCCCCCGGCTGCGGTGCGCATGGCGCTGGGTAGCGCGTCGGACCTCTCCGAATTGCGGGATTCGCTGACCAATCTGCGCTCTGTGCTGGAATATCGCCCGGCAGAAGGATTTTCGGACGTTGTCTGAGGGGGCCTGAGGCGAGGAACCGGCCTTTGAAAAGACTGGCTTACCGCGAATTCATCTGAAACATCCCGAGCAGACGATCACGAAAAAGAGAGAAAATAATAAAGCCAGAACAATAACTTACTTGGTTTCGTGGCGATTGTTTTTTCACATGGGTCATATTGTATGCATTTGTATGAGCTGAATTGATCGAGAATACGATAAAGATTTTTTTGTATGGTTTTTCGTATCCATACAATTTCTTGCGCCGAGGGTCAGAACTCCCCATAGAATAGGGCACCAGCCGCTTTTGCCCCAGCTGGATGTCTCTCATCGGACATGCAGGGCAGGCGGCGTTGCTTATCAAGCTTGGCGCCGCGGACGCACCATTCACCGCCGACGCCTCTCTCAAGGAGAGTCAGGATGAACGCAGAACTCGCTAATCCCTCGCTGGCCGCACAGGAAGAATCCGCCCAGCGGCGCCTGCGCTATCGCATGATCGCCATGGTGGTGGGTGTGCTCATGTTCCATGTCTGCCTTGCCTGGGCCGTTGCAGGAACGTCGGTCGATCTGGAAGATCATTTCCACACCAATTACTGGGCATTGGGCGGTACGCTCTTCTGGGCCATGTTTGCCGTCTATAACATGAGCGTTTCCTGAGCACAGAAGCCTCACCGGCGCTTTGAAATCTCAGGCTTGAAGGTCAGGCAGCAGCGTGCGTCCGTGTGTGGCACGCGATGACCTTCTCATAGAGTGCTTCATACCGGTCGACCATGCGTGAGAGGCTGAAATGCTCCTCCACGCGACGCCGGGGAATGATCCGGTCGATTTTGAGGGCCTCCAGGGTGGCCGCAGCCAGGGCAACAGGGTCATTGGGGGGCGCAAAACGTCCGGCTTCTTCGCCGATGATCTCACGTGCAGCCCCCTGGTCGAAAGCTGCAACGGGCAGGCCACTGGCCATGGCTTCAACCGCCACAAGCCCGAACGGCTCATCCCAGCATGGCGTGAAGAGCAGCAGGGCGGCCTCGCGCATCTGTACTGCCAGCCCTGCGCCGTCCAGCACGCCCCCATAGACGATCTTCTCGTCCAGTAGCGGGGCGATTTCCCTGTCAAAATAGGCGTCATCTTCCTTGACGCCGAAAAGCCTCAGCCCAATGCCGCATTGACGCGCAGCTCTTATCGCGTGGTGCGGGCCTTTATTTGGCGTGATCCGGCCACACCACAGAGCCTGATCCCCGCCTTTCCCTGACCATGGCCAAAGGGCGAGATCGATGCCGTTATGAACGATTTCGGCTGTGTCGGGCGTTCCCTCGGGCCACCAGCACAATGTCTGTCGCTGTGATGTGACCGTGGCCCGGTGGGTAGGGCTGAGACTGTCACGCACCACCCCGTGAATGGCTTCGAAAGGTGGCACATGCAGGGATGTGACGCAGGGAAGACCGCTCTTTTTGGCGCCCTGCATCACGAAACGATGGAGAGAATTATTGTGCACGACGTCGAAGGCATCGCTGAAAATGCGCGGACACGCCGAGGCGAAGGCCCTGTCGAGAACAGGATAGAGCCTGGGGTCAGGCCGGGCATTCTCCCAGGGGAAATCGCGATCGTAATGGACATCCAGAACAGGATCGATCGTAAAGCGCGCATCGCTGTCACCAGCCGCGAACAGGGTGACATCGTGCCCCCGTGCGATCAGCCCTTTGGCGAGATGAAAACTATGGGCTTCCATCCCGCCCTTGAAGGGTTCTGCGATCGGGTGACGCGGATGCGCGACGAGCGCAATGCGCAGAGGGCTCATTCTGCCGCAAGGCTCTGGGTGAGGGGGGCGGTGCGCTCTTCCAGGATGCGAATGACCGAAGCTGTATTGGCATAGGGCTGATGGCTCTGCTGCCCGGTCAGGGTAAAATCTGCCTCATCGGGTTGGCGCAGAATGCGGATAGGGCGCCCTGCAGTATCGTCTATCAGACCCATGAGACGGAAGGCATGCAGCCAGTGGCCCATAGTGCGATAGCCCCATTTGCCCTCGAAACGCTCTGCGTTTTTGACCACCGTCTCCAGATGATGCACCGGTGGCATGTGATGGGCATGGTGCTGGTGATAGACAAGCGCGCCTTTGAGCCAACCCAGCATCCCGCCGGAGAGGGTAAAGCCTTTGGCGTAGTCCGTATCCTCACCACCATAGCCGACATAGGTTTCGTCAAAGCCGCCCGACGCCATGAAGCTGTCCCGTCGTATGGCGAAATTCAATGACCAGAAACAGCGATAATCCGAGCAGATTTCAACGCCTTCTGCTGGCGGTCCGCGCCTGTCGGAGTGTCGGGCACAATTCTGTTCGAACCCGGCATATGTCCAGCCCGGCCGGGATGCGCCTGCCGGGAGGTACATGACTTCGCCCATCAGAAGCCCGTCACATTCTATGAGGCCTTTCTGATAGTCTCTCAGGCAATCAGGGGCCGGGATGCAATCGATATCCAGAAAAACCAGTGCCTCGCCGCTGGCGAGTGACGCGGCGCGGTTGCGGGCAGCCGATAGACGCAGGGCAAGAGGATCGATTTTCACCTGCCTTACCGGAAAAGGCATCTCGGGCAGATTGTCGTAGAGCGTGTCCTGCATGACCGCGATGATGAACTCGTGTGGCAGAACGCTCTGCCGTGCGAGCCCGAGCATCATGTTGACCAGATGCGCGGGCCGTCCTTTTGCGAGGGTCAGAACAGACAGGGTTTTCATGGAAGGAGAGTCTCACGGACAGGGGTGGGGTGGTCATTCCAGAAACGGGCGATCAGGCCTTCGATCCAGAGCGCGGTGCGTTCTGCAGGCTGGTCGTCGATGGCGGCGCGCTGGGTTTCAGGGGTGTGGCGGCTGTAGGTTTCGGTCAGCGCGCGCGACCAGGCCTGGGCGGAGCTGGGGAGATGCGGGCGAATGGTCGCCATCCCGGCGGCGGCGAGGCATTCCGCCTTGCGATGCTGCTCGTCGAAATACCGCCATTCCGGCACGGCGAGCCAGGGTTTGCCAGCCGCCAGGATTTGCTGGCAGGTTGTATTGCCTGTGCTGGCAATGATGCAGTCAGCTGCGGCGATATAGTCTGCGGCCTGCTCGACCCAACCATGATGGACCAGATTGCCCGGTTCCGTAGCGTGCCAGTCGCGCGCCATGGGGCCGATCGTTATCCAGAGCGCTTCAGGCCTTGTGCGCGCGCCGACGGCGATAGGGGCTGCGGTGAAGCCGGTGCCGCCTCCGCCTGCCATGACAAGAATGATTTCGCGCGTGTCATCGAGTCCAAGGCGTCGGCGGGCGACCTCCCTTTCCGGAAGGCTGTCCGCCTTGCCAAGACCGCCTGCAAAAAAAATCCGGTTGCGCAGCGCGCCACACCACTCAGGCTGGGCGAGCTTGCCGGAAAACGGTGCCAGCACGCCAATCGCGCCGTCATACGCTGCCTGATGCCCCTCATCATCGCGATCACCATGCTGGAGGATCTTGATATGAGGCACGCTGCATAATCTGCTGAGCTGAGCGATTTCGGCCGAAACGTCGCAGATCATTAGAGCGGGATTGGCCTCGACAAACCATGCGACGATCTGCCCCATTGCCTTGCGTATCCCCGGCCAGCCCAGAGGCGCGCAGTGAACGGTGCGCGGGGTCGGAATGTCTGCCAGCGCCTCATTTTCGTGTCCGTCTGCCTCGAAGAGCGACGGGATCCGTATCAGCTCGGCATGAGCCGGCAGCGCGGGGAAAAGATCATCGCGTGCGCAGAATATCGTGACCGGTCGCGACGACGGCAATGCGTTGATGATCGACAGGCATCTCTCGGCATGCCCGCGCCCCTGATGATGGACGAAATAACCGATAGGTCTGGTCATATGACGGTTCCTGAAAGGGCGGCGTGACCGGGTTCAATGAGGGGCAGGCCAGAACCGGTCGCAAAGCCGCGAGGCGCCAGATCGTGTTTTTTCCGGGCAAGCGAGCGGTAGACTGCGATCGAGGCGCGGGCATAAGCCTCCCAGTCAAGCAGAGGGGCTGCGCGTCTTGCCGCTGTGGCGAGGTGCTGTCGGAGTTCTGGCCTGTCCAGCAGACGATGAAGCGCCAGCCTCAGAGCGTCTGGCGAGTCAGGTGAAACAAGAAGGCCATGGCCAAGCCGGTTGAGAATATCCACCGGACCACCCTGGTTTGTGGCTATGACAGGAAGGCCTGCTGATGCGGCCTCCAGTAGGGTCAGACCGAAGGGTTCATGACGTGCGGGATTGACGAAAACACCCCCCGATGCGGCAGCATGCCGATAGAGCCCCGCGACATCATCGGGGCTATGGCTGGAGGGAAGCGCGAAGCAGCCATCGAGACTATAACGGGCCCGCATCTGCTTGAGCTTTGACACGACCCCGGCTTCTTCCGTTCCCGGATGGAGAAGCGTGTGTTGCCCGCTCAGAATAACGAGATTGGCCTTGCGCTGAAGGGCTGTGTCCTGCGCGTATAGCGTCGCAAGGGTAGCTAGATTTTTCTTCTCGACAGGGCGCGCAATGGCAAGGATGAGGGGCCGCTCCGGATGCGTCAGCTTCCCTTTTAGGAAGCCTGCGCCGTGTTCGGCATCCACGTCATTCAGAGCGGGAACCCCAGGGGAGATAATGTGTGTTTTTCCCCTCGCTGTTGAGACGCCGTAGCGTGGGATCTGGCAATCGGCCTCATCTCGTGTCGAGACAATCAGGGCGTCAGTGTCACGAATGGCGCATGTCTCAAGGGCAATCCTGTCATACAGTGCCGGAGATGCCGCCCCGCCAGAGTGGAGCTTGTCGATACCGAGCGCATGAGGCGTATAGACGACCGGAATGCGCTCGCTTTTCGGCACGGAGAGCGCAAGAGACGCGGCATCTGCAAAATGCACATGAGCGACGTCAGGGCGGTAGTCGGGTCGGGCCAGAAGCCGCCGCAGGGCATATGAAAGCGCAGGGAGCTGGGCGGAGAGCGCCTCCTTTTCGCAATAGGGACCACCCGGCGCACCTAATCTGACAATCGTGATCTTGTCGGAAACAGGTTCGATTTCCTGATCATGAACCGCGCCAAGACGCTCATTGCTGAACCGTCTTGTTACGATAGTAATCCGATCGACCTCGGGGCAGCGCTCCTGAGCGAGAGCTGCCCCGAGCACATACGCAATATGGCCGCCGGTATCGGGGGTGATGCCATAGGTGATAGGAGGAGCGCGGAGGCAGCCGCCAAGCGCAATATGGAGAATATGCACGCGTCACCTCATCTATGGGGCGATAGAACGCCACCTTATGAGAGGCAGTTTCTAATGCGGGTGATCGAAAATCGCATTGATGCAAAATGATGCTGAAATGGAACAGATGGCCGATTGTGGGCCATTCTTCACCCGGCCTCGGGAACCGGACCGGACTCATCAAAAAAGGGGAGAGGGTTGCCCCATCTCCCCTTTTCTCTCGCGGGTGATTTGTTGTCTATTTTTTGAAGAGAACATCGATTGGTACGGCACGATCAAGATAGGCGAGAGAGAATGCCTCGCCCTTCGTGCTCGTGTATTGGTGGAGCAGACTCTCCCATTCGCCCTCAACCGCAAGATGAGTCTCCGCCCAGCCGGAATGGACGGTGCTCAGATCATTATTGGGGGAGAGGGCCATGGTCAGGCGCGGTGCGATGACCAGATAAGCCCCCTCGGGGCTTTCACGTTCAAAGGCTATCACATGCTCTGAAAGCGGTCCCGTGACAGCCACAGGCAGATACCGCCCGGCTTCGAACAGATTTGGCTGCCTTAGCCGTAGGCCCAGAACTGTCTCGATAAGGGCCTGCTTGGCGCGTCCCGTTTTCCAGTGATGGCAACTCTCAGCGAAACCTTCGCCCTTCTCCAGATCCTGCGACAGTTTTGCGTAATCGACCGGGCGGCGGTTATCGGGGTCGACGAGGCTGAAATCCCACCCCTCTCGACCCTGATACAGATCCGGCACCCCTGGGCTGGTCATGCGCAGCAATGTCTGGGAGAGGCTGTTGAGGGCAGCGCTGTTTTCCAGCCGATTGATATAGGTGGTGAGTTCCTCGCTGAACTCACCCCCCACGCACGCCTTGGCAAAGGTCAGACAGGCCTCTTCATAGGCCTCGTCGGGCGTACTCCATCCCGTGCGCTCGCCTGCTTCCCGCAGTGCCTTGGTGAGATAGGCCTCCAGTCGCTCCGGGTAGGCAGCCATCTCGCTCTTTTCCAGCGGCCACGAGGAAATCAGCGTCTGGAAAATGAAATAGGCATCTGCCGGAACCGGTGACGGACCGTGAGAGGTCTTTTCGAGAAGGGATTCTGTGTGGGCCAGCCAGTGTCGTGCTGTATGCGGCCATTCGGCCTCAGGCTCGCTCAGCACCATCAGTCTCGCACGGCCATCCTCACCCCGTTTGTGGTCATGGGTTGCTGTCGTCAGCAATGCCTGAGGATGAGTGGCAAGGCGCTCCTTGTTCGATGTGTGAAACTGGAGCACTGAGGCGGCAAACCGGTCAGGGCTACAACCGACATCATTACGGGAGAGCAGACGGGCATAGCGATAAAATGCCGTGTCTTCGCCTGCCTTTGCGGTGAGCGGTGCTGTCAGATGTTCGAAACGCTCGAGAATGTCCTGACGCTCTGCTGTATCGATGCGTGCATCGGCAAGATACTGACAGATCTGGTCGAGAATATTGTGCTGATAGGCGGGCAGCATGTGCTGGGCCGCAAGGCGCGCCCGATCGATTGCGCGGAAATCGGCGCCTGAATCGCCCCCATCGGCAAAATAGCTGCGATAGACCGGAAAGGCGGTCAGAACCGCACGCAACGCTGCGCCAAGGGCATGGGGTGTGAGGTCGCGCTCCTGCGGAAATTCCTTTGCAAGCAATGCGACCAGGGTTTCGAATTCGCCGACGAAAGAGGTGTCGAGCTTCTCGTGGCGTGCGGTCTGCTCGACTTCCTCGAAATCGGCCGGGCCGAATGCCGACCAGAGTTCGGTGATCGGTGTTTCACCTTTGGGATGGTGCAGCAGGAGATCGACCTGCTCGAGAAAATCATAGCCGGTCGTTCCTGTGACGGGCCATTCGAGGGGGAGGATCTCGTTTCGCTGCAGTATTTTCTCGACGAAGAACGGCGCCTGCTCCTGCAAGGATTCAGGGCGTTCGCGACGCAATGTATCCAGCCGTGCGCGCAGGCGTGTGCAATATTCGGCCGGACGGGCAAGACCATCGACATGATCGACGCGCAATCCGTCGATCAGCCCCTCGCGATACAGATCGAACACCAGACGATGCGCGTCATCGAAAACGACACGCTGGTCCATACGCAACGCGACGAGGGAGGTCACATCGAAAAAGCGCCGCCAGTTGATGAGATCACCGGCAACGCGCCACCAGGCAAGGCGGTAATGCTGGGCATCGAGGAGTGTACGCAGACGCGCCCGCCCGGCCTTGGTGTGATGGTCCAGCAATGTCTTGAGGCGGTCCAGAACGGCTTCGCCTGCAGCGGAATTCGGAAAATCTGCGTCGACAGGACGGCCATTGTCGTGACCGGCCTCTTCGAGCAGTGTTTTCTCGCTTTCCGGCGAGAGCGGAAAACGCTGATCGCTGTAATGCAGTACCGCGTGATGGCTGGCTGCGTCGAAGCCGAGCGTCAGCTCGCCTGAATGGATAACGTCACCGAGGGGCGCCCCCAGGAAAGGGAGAAGCACCTTGTGATGCAGGCTCACATCCGCCGGGCGCCAGTCGATGTCGAAATGCTGGGCATAAGCGCTGCGCTGGCCGAGACGCAGAACATCCATCCACCAGCCATTATCGGGGCCGACACCCATATGATTGGGAACGATGTCGAGAATCAGCCCCATGCCTTCCTGACGCAGCCTTGCCACCAGTCGGCGCAGCCCCTCTATGCCGCCGCGGTCGGGGTCGATGCGATGGCAGTCGATCGTATCATAGCCATGCATTGAGCCAGGTGTGGAAGCGAGAAGCGGTGAAGCATAGATATGACTTATCCCCAGCTTCCTGAAATACGGAACGAGAGGGATGGCCTGATCGAAAGTGAACTCGCGATGAAATTGCAGTCGAAGTGTAGCGGTAAGGGGGAGGGGGTTCATGTGCATTACTCCAGACCGGCGACGAGACTGCCAGGAGGAAGTTCTTCTACTGCTCGTCTGGTTGCAGAGCTATAGAGAAGCTTGCCCGGCTCACTGATCCTGCATGTTTCGTGATCGGAGAGATTGAGGGCGATGGTCAGGATGGCACCGTTGTCGAGTTTCCACCGGGCAAGCACGGATTTGTCGCCTATGACAGTCGCATTCAGGCTATGTGCCTGGGTCAGATACGGTGCGAGCCAGCGTTGGCGCAATGCCAGCAGGCTGCGCGTACGATCGAGCCAGATACGGCCTTCAAGCGTATTTCTCTCTTCCCGATCGGGCCGTGACGTGTCGAAGGTCGAAAGCGCATTGGGGTCAGGGATGGTCTTACGCTTTTCCGGATCCTGAAACGCCGAGAACTTCGCAAATTCCTTGCGTCTGCCTTCGCGAACGGCATCTGCGAGATCATCATGAAAATCGCAGAAGAAGAGAAAGGGCGAACGACATCCCCATTCTTCTCCCATGAACAGCATGGGTACCATCGGGCTCAGAAGCAAAAGCGCAAAGGCAGCGTGCAGCGCATCGGGCGAGGCAAGCGAAATCAGGCGCTCACCCAGAGCGCGATTGCCCGTCTGATCGTGGTTCTGCAGGAAGAGGATGAATTTCGATGCGGGCAGATCACCGCTCGGCATGCCACGCTTTTTGCCGGAATAGGGGTTGATCTCGCCCTGATAGGCGAAACCCTCATGCAGGACCCGGGCCAGTATGCGTGTTGGGTGTTCGGCAAACATCTCGTAATAGCCCTCGGTCTCACCCGTGAGCATGACATGCAGCACATTATGCCCGTCATCATTCCACTGGGCGGTAAAGCCGTCGCGCAGCAGGCCCGCATCGTTGTTCTCGTTTTCGAGAATCAGATGGACATGGCGCCCCTGTTCGACTTGCGAGGCAACGCGCTCGCGCAGTTTGCCGAACCAGGCATGGTCGGTGATCGCCGAGGCGGCGTCGATACGAACCCCGTCGAAGCGGAATTCCATCAGCCAGTAGAGCACATTATCGATGAAAAAATCGGCCACCTGTGGTTTGGCAAAAGCGATGCCTGTGCCCCAGGTGGAATTATTCTCGTGGTCGAAAAAATCCTTTGCGTAGTCGTGCAGGAAATTACCGTCAGGGCCGAAATGGTTGTAGACCACGTCGAGAATGACCATCAGGCCTTTATGATGCGCGGTATCGATAAGTCGCTTGAGGTCATCGGGCTCGCCATAGGCATTGGTGGGGGCGTAGGGCAGAACGCCATCGTACCCCCAGTTCCGTGTGCCGCCGAAGCTGTTGATCGGCATGATCTCTATGGCAGTAATGCCAAGTGTCTTGAGCTCGTCCAGCCGGTTGCGCACGCCCTCGAAGCCACCGAGCAGCCCTGCATGAAGTTCGTAAATGACAGCTTCACACCAAGGGCGTCCCTGCCATTGTGGCGTCTGCCAGGCATACTCTGCGGGTGCGGTGACGACGCTCGGGCCGTGAACGCCCTCCGGCTGGCTTTTGCTGGCGGGGTCCGGGACGGCTAGATCATCGCGCACCCGATAGCGGTAGCGCGCGCCTGACGGGCACTCTGTCACAAGAGTGAAAGTGCCTTCCTCGTCGCGCGCCATGGCACGCGGCGTGTCATTTTCGATTTCAAGAGAGACCGCCTGGCACGAAGGCGCCCAGAGCGAGAAACGTGTCGTTCCGTCGCTCTGAAGATTGGCACCGAACCGGGTCTGGTAGAAGAAATCTTTCTGCATCGGTGCCTTCCTGCTGAGGGAAACTCAGCGTCGCTTGGGGGTAAGATAGAGCACTGCGAGGGGAGGAAGTGTCAGAACGAGAGAATGTTCCATCCCATGAGCAGATTCCTGCTTTGCAAAGATGGGTTTTTCGAGGCCGATGCCCGAACCGCCGAACTCCGTGCGGTCTGTATTGAGGCGCTCTTCCCACTCACCGCCAAAAGGTACACCAATGCGGTATTCGTGGTGCACCACTGGCGTCATGTTGCACACGACGAGAACAGGGGGGGCGTCGGGCGCTTCACGCAGCCACGCGAAAACAGTGTTTTCGGTGTCGTCAGCAATGATCCAGCGGAAACCATCGTGATCGAAATCACGGGCGGAAAGCGCAGGTTCATGCTGATAAAGCGCGTTGAGCGTGCGCACCGTGTCGTACACGCCGCGCCCCAGCGTGTCGTGCATTCTGTGCCAGGCCAGCTCGCGGTCATTATGCCATTCTTCCCACTGGGCGAACTCGCCGCCCATGAAAAGCAGCTTCTTGCCGGGATAGGCCCACATCAACGCATAATAGGCGCGCAGATTCGCATGACGACGCCAGTCATCGCCCGGCATGCGTGACAAAAGGGAGCCTTTGCCATGCACCACCTCGTCATGAGACAGGGGAAGTACGAAATGCTCGGAATAGGCGTAGACCATCCCGAAGGTGATGTCCGAGCCATGATAGCGCCGCCAGAGCGGGTCCTGCTGCATGTAGCGCAGCGTGTCATGCATCCAGCCCATGTTCCATTTGAAACGGAAGCCAAGCCCCCCCACTTCGGGAGGAGATGTGACGCCCGGCCAGGCTGTGGATTCCTCAGCGATGAGAGCAGCATCCCGACAATAATCCCGGACGATGCCCGATAGCTCGCGCATGAAGCTAACCGCTTCAAGATTTTCACGCCCGCCATAGATATTGGGGCACCACTCGCCATCCTTGCGGCTGTAATCCCGATACAGCATCGAGGCGACGGCATCGACACGCAGTCCATCCAGATGGAAGTTTCTTAGCCAGTAGAGTGCGCTGCCCGTGAGGAAATTGCGCACTTCGGTACGACCGAAATTATAGATCAGGGTGTGCCAGTCCTGATGATAGCCTTCTTTCGGATCTGAATGTTCGTAGAGATGGGTCCCGTCAAAAAGAGCCAGCCCGTGGGCGTCGGACGGAAAATGGGCAGGCACCCAGTCCATGATCACACCGATATTGGCCTGATGGCAGCGATCGACAAAACGGGCGAACTCGGCGGGCGTGCCGTGGCGTGAGGTGGGCGCGTACATGCTGAGCGGCTGATAACCCCAGGACCCCGAAAAAGGATATTCGGTGATGGGCATCAGCTCGATATGGGTGAAACCCAGCTCGGTGATATAGGGGATGAGCTGATCGCCCAGATCGTTCCAGCTGATATAGCCTGTCGGGCTGTTGCGGCGCTGCCATGAGGGCACATGCAACTCATAGATCGAGATTGGCGCCCCCAGGGCCTGTCTCTCAGCGCGTTTCGCCATCCATTCCTGATCATGCCAGTCATGTTCCAGCGGTGGTGCAACGATAGATGCAGTCGCCGGTGGCAGTTCGGCATAACGGGCATAGGGGTCGGCCTTGGCAGGCAGGATCACGCCCCCCTGCGCCATGATCTCGAACTTGTAGCGTTCGCCGGAGCCGATGCCTGGCACGAATAATTCCCAGATACCGGCGCTGTGCCGCAGGCGCATCGGATGACGACGCCCGTCCCAGATATTGAAGTCACCGACGACCGAAACACGGTGGGCATTAGGCGCCCAGACGCTAAATCGTACTCCTGAAACCCCGTCGATCTCGCAGATATGCGCGCCCATGATCTGATCGATATCGCGATGGTTTCCTTCGGCGAAAAGATACAGATCAAGATCGCCGATCAGTGTGCCAAAGCTGTACGGGTCGTATGTCTCCTGCCAACCATCGGCCCATAAAATCCGCAGGCTGTAGCGCGTCGACTGAGCGCTTATCGAGGCGGTATAAATGCCGCGCTCGTCGATGCGGTCCATTTTCTTCTCGAGCGAAGGCTTGCCTTTGCGCTCAGCGACGAGACGCACTTCGACGGCATCAGGATAGAAGACACGCACGACGCCGCTGCGTCCTGCGCGGTGTCGGCCGAGATAGGAAAAGGGGTCATGAATGCGCCCTTCGACGATCTCGTCGATCAGAACTCTCTCCTGAGGCTTGAGAGCTTTTTGTGGCGTCAAAGCCATGTCGGTTTCGGTCATGGAGAACTGCGTTTCGCCTCAGAGTGAGAAATCGTGTCAGGACGTTGTGCCAAAACGGGGCAGATCCGTTTTGCCGAGGCCGGGATTGCGCGGGCGGCTTTGAGGCATTCTTGCCGTCCGCGTGAAGGAGGCATTCGGAGAGAGAGGCATACCCATATCGCTCAGTCTTGGGGCAATTTCGCCTTCACCGATGCTCCAGGCCGGGGCGCGCCCTGCCATTTCCAGAAGAAGCCGCGCGTAATGCGCCGCCTTTCCGTGCCAGGAGACATCATGCAGCGAGCCATTGCGCTGCAAACGAGCCCAGATCGACTTCTGTTTGAATAGTTTCTTGCCGTGCTTGATCGCCCGATAGAGAGCGTCGCCCTGCGTCGGGGCGAAGAGGATGCCATTGGCGACACCCTCCTCGATGGCTGCGGTATTGGCATCGACGATCGTATCGGTCAGGCCGCCAACACGGGCGGCGATGGGAACCGAGCCATAGCGCAGTGCGTGAAGCTGGGTCAGACCGCACGGTTCGAAGCGCGACGGAATGAGTGAGGCATCCACGGCGGAGTGGAGGCGATGACCGAGAAGCTCGTCATAGCGCAGATGGCAGACCAGATTACGTGGATAGGCAAGCTGCAGCGCACGGAATGACTGCATGATGTCGGCATCGCCCACCCCCACCACGGCAAGCTGGATATTGGTCTTGAAAAGGCGCGGGGCGATTTCGGCAAGGATATCGACCCCTTTCTGTCGGGTCAGGCGGCTGACGATCCCCAGCAGCATGGCATTCGGGTCCTGAGGTAGACCGAACTCAGCCTGAAAGACCCTCTTATTGGCTCGCCGCCCCGCGATATCGCCTATGGCATAGGGGAAAATAACCGCAGGGTCTGTCAATGAGTTCCAGTCATGCAAATCAATCCCGTTGAGAATGCCGTGTAGATCGGCAGCACGGCTGCTCAATAGGCCTTCAAGGCCCATGCCGTTTTCCGCGGTCTGGATCTCTTCAGCATAGGTTGGAGAGACGGTGATCAGGCGGTCGGCAATCTGCAGCCCCGCCTTGAGGTATCCGATTTTGCCGTAGAATTCGACGCCATCGAGGGTGAAAGCATGCTCGGGCAGCCCGATGCGGGATAGAATTTCACGTGGAAACAGACCCTGGAACGCCATGTTGTGAATCACGTGAGCCACAGGCGGCGCCGGACGCTCGTCATAACGAAGATAGGCAGAAACCAGCCCAGCTTGCCAGTCATGGGTCATGACGACATCAGGGCACCATTGAGCAAGACAACCCTGTGCGATGCAGGCCGCTACTCTTGAGAGTACGGCGAAACGCATGTCGTTATCGGCCCAGTCGCGGCCATCCGGCCCCAGATAAGGGCCGCCAGACCGTTCATAGAGTTCGGGTACGTCGACAACATAAAGATGGTGACCATGGGCTGCGCCTTCCCACACCGTAGCGCGATAACCAAGCATGTCCTGAAAGACATAGGCCTGCGTTTTGTTGGTGAGGGCCGACAACACAGACGGATAGCCAGGCAGGATGGTGCGCGTACGCACACCATGATGGCGCAGCGCCGTCGGGAGTGAGGCCGCGACATCACCCAGCCCGCCCGTTTTCACGAACGGAAACATTTCCGCCGTGACTGAAAGGAGCTGCAGATCCGTTGGAAGTGCAACGATCTGGTCTGTAGGCATGGCGGGCCTCGTTTTTTACAGGAAGCCGCAAGAAATGACGGCACCGAGATAATGGTATTACTTGTGAAACGCCGGGAAGCTAAAATCGTTATCACCTCGCGTTTATGTTATCAGCCCTTTCTCCTGCCTGCGCCGTTAGGCGTCTCGTTATCCCAGCCAGGATTGCGAAAACGCTGGGATATCGGGTCAGGATGGAAAGAAACCTATGAGTGATTCTTTTGAAAAACGCCTGAAAGAGGGAAGCCCGACGGAACGCGGCGCAGTCTATGATGGCAAGGGCGTCAATTTCGCGGTTTTCTCTGCCAATGCCGAGGCGGTCGAGATCTGTTTGTTCGACCAGAACGGAGAGAAGGAAACCGACCGGATCAGATTGCCGGAATACACCGATCAGGTTTTCCATGGCTGGGTTCCCGACCTGCGCCCGGGGCAGCTCTATGGTTACCGCGTGCATGGTCCCTATGAGCCGAATGAGGGGCATCGCTTCAACCCCAACAAGCTGCTGCTTGACCCGTATGCGCGCGAGCATTTCGGCGAAATCACCTGGAATCCTGCGCTTTTCGGCTATCAGCTCGGTCATGCCGACAAGGATCTGAGCTTCGATGATCGTGACAGCGCGGCTTTTATGCCCAAATGCGTCATCACCGATCCGGCCGCGCAGAATCTCCGCCCGCTTAAGACGCGCTGGACCGACACTGTGGTCTATGAGACCCATGTGCGCGGCTACACCCTCAACCATCCGCGCGTGCCTCGCAGGCTGCGGGGTACCTATGCCGGACTGGGCAACCGTCACGTCATCGAGCACCTGAAATCGCTTGGTGTCACCACCATCGAACTGCTGCCGATCCAGAGCTTCGTGGCTGACGAATATCTCGTGGATAAGGGCCTGACCAATTACTGGGGCTATAACACGATCGGCTATTTCTCGCCTGATACGCGCTATGCGGCTGATCAGGATGATGCGCTCTCAGAGGTGCGCCGCATGGTGGCGGCCTATCATGAGGCGGGCATCGAAGTGATCATGGACGTTGTCTATAACCACACGGCAGAGGGCAACGAGCTTGGCCCGACCCTGTCGTTCAAGGGACTCGACAATGCTTCCTATTACCGGCTCATGCCGGAAAATAAACGATTCTATATTAATGATACCGGCACGGGTAATACGTTTAACCTGACCAAACTGGCGCCAATACAGTTCGTTGCAGACAGCCTTCGTTACTGGGCGAACGAGATCGGTGTTGACGGGTTCCGGTTCGACCTCGGCACGATTCTGGCGCGCGAGCTCGATGGCTTTGACAGTGAGTCAGGCTTTCTCAGGATCTGCCGTCAGGATCCGACCCTGACGCATCTGAAGATGATCGCCGAGCCATGGGATATCGGCCCTGGCGGATATCAGGTGGGGCATTTCCCGCCGGGCTGGGCAGAGTGGAATGACAAGTTCCGCGATACGGTGCGCGATTTCTGGCGTGGCGAGGCCAAGGCCGATGTGCTCGCGCCCCGTCTGCTGGGCAGCCCGGACATGTTCAACCATTCGGGTCGGCAGGCCTGGGCGAGTGTGAACTTCATCACGGCGCATGACGGGTTCACTCTGCTCGATTGCGTCTCCTATAACGAGAAGCACAACGAGGCGAATGGCGAGGATAACAAGGACGGTACCTCTGATAATCGGTCCTATAATTACGGCGTCGAAGGGCAGACAGACGACGCAGAGATCAATGCGGTACGCTGGCGTCAGTGCCGGAACATGCTCGCCACCCTGATCTTCTCGCAGGGAACGCCGATGATTCTGGCCGGTGACGAGTTCGGTCGTACCCAGGGGGGCAATAACAATGCCTATTGCCAGAACAACGACATTTCATGGGTCAACTGGAGCATTAGTGAAGAGGGTGCACGGCTCTCCAAATTCACCACGCGGCTTCTGGCCCTGCGTCGGCGTTTCCCCATTCTGCGCCGCTCGCGTTTCCTGACCGAGGCTTACAACCCCGATCTCGATGTAAAGGAATTGAGCTGGATCAGCGCCTCGGGTGGCGTGATGCAGCAGGATGAATGGTCACAGGCCCAGTGTTTCGGTCTTATGCTCGACGGGCGCGCCCAGCCGAGCGGCATCATGCGCCGTGGCGCCGATGCGACCCTGCTGCTCATTCTCAACAGCTGGCATGACGTGGTGCAGTTCACCCTGCCCAAGGCGGAAGGGGAGGAGTGGAAGCTGCTTCTCGATACCAACCGGCCGGATGACGGCGACACGCTCGAGCAGGAGCTTTTCGCGCAGGAGAAGGTCTATACGGTTACAGGCCGATCGGTTCTGCTGTTCGAACTGATCACCCAGCCCGAGGCCAACTGATCAAATAAGGGCGGCGGCCATGTGTGGCCGCCCTTGAGTTTCAGACAGGCATATCCCTGTTATTGGCGATGGCCTCCATCGAGAGATAGGAGGTCACTGTATCGAGTTCGACCTTGCCGATCAGGGTCTGATAGATCGTGTCAAAGGCATTCATGTCCTTTGCGACGATCTTGAGCATATAGTCGTAATCCCCCGCCAGTCGGTGGAAATCGACGATATGCGGAATCGAGAGAATGGCCTCGCGAAACTGGCCGAGCCATTCGCGCGAATGATAGCGCGTGCGCACCATCACGAACACCGTCACGCCAAGACCGATCGCCTCCTGGGAGAGGCGTATCGTCTCGCCCTGAATGACCCCTTCAGCCCTTAGCTGGTTGAGGCGGCGCCAGCAGGCATTTTGCGACAGCCCAACCTTGTCGGCCAGTTCGCGCTGCGAGAGCGAGGCATCGTTCTGCAGCGTGCGCAGGATCGCCTTATCGATTTGATCCATAAAACCTCTGAAAACAGATCATTTGATAGAAAGATACCGCGTATCGTGAGGAAATAGGAGGAGTTTTCGCAGGGGAGTCGCAGTAATCTTTCCGCACTGCCACTTGGAGCCGCGTTCATGTTCACTCCCGAGACCTGTCTTGCCGATTTCGCCCATTCCCTGAGCATGCCCGAGGGGTTCGAGGCGCTGCGCAAGGGCGTGATTGGTGAGGGGGTGCCGGTGCCCGGACCGTTCGGCGATCATCCTTTGCTCTATGCCGATTACGTCGCATCGGGGCGGGCCCTTCTGCAGGTCGAGAACTTCATGCTCACGCAGGTGCTGCCCTATTACGCCAATAGTCACACCCAGGCGTCCTATTGCGGCCGCATGATGACCCGTCTGCGCGCTTCGGCGCGCGCCCAGATCGCCCGGCTCTGTCAGGCGCCTGCAGGCTTCAGCGTGGTCTTCACGGGCTCGGGCGCCACATCCGGAATCAACCGTCTGGTCAGTCTCATGGGCATCGGCGCAGCGATCGCAGCGGGTGAAACCCCGCTCGTGCTGATCGGCCCCTATGAGCATCATTCCAATATCCTGCCCTGGCGTGAGAGCGGGGCCGAGATCATCGAGATCGAGGAAGGACCAAAAGGCGGTCCCGATCTTGAAAGCCTTGAAAGGGTTCTGGCAGCGGTCAAGCCGGGGCGTCTCGTCGTCGGCGCTTTTTCGGCTGCCTCGAATGTGACGGGCATCCTGACAGACGTGGAGGCCGTGACGCGTCTGCTCAATGCTCATGGCGCCCGCTCGGTCTGGGATTATGCCGGAGGCGCCCCCTATCTCGCCATCGACATGAAGGCTGGAACCGAGGCTCAGAAAGACGCGGTTGTCATTTCGCCTCATAAATTCATCGGCGGGCCGGGCGCTTCGGGTGTGATGATCGTACGAGATGCGGCAGTAGCCATCACGCGCCCCAGCCTGCCGGGGGGCGGAACGGTGCGTTTCGTCTCGCCATGGGGGCATGACTATTCTGCCTGCATCAGCGATCGTGAAGAAGCCGGGACACCCAATGTCGTGGGCGATATCCGCGCCGCTCTGGCGTTTCTGGTCAAAGAGGCCATCGGGCAGGATTTCATGGATGCCCGTCACGCCACCCTGCGTCAGCGTGCGCTTGATGCGTGGCGCTCTGTCCCTGAAATCGAGCTGATCGGTACGGCGAAAGATGCGCCGGCACTCCCGATCTTCTCAATGCGCATTCGCGATCGCCAGCGTGGTGGCTATGTGCATCAGCAGCTCTTCACGCGGCTCCTGTCTGATTGCTACGGCATTCAGGCGCGAGGCGGCTGCGCCTGCGCCGGGCCTTATGCCCATCGCCTGCTTTCGATCGATGCCCCTGCTTCAGCCCTGCTGCGTCAGGCCATTCTCTCGGGGCAGGAAATCGAAAAGCCGGGCTGGACGCGACTGAATTTCAGCGTGCTGATGAGCGATGAAAAGGTCGATCGCGTCATCAATGCCGTCACGACACTTGCGCGCCAGCCTTACCCGATGGCCGATTTCTATCGCTGCGATGAGCAGACGGCGCGTTTCGAGGCGCTCTCGGCCTGACAGAACTCAGGCGTCTTCTTCGGTTTCGTTCTGCGCGATCTGGAAGGCGCCTGCATTGAGTTTCGAGGCGGCCTGATGGCCGAGCGAAACGGCACCGAGGCAAAGCAGAGCAGAGAGCGCGATATTGAGCATCGCCCGCCCCCAGGCATCAGCACGCAACAGATCGAGGGTCTGCAGGCTGAACGACGAAAACGTCGTATAACCGCCGCAGATACCAACCATCACGAACAGGCGCATGTTTTCAGAGACAGGAAAGCGCCCATGCGCCAGGGTCAGTGTTCCAAAAAACCCGATGATGAATGACCCGACCGTATTGATGGCAAGGATCGTTCCCCAAGGCATGGCGCGGCTATAGGGTGCTGTTGCGAGCGTCACCAGATAGCGTCCCAGCGTGCCCAGCGCACCACCGAGCATGACAAAAAGGCAGGTCGTAAAAGACATCAGGTCAGGATACTCCGCTTGGAACCATCAGGATTGCGGCCTTATCACAACGCTGTCTCACGCGGCATGACTTTCTTGAGGCGATAGAAGCTCAGGGTCTCGATCGTCGCCCCGGCGCCCGTCGCTTCGAGCTTGAGAAAGCTCAGCGGGTTGGCGGGGAAGAGCAGGGCGGTGCCAACCGAAAGACCGCCATTGGCAAAAACTTCGAGCGTGCAGGCGTCCAGCACGATCCTGACATCGAAATTGCGGTCATCGGGGTTGAGGGCGGTTGAAAACTGACCGGTAAAGAAAGGCTGCTTGAAGCCATTGAGGTCGCCTCTGTCTATCCAGAGCTGCCCGCTGAAAGCATCGAAGCCGATGGTCAGATTCTCACTCAGATCATTGCCGAACACGATGACAAAGCGCCCGGTACGTCCCTTGTCGCCCAGCGGCAGATCGGGGGTCATCTGATCGACCGTGACACTGAGCGTCAGTTCCAGCGCGGTGCCAAGCGGTAGCGGCACAGAGGCGCTCGCCCCGGCAGCCAGTTTCGGGCAGGCGAAGGGGATAGGCGCCTCGCGCAGGGCTTCGAGCCCTCTCGGTGCTTGCGCCAGACGCAGCCACCCTGCTGAGTCGTGCCGTAATGTCATGAGCCGTGGCAGTGTCATGCAGCCGCGCCAGCTCTGGGTCGGCAGTTCCTGGCAATATTGCCAGTTGCCCAGCCAGGCGATGGAGACAGCCTCATTGCCCGGCATGTTCTCATAGCACTGAAGGGCATAGGCATCCTTGGCGAAATCGGTCAGGCCGATCACCGTGTCGTCCGGCGTGAAGCGACTGCCATCGAAAGTACCCACAAAATACTGGGTCGTGCTGCCACCCGTCGGAGCGCCGGGATTGACCGAGATGAACAGAACCCAGCGCGACCCGCCACCCTCAATGGGGATCTCGATCAGGTTGGGGCATTCATAATCGACACCGAACAGTCCCGAAGGGCCAAAATCGCTGGTGTGGGTCCAATGCTGCAGGTCGGTCGAGGCGTAGAACGCGATCTGATGCAGGCGAGCCTTGGCCACGACCATGACCCATTGGCCGGTGGGCTTGTGAAAGATCACCTTGGGGTCACGAAAGGAATTGCTGCCGATGTCGAGCACCGGGTTATGCGCGATATCCTTGAAGCTCTTGCCCTGGTCATCGCTGATCGCGAGAAACTGCGTCTGTTTTTTCGGGGTTGCCCGCGTATAGAGCGCTACGAGACCGCCTTTGCCTGAAGGAAAGAGGCTGGATGTGTTCTGGGCGTCCAGCACGGCGCAACCCGTGAAAGCCTCGCCCTCTGGCGTTTCGCTCAGGGCTATGGGCTGATCTTCCCATCCCAGAAGATCGGTGCTCGTCGCATGGCCCCAGTGAACGCGCCCGGCATAGGGGGCAAAGGGGTCATATTGATAATAGAGATGATAGACCGTGCCGTCATGGATCAGTCCATTCGGGTCATTCATGAAGCCGCGTTCGGGCGAGTAATGGATAGTAGGGCGATAAAGCGCGTCGGCCTGTGTGCGAATGACCGGATGCGAGGTCACATCCGGCTGGTCAGCGGGTGAGGGGTGAGAGGCATTGGGCTCTGACTTGCGCTCGCCCTCGGGTGCGCGCGGCGGAGCCTGGGGGCCGGGCTCAGACGCCTGCGCGATCGACAGACCCACGACGCCTCCACCAGTGGCGAGCAGCGAAGCAAGTGCCGTGCGTCGGCTCAAACCGGGGGCGGTGGGGCGCTTGGCCATGCAGATCTTCCTTATCTCTCTTCAGGAAGGGGCAGCATAGGCTTGAGATTGCAGCAGCGCCAAATCGGTCTTTGCCCGTTTTGGGCAGTTCAATGCCTTCAATCCGATTACAGGCCCCTCTCAGCCGGGATATGTAACGGTTCTTGCATCCATACTTTGTCATATTTAGCGTAATGATAACGATACGGCATCATTCCTGTATCGGAACAAAATGTGCGGAGGTCAGCTCGATATGCATCATGATGGCAAGGGGCGACGAGCCCCGAACGCAAGGCAGATCCTGATCTGTGCTTCTGCCCTTTACTGCGTTTTTCAGCTTGCCTTGTCGCGATCTGCAGCAGCTGAGGCGAAACCAGTCGGCAAACAGAACTCAGTTTCGGCAGATACTGCAAAAAAGGCGCGTCACCACACCGCCCCCAGAGGGAGTGAACCGGGAACGCATACCCGTCATGTGCCGAGGCACGATGTCGAGGCCCGCTCTGGCGAGGCCATGGTGATCTCTGCCCATCGCATTGCCTCTCACGGTGCGACAGAAATGGTCACACGCCAGACGATGGATCATTTTACCGCTGGCACGAGCCCCATGCAGATCCTGGCGCTTACGACACCGGGCGCCAATTTTGCGTCGGACGATGCGTTCGGTCTCGATACAGTCGCGAACACGCTCTATATCCGTGGCTTCAACCAGTCGCAGCTTGGCGTTTCCATGGACGGTATTCCGATGGGTACGCAGGGCTTTCATAACTGGAACGGTCTGGGCGTCGACCAGATGGCGATTCAGGAAAACATCGCCGGCATGACGCTCACGCAAGGCGCAGGCGCGGTGGAAATGCCCTCTGCCCAGACGCTCGGGGGTGCGATTACCTTCACGACGGATGATCCGCAGGACAAGGCGGGCGGGCGAGTCAGCCAGACCTTCGGCAGCTTCGACCTGTTTCGCACCTTTGCCCGCGCCGACAGCGGCATCCTGAATGCGACCGGCACGAAATTCTACGCCTCCTATGCACGTACGGCTCAGGATCTTTGGAAAGGTTTTGGTGACCAGCAGGAGCATCAGGCCAATTTCAAGCTTGTGCAGCCCGTTGGAGAGCACGGGAAAATCACGGCGATCTTCGATTATTCCAATTTCGACCAGTATAATTTCATGAGCCTTACCAAAAACATGTGGCGCCTGCTGGGGCGCAACACGACCTATCTCAAGCCCGATTATGAAAAGGCCAAGCAATACGCCTATTATGCCCAGAACGGCGGTATCCCGCCCGGACTACCCGCCGGGATCACCAATGACGAGGTGGGGGATTTTGCCTATGACGGCACGCAGGAGCAGCGCAATTATCTCTCGGCGGTTCGGGGTGATTTCGATCTGGCTTCCAATATCACCTCGCACACATTGGCCTATGGCCATATTTCCAACGGCGTCTATCAGGGCACCAACCCCTTCCTGATTTCACCAAATTCGGGCGTGTTGATGGCCGATCAGGCGGGGCACCCTGATGTGCGTCGGCTTGGCATGACCCAGAGCTTCGACATCAAGCTGCGTCACCACACCATCCAGACCGGCCTCTGGTATGAGAATGACCGCTTCAATTATCCGATGCGTTTGTACGAGGACGGGCAGGATGCGGCGCATAATTCTAAGAGCGATTATTATGCCTATCAGGCGACCACCTGGTATGCCGATTCATTCAATACCAACACGTTCCAGTTCTATATCCAGGATGTCTGGCACCTCACCAAAGGCATGACCCTTACGGGCGGATTCAAATCGCTCACCCAGACGACGCATGGCGGGACGAGCTTCGACCAGACCGGCGCGCTCGCCGATAGCTGGGGCACCTATTACAGCCATCCGGCCTCAGGCAGCCTTACCGCGTCGAATGCGTTTCTGCCGCATTTCAACTGGGACTGGCATTTCGGGAATCATCATGAGCTTTATTGGGATATCGCCGAAAACATGCGCGCCTATGATTTCGGGGCGCAATCGGGATCTGGCAATCCCTGGGGTGGGCTGGGCTCGTCAGCCAACCCGGCACAATCGGTGTTTGATGCCAGCAAGAAAACACTCAAGCCCGAGCGCACCTGGAATTACGTGATTGGCTATCGCTTCAATTCGGAATTTTTTTCCGGCAGCGCCGATTTCTATCACACGGATTATATCAATCGCCTTGCGGCGATCACCAGCGGCCCGACCAATAATGTCTATGCCGCCTTTCTCAATGTCGGGCACGAGACCATGAACGGTGCCGATGTTCTGGGCACGATACGTCCGTTCAAGGGGCTAGAAATCACGAACAGCTTCAGCTGGAATAACGCAACCTATGAGGATTCAGCCCTGCCTTATAATGGCACGACAATCAGCATAAAGGGAAAGCACCAAGTCTATTATCCGAAATTCATGTACAAGGCGAACTTGACCTATACATGGCGTCACGCCAGCTTCAATTTCAACACGACCTATACCAGCCGTCGTGCCATGACCTATACGAATGATGAATATATTCCGGCCTATTGGACGTCCAATATCAATGCCAGCTACGATTTCGGCAAGATCCTGTTCGCGCGTGGCATGAAATTGTCGGTTGGCGTCACCAACCTGTTCAACAGCGACTATATCGGTGGCGTCTATGGCGCCGCCTCCGTTTCCGGAGACGATAATGCCAATCTCTTTGTGGCGGCCCCACGGGAGTTTTTCGGCACGATAGCCGCGCAGTTCTGACAAGGTCGGGTGGGGGATGCGTCCGCCGCCCGACAATCCGGACCCACATTCACATAGTAGTGTTCTGCGAACGCAAAAAATCATCGGTTTTTGTTAAGAACCAACCTATTTTATGAGATATAGTCGTTATATCTAACAGAAGTCGCTTGAAGAGAGGGTTCTTCAGGCGTCTCTGAAAGGGAAACGGCACAATGGCACAGGCCCTGGTTCTTGAAGAGCGCGGTGTTCTGTCACTGCGGGAAATCGCGCTCGACGAGGCGCTGGGCCCGGATGATGTGCGTATTGCCATCCATACGGTCGGTATCTGTGGCAGCGACGTGCATTATTTCACCCATGGTGCCATAGGCCCTTTTGTCGTGCGTGAGCCCATGGTCCTGGGTCATGAGGCTTCAGGGACGATCACCGAGATCGGTTCTGCCGTGACGGATCTCAGAGTCGGTGATCGTGTCTGCATGGAGCCGGGTATTCCCGACCCGCATTCACGTGCCACACGCATCGGTCATTATAATATCGATCCTGCCGTGCGCTTCTGGGCAACACCCCCTGTGCATGGCTGTCTGACCCCCTCGGTCGTTCATCCGGCGGCCTACACTTTCAAACTGCCCGATCAGGTAAGCTTTGCCGAAGGGGCGATGGTGGAGCCTCTCGCCGTCGGGGTTCATGCCTGCGTCAAGGCCCGTTTGCAGCCGGGGGATGTCTGTCTTGTAACCGGGGCAGGGCCGATCGGTATCATGACGGCGCTTGCCGCTCTGGCCTCAGGGGCAAGCCGCGTTTTCATCAGCGATTATTCTGCCCCGAAACTGGCCATAGCCGGAGCATATCCCAATATCGTGCCCATCAATCTTGGCGAAGGCAGTCCTGCTGCAATGATCGGCGCGTATTGTGGGGCAGGTTGGGGAGTGGATGTCACATTCGAGGCGAGCGGCTTCGAAGGCGCCTATCAGGATGCGCTCGACTGCACCCGCCCCGGTGGGCGTCTGGTTCTGGTCGGTATGCCGCCAAAGAAGGTCGCGTTCGATATCGTGGCAGCCCAGGCCAAGGAACTGACGATAGAGACGATCTTCCGCTACGCCCATGTCTATGACCGGGCGATTGCGCTGATCGCGTCAGGCAGTATCGATCTCAAACCACTCGTTTCGGCCAGTTTTCCTTTTCAGGAAGGCGTGGCGGCGTTCGAAAGAGCGGCTGAGGGGCGTCCTGATGACGTGAAAATCCAGATCACGCTCTGACGCACTGCGGGGAGGGGCAGCATCTATGGTGGCGACCCGTGAACACAGGAATGACAGGCGACGTGGCGGGCGCATTCCCGCCATTCTGGAGCTGTTTCCCGAACAGAAGGTCGAGAGTTTTCGTTGGCATCGCCATAATTATCCCGCGCCGATTGCCCGCTGGAATTATCATCCGGAATACGAACTTCACCTGATCACGCATGGCGCAGGTCGTGTCATGATTGGTGATCATATCGGCCCGTTTGAGGCGCGACAGCTGGTTCTCGTCGGGCCGGATCTGCCCCATGCCTGGTTCAGCCCGCTCGGTGAGGGAGAGGTGATGGCAGGCCGTGATGTCGTGCTGCAATTCAGCCAAAGCTGGATTGACGGTCTGATCGGTCTTTGTCCTGAGCTGGCCGGGCTAACGCGGCTGCTTGCAGAGTCCCGTCACGGTCTCGAATTTTTGGGCGAGCAGGCATTGCGCTTTGGCGCCATGCTGGAAGAGCTGGGTGAAAGAACTGGCGGCGCGCGTCTTGCCGGAGCGATTGCCCTTCTGGCTGATCTCACAAGCTGTTCCTGGCGCCGTCTTGCCACGCGGCATGATCCGGAGACGCCGGAGACGACAAAGGGAGGGCAGATCGCGCGTCTGGTGCGTCAGCTGCTTACGGCAGATCCGGCGGAGATCCGCCACCAGAGGATTGCCGCATCGCTCGGCATGACCGCATCGACCTTCTCGCGCCAGTTCCGCGCGCTCACTGGCGAAAGTTTCATGGGCTTTCTTCAGAGGCTGCGCATCGGTCACGCCTGCCATCTGCTGACAACCACTCCTCTGGCCGTGACGGATATCTGTCGCGCCTCCGGGTTTGGCAATCTCTCCAATTTCAACCGGGCATTTCTCAGCCTGCGCGGTTGCACGCCCCGTCAGTTTCGTCAGCAGGCCCGGCAGATCGCGATGGCTGAAACGTGTGCTGCTGTCGTCCCATCAGGAGGTTTGGTTCTCTCATGACCCGTCTTTCCGAACGCTTTTCCCTTTCCGGTAAAACAGCCGTCGTTACAGGTGCCTCTCGCGGCCTTGGCGTCACGCTATGTGATGTCCTGAGCCAGGCCGGCGCGGATATCGTGGCTGTAGCGCGCGATGAAGCCTTGCTGGCCGAGACACAGTTGATCGTCTCGAAGAATGGGCGCCGTTGTCTTTCCATCGCTGCCGATCTGCTCGACGCCAGCGCTGCTGACACGGTGAAAGTGCGCATCGAGTCCGCATTCGGCACTCCCACTATTCTCGTCAATAATGCCGGGATGAGCATTCCCAAAACCCTGATCGATCAAAGCGTCGAGGAGTGGGATTCCATACTTGCCCTCAATCTGCGGGCTCCATGGCTGATGGCCCGCGCCCTGGCACCGGGCATGATCGAGGCGGGGGGCGGCAAGATCATCAATATCAGTTCGATGGCCAGTTCTGTCGCCCTGACGGAGCATGGTCCCTATGTCGCGTCGAAAGCCGGATTGAACGGGCTCACCAAGGTGATGACGGCGGAATGGGGGCCCCATAACATTCAGGCCAATGCCGTATGCCCGACAATTGTCTGGACCCCCATGGGCGAGCGCGTCTGGGGCGTTGGCGACAAGCTGACCCGTTTTCTGGAGAAAATTCCTTCGGGTCGCGTCGCAACCCCCGAAGAAGTTGCCGATCTCGTGCTCTATCTCGCCTCTCCTGCCTCGGGGATGGTGAACGGGCAGGAGATCTTTGTTGACGGGGGCTACACAGCGCTCTGAGACGACAGATCGCGCGCCCTTGTCGGGCGCTCTTCTTCTGTACGAGGCGCGCGACCACCAACGAGGCCCTTATTGGCGAGATCGGCGGTCAGACGCATCGACAGGGCGATGAGAGTGCCTTGATCAGGATTTCTTCGAAGGCAGGAAAGTCGCAAGCATTTCCTTCGCCGATCCCCGGATCACATCGAGCAGTTCCGGCTCGTTGCGCAAGGATGAGAGAAAAGCCTTTGCCTGTTGCAGGGTGATATGCGGCGGGAGGGGTGGCACATCGGGGTCGGTACGTGCTTCCAGAATGACCGGGCGATCGGCACTGAGCGCTTCTTCCCACGCCGCACCAATCTGATCAGGATGGTCGACCAGAATACCCTTCAGATCGAGCAGTTCGGCATATTTATGATAGGGGAAGTCCGGGATGGATTGCGTGGCGGTCGTCTTGCCCTCACCGAGCTGAACGCGCTCTTCCCAGGTCACCTGATTCAGATCCCGGTTGTTCAGAACCAGCACGATCAACTTTGGATTATCCCATTGCTTCCAGTATTTGGAGATGGTGATCATCACGTTCAGCCCGTTCATCTGCATCGCCCCATCGCCCATGCAGGCGATGACGGTACGCTCGGGAAAGGCCATCTTGGCAGCAACGGCGTATGGCGTTCCTGCACCGAGCGAGGCAAGCCCACCCGAGAGCGAGGCCTTCATGCCGCGACGGATTTTCAGATCGCGGGCAAACCAGTTGGCGACCGAGCCTGAGTCAGCGGTAATGATCGCATTGTCTGGCAGGCGCGGTGACAGTTCCCAGAACACGCGCTGCGGGTTGACCGGGTTGGCGTCGGTCATGGCACGGGCTTCGAGCACCTTCCACCATGTTGCGACTTCCTTTTCGATCTGCTCACGCCAGCTGCGGTCTTCCTTGCGCTTGAGCAGCGGGATGAGCGCGCGCAGGGTCGCGGCACTATCGCCCTGAAGACAGAGCTCCATCGGATAACGCAGCGACAGATTGGCTGTGTTGATGTCGATCTGGACACCACGCGCCTGACCGGGGTCGGGCAGGAATTCGCTGTAGGGGTAGGCAGAGCCGACCATCAGGAAGGTATCGCATTCCTTCATCAGATCCCATGAGGGCTTTGTGCCGAGCAGACCGAGCGATCCTGTGACATAGGGCAGCTCGTCAGGCACGGCGGCCTTTCCCAGCAGGGCCTTGGCGATGCCGGCGCCAAGCAGATCGGCAATGGCGATCAGCTCATCCGTTACATCCAGTGCCCCTGCACCGGCGAGAATGGCGACCTTCTTGCCGGAATTGAGGATATCTGCTGCAGCCTGAAGCCCATGAGCTTCAGGCACTGGACTGATAATGGTCTCGCCGATGCCGGTATGGGTAAAGCCATGGGCGACGGGGCCATCCTTGTAGGGAAGTTCCTGAAGATCGTTCGGCACGATGACAACCGTCGGCGCGCGCTTGTCTCTGGCAATGCGCACGGCACGATCGATGGCGTGGCGCATCTGGGAAGGCTCGGTGACGGTCACGATATATTCCGACCCGACATCCTTGCAGAGCGATTGCAGATCGACTTCCTGCTGGTAGTTCGAACCGAGGCAGCTGCGCGCCTGCTGACCCATGATCGCAACCACGCCCATATGGTCGAGCTTGGCGTCATAAAGCCCGTTCAGAAGATGAATGGCGCCCGGTCCGGAGGTGGCAAAGCAAAGCCCAACCTGACCCGTGAACTTGGCATGGGCCGATGCCATGAAGGCGGCCATCTCTTCATGGCGCACCTGCACATATTCCATGCGCCCACTATCGATCTCGCGCTGAAGCGCCACGTCGATGCCACCGGCCCCGTCGCCGGGGTAGCCATAGGCCCGTTTCAGCCCCCATTCCTGAAGGCGTTTCCACATGAATTCACTGACATTCATGGACATGGCGTCGATGCTCCGGTGGGTGGCTTTGTGCTTCAGCAACGTCGCGTCAACCGGATCTGTTCAGCCCATTCTCCGATAAAATTATTTTATGTTCATAAATCAGAATGATTATTTCATAGTTTGTCGAGGTTTTTCAGTGGCTGATGCGGCGGTTCCCATAAGGGGGAGTTCTTCACATTAACGTGAATGACATGATTGCCGAAAAAAGCCCCGTCTGGCTCGTTCTGTTGGCGTTGGCATCTGGCCTGCATTTTTCAGCCCCGGAGTTTCTCGATGTCCATGACGGCAAAGCGGCGTTTGCACGATATCTATCAGCTCACCGATTTTGAAAAAGCCGTGAAGCGCTATTTGCCCAAGGCGGTATATGAATATGTCCGCAACGGTGCCGGGGCGGAACTCAGCCTGCGGCGCAACAGGGCGATCTTCCAGCGTTATCTCTGGCGTCCCTATCGCCTGCGCGACGTCTCATCCCTGAATACGAAAATCACCCTGTTCGGTGAGGAATATGCCCAGCCTTTCGGTCTGGCACCGACAGGGGGGGCGGCCATGACGCGCTACGATGCCGACCGCATCGAGGCGGCTGCCGCACGGCGACATAATCTGTTCTATGCGCTCTCGGCCAATTCGCTGACACCGCTTGAAGAGATTATCCGCATTAACCCGCGCGCCTGGTTTGCGGCCTATCTGCCGAGCGATCTCGGCGTGATCGATGGCATGATCGACCGCGTGCAGAAGGCCGGATATCCCGTATTGCTGATTACCTGCGATGTGCCGGTTCCGGCGCAGCGCATTGCCGAGACCCGTGCGGGCTATTCCATGCCCATACGCCCCAATCTGAGGGCGACGATCGGTGGCATTCTCAACCCGGGCTGGACATTCGGCACGCTGGGCCGCACCATTCTGCGCGACCGCAATCCGAAAATCGTGAATATCAGGCCCAAGGGCGGGCCGGGTCTTTTCTCGAACGAGATCGCAGCAGTCGGTGGCTCGCCCCATTTCACCTGGGATCATATCCGCCATATCCGCAGACGCTGGAAAGGCAAGCTGATCCTCAAGGGTATCCTGCGTCCCGAGGATGCCGAGGAAGCGGCAAGGATCGGTGTCGATGGTATTGGCATTTCCGATCACGGGGCCCGTCTGCTCGATTCAACCGTCTCTCCGCTCGAGGTGCTGCCCGAAATCAGGAAAGCGGCAAGGGATATGAGTGTCGTGATCGATAGCGGCTTTCGCTGTGGTGGCGACGTACTCAAGGCCATGGCGCTCGGGGCCGATGCCGTCATGCTCGGGCGGCCTTTCCTTCAGGCCTGTGCGCTGGCGGGTAGCGCCGGGCTCGACAAGGCCGTCTCCATTCTCAGCACCGAAGTCAATCGTGACCTCGCCCTGCTTGGCGTGACAGATCTGGCATCGCTCGATGCCTCCCTGCTCAGAGATCTGGGGACGATGTCATTTGCAGAGCGCGCACCCGAGACCACCTGACAGGAGCGAACCTGACCGAAGAGAGGAGATTTTACCGCTCTCCTCTCGGAAGCAGGGAAAGCTTGTGTCATGATCGAACGAATAATGCCCATCTGCAGAGGAAAGCCAGGCTGATGAATGCGACCGAACGGGGAATACGAGAGCAGTTTTCGTTCTGGAGGGCGCTGACCAGACCGCAATCCAGCCCGCAGAAAGGGCAGATGCACGCCATTATCGGTTGTGGCACCTCCGTTCATATTGCCGACAGCATTGCCTGTGCCCTGAATGAAGCGGGTTTTCTGGCGCGCGCTGTTCCGGGGAATGAATGGACACGTCGTGCCTCATCCTACGTGCCTTCGGGTACGAAGACGCAGCTTGTGGCGCTTTCCCGCAGTGGGGAATCAACCGAGACGGTTGCCGCTGCCGCAGCGGGGCTTGAGGCCGGTCACGAGGTTCTGGGCGTTACCTGCGCTGCCGGCAGTGCATTGACGAAAATGTCTTCTGAAGTGTTCGAGGCGGAGACCCACCCCGAGGAAGGCATCGTGATGACGGCATCGGCCAGTCTGATGCTTCTGGCGGGGCTTCGTTATGCCGGTCGCATGATCGGTCCGGCCAGTATTGCTGCGGCAGAGGCCCTGCTTGAAGAGGCGGATACGCATCTGGTTGCCCTGTTGCGTGGGCGTTCGCATTTCGTGTTTCTGGGCGGTGGCGCGCTTTACGGTGTCGCTCGTGAGGGCGCTCTGAAAATGCAGGAAATGAGCCTCAGTCAGAGCGAGGCCCATCATCCACTCGAATATCGCCATGGCCCCATCAGCCTGATCGACGAGCGGTCATTCGTCGTCATGCTCTATCATCCTGACACGCGTGAGGAAGAGGCCCTCGTGGCGCGCGACGTGATGGAGAAAGGCGCTGTCGTGCTGGGGCTCGGCGGTCCAGGCACAGTCTCGCTGCCTGTCGAGGGCGATCACGGAGCAGAGCCTCTGATCTGTCTGCCTGTGTTGCAATTGCTTGGTGAGTATGTGGCACGCGCCCATGGGCTCGACACACTCGCCCCGCGTCATCTCACGAAAGTCGTGACGCTCAAGGGCTGAGCGGAAACTCTCGCAGCGGGGGCGGGTTGGAGGGGATCGAAAAATCGTCTTTCCCCTTCCTGGAGCAGCGTGATGCGTCCCCCTGTCGCCTATGATGACTCACTCGAAAAGCTGCGTTCCGACGAAGAGGCTGTGAAGGCGGGGCTCAGGAAGACCTTCCGCAAGATCATTACCGCAACAAGGCGCGATCTCGGCCATGCCTCCCGAGGGGTTCACGCGAAAAGCCATGCCCTGCTTGAAGGCACGCTTCATGTCAGGTCGGGTCTGCCGCCCGAACTCGCCCAGGGGCTCTTTGCCAGACCGGGTTCATACCGCATCACGGCCCGGCTTTCGGCCATTCCAGGCGATCCGCTGCGCGATGGCGTTTCAGGGCCACGCGGGTTTGCGCTCAAGATCCATGACGTGCCCGGCGATCTGCTTGACGATACGCAGAGTGTTGCGGTGCAGGATTTCCTGTTTGCCAACGGCCCGGCCTTCGGGGCCCCCCATGCAGGGGTGTTTCTGAAAATGCTGCGCCTGCTCGCTCTGACGACCGATAGGGCAGAAGGGGCCAAGGCGCTGCTCTCGCGTGTCCTGCGGTTCGTGCAGGACGGCCTTGCGCGCTTTGCCCGGCGTAGCGCGGCGCTTGATGCGCTGGGCGGTTTTGCGCCGACTCATCCTCTTGGCGATCGCTTTCACTCCCAGGTGCCCTCGCGCTACGGCGATTACGTCGCAAAATTCGACATTGTTCCGGAGTCGGAAAGTTTTCGTCGTCTGACAGGGCGTCGCATCGATATTGATCATGACCCGATCGCGATACGGCGCGCTGTGGGGCGTGTTCTGGCTCAGGAGGGGGGAAGCATGAGCCTGCGCGTGCAGCTGTGTCGCGATCTTGCCACCCAGCCCATCGAGAATGCCCAGCTTGCGTGGAGCGAGGAGACAAGCCCGTTCCAATGCGTGGCCAGTCTCGATTTCCCTCCCCAGAAAAGCTGGAGTGAGGAAAAGTCACGGCAAGTCGATGACAGCCTGTCTTTTTCCCCCTGGCATGGTCTGGTCGCGCATCGGCCCCTCGGAAACATCATGCGTGCCCGTCGTGTCGCCTATCCATTTTCCGCAGCATTACGTGCCGGATTGAATGGCTGCCCGATGCGCCTTCTGCCCGAGAAGAACCGTCTTTAGAAGATGCAGGGGCTGCTCTGGCATTCTGTGCCGGGTAGCCCCGCTGCATCCCGCCATATAGAAGGGCGTGGCAAAGAATTCGAAAAGTAACCGCCCATCATGACAAAACATTTCATTCCCCCAAGGCTGAGAAACTGCACTGAGGTCATAAATTGTCATATGATTGACTTATACGCTCGTTTATAGCAGCGCGCAGTTAGTTCAGATCAGAGTTTTGTCGAACCTATGCGCGTGCGCCATTTCACGACCATGCTGCTGCTTTGCGGCACCACGATTCCTGCTTCGGCCTTCGCTGCCAGCCAGTCGGACGACATCGCCGCCCTGCGTCGGGAAATGCTGGAAATGCGCGCACAGATGCAGGGGCAGATTACCGATCTCAGGCACGAACTGGCGAAAGAGCGCGCCTTGCGCCGCAAATCGGAGCTGGCACAGGCGCAGCCCGCCCGTGAGGCGACAGAGGGCGCAGCAGGCAGAACGCATGCGTCCCGTCATGCTGCCCCCACACCGGCCCATGCAACGCGTAGCGAGCCTGCAACCGCTGTTGCAAGCACCGTGTCGGCACCCGGAGGAAAGCCTGCGACTGACGTGACACCGGTTCAGCCGCACACGGTGCCCTCGACATCGGGACCGGTGCAGTTGGCGTCGGCCTCGGTCAGGGACGCAGGCAAGCCGTCGAACCCGCAAGTCGCCTATGACACCCATCTCATCCCGCCGCCTGATCATGGTCTGAACATGTCCCTGGCCGACTTCCGTCGCGCCTCACGTACGGCCGAGACGGTTGATATTGGCGGGATCAGAATTGGTTTTCCGGCCGGACGTCCGACCATCGCGTCAAGTGACGGGCTCTATGCCTTCTCGGTCGGTCTCGTCATGCATCTCGATCTTGGCGGGTTTCCGTCTTCGGGTGGCGCGGCACAGGGGCAGACGGGTCGTTTTCCGAAAATGAACGAGAATGCCCGTCGCCTGCGTCTGCCGCTGACATGGCGCTATGGCAATCTTCTGGCCAACCTCACCCCGGAATGGGGCCGTACAGTCGATGGAACGGCAGGGCTGTATGAGGCGAATATCGTCTATAGCGGCATCCATAATTCGCAATTCACAGTAGGCTATTATCAGCCGCGCGTGACCATGCAGGATTCTGAATCCTCCAACGGCTTCATCCTGATGGAACGCGCGTCGATTTCAGAAGTCGTGCGTCAGATCGCTGCGGGCGATACGAGACTGAGTGTGGGAGGGCGCACGCATCAGAAACGCTGGTATCTGGGGGCTTATCTGACCGGCCAGACCTATGGCGACCGAACAGCCGACCCGACTGTCTCGGACAGCCAGATGGGCGGGCTTCTGCGCGTTGCCGGGCGGCCTGTCGCGACGGAGAATGTGGATCTGCATCTGGGCATGTCCTCCACGATGTCCTTCAAGCGTAACCAGACCGCGCAGGGGCGTGTGCTGTCGATCAGCGACCGCCCTGAAATCCGCCTGACCAATGAGCGTCTCGTGTCGAGCGGCACGATTGCTGATGTCGGCAAGGTCTGGGCTGTCGGGCCGGAACTAGCCCTGCGCTACGACAAGGCGGTGCTTCAGGCCGAATATTATCATATCGGAGTAGACCGGAATGCCGACGCCCGCAGCAAAGGCCCGGCACCTAATCTCGGGTTCGACGGCTACTACGTCGCTGGCAGCTATACGCTGTTCGGCCAGCCACGCCGCTACAGCCCCAAGGATGCGGCGTTTTCCGCGCCAGCGCCAAAGGAAGATGTCGATTTCTGGAACAACCAGTGGGGTGCGCTCGAGCTGGTTGGACGCTGGAGCGTCATGGATTTCAACAGCGATATCATCAAGGATATGCCGGCCTCTGCCACGGGAGGCGTACGCGGAGGCGTGCAGACCGTCTGGGCAGGTGGGTTGAACTGGTACATCAACCGCCATTTCCGCATTCAGCTGCAATACAGCCATATCAACGCCACACGTTCGCAGACGGTAGGCAGCGTCAATACCAAGGGCCGTTCGATCGATGCGCTGGGCAGCCGTATTCAGGCTGCCTTCTAAGCCGGGGCATCGCGGAATTGATCCCGCGATGCAGTTTTAGCGCGTGGCGAGACTTGCTGCGATCTTGTCAGCCAGCTGCTCGAAAAGCTTCTGCAGCAGTGCTGCCTTGGCGGCATCGTCTGTTACGCTACCCTGCACGCTGACAGAAGCGCGGCCCTGACGCGGCGGGCTGTTTTCGTCTCGGGGCAATTCGGTCCATGAAGCGATCAGTGTTGCCTGACCCTGCTGAAGCAGGTCCATACGCTCAATGGTGATCCCAAGGCGTGACTCGGGCGTGTCGAGCGGCGGATAGGCCGTGACCATGCGTTGGGGCCAATCCTGCGACAGTCGTGCCACGATCAGATCGGTCGCGGATTGCGACAGGCGGCTCGCCCAGCGTCCATTGCTGCTGCGAACGAGACGACTGCCATCACGCACCAGGATATCCTGCGTATCGAGATAATCGGGCATCGACACAGGCGGCACGTAGGTGACAGGCGCGTTTCTGGGGGCGAGCGTGATGTCGCTCGCAGTCGGGGCGATTGTGTAGAACTGGACCGGTGCCGAGGCGCAGCCCGAGAGCAGCCCCAGAGCGAGCACGAAGAGAAGGGGGCGCGGGCTCATTGGCGGCGTCCTGTCAGCAGAAGTTGCGGATTGCGCTCGACGTCATTGGCAAAACCACGCAGCGCAGCGGCGGCAGCGGCGATATCGCGCAGGCTCGACTCCAGATTGGCGCGGTCGATCGAGCGCGGAGACGTCATGCCCTGCAGATTGGCCATGGTCTTGTTGGCGTTGGCCATGGTGTCACGGCTCGTTTGAAGCAGGGTGTGCAGCTCTTGACCGCGCGCCGAAAGCTGATCGCTGCCGGTGGAGGCCAGGCGATCAACACTTTGCAGCGTGTGCAGCAATTGCGGTTGCAGGGCCACGATCATGTCGTGAGCGGCATCAACCGTGGCGCGGCTGTGGTCCGATGTCTGCTGCACGCTGTCGACAAGCGCCGGCAGGCGCTGGTCGAGCGTATCGGCAAGGTGATGAATGACTGCCAGCGTGGCAGCAGCATCATCGCTGATCTGGCGCAGTGGCAGATGGGTCAGCGTATTGGTGATGGCCTGAATTGACGACTGACGCGTCGGAATCTCGATTTCGTTGGTCAGATTGGGATGAAGCACGGCCGGTGTATTTGGAGAGACATCGAGATCGATCTGGGATGTGCCGGTCACGAAGCTCTTCAGATTCATTTCACCGCGCAGTCCGTGCGCAACGAGATCGCGCAGATCGGGCACATGGGCGTGTTTCTGCCCAGCGACCAGAATATCGTCACGGCGTACGGTCACATAAACCGGGATAAAGGCTTCGCGTGTTTTGGGGTCGTATTCGATGGCGATGCGATCCACGGCCCCGACCTGAACCCCGCGGAAATTGACAGGGGCGCCGACCGAAAGCCCGTTTGTAGAGCCGCGGAAGATCAGCACGGCCCGATCTGTATGGGTGAAGGGGTGAAAATTACCGAAAAAGACGAAGGCGCCGACCATGAGCGTCAGCCCCCCCAGAACGAACGCACCGACAAGCGCCTGTCTGTTCATGATGCAGTTCCTTCTTCGTTTCGTTGTCTGTTCATGAAGGCATGAACCTGAGGGTCGGTGCAGTGATCGCGCAATTCGCGCGGTGAGCCAGAGGCGATGGGACGCTTGGTGATGGCATCGAGAAAAATACCGTCATCGGCAATGGTGAACAGGCTGGGCAATTCATGACTGACAATCACAATGGTCGCACCGAGCCCGTCGCGCAGATTGAGAATAAGGTCATCCAGCCTTGCAGAGGTAATGGGGTCGAGCCCTGCGGAAGGCTCATCGAAGAACAGGATATCCGGGTCGAGTGCCAGCGCGCGCGCGAGGCCGGCGCGCTTGCGCATGCCACCGCTGATTTCGGACGGGGTAAGGTCGATTGCATCCAGAAGCCCGACAAGCGCCAGCTTGAGTTCGACCAATCGCCTGATGGCGCGCGGGCCGAGATTGGTGAACATCTGCAGTGGCAGGGCGACATTCTCGCCAACGGTCATCGAACTCCACAGCGCGCCACTCTGGAACAGCACGCCGAAACGATGATTGAGTTCGGTGCGCTGTGCATCGGTGCCTGCCCAGTAATCCTGGGTGCCGACATGAAAACTGCCTGTTCTGGGGCGCAGCAGGCCGATCATACTTTTGAGCAGGGTCGATTTGCCGCAGCCCGACCCGCCCATGACGGCAAAAATACTGCCACGTTTGACCGAGAGCGAGATGTCGGACTGGATCACTTTTGGCCCGAAAGCCAGAGTGACATCCTGCATGGTCATGATGGAATCCTGCGCCATGGCTCAGATCCCCACGCTATTGGCAATAATGGCAAACAGGGCATCGAGTGCAATCACACCCACGATGCCGATCACGACGGCATGTGTGGCGGCAATGCCGACATCAGCGGCAGAGCGTCCAGCCTTGATGCCAATGCGGCAGCTGGTCAGCCCGATGAAGGCGCCAAAAACGATGCTCTTGATGAAGCCGAAGATGAACTGGCCGATACCGAAGGCAATGATGGTCTGATGGAAATAGCCCAGGCTCGTGATGTCGAGCATCGAGATGGCCACGATATAGCCGCCCAGCATGCCTATCAGACAGCCATAGAGATAGAGAAACGGCATGGTGAACACGAGCGACAAAACGGCAGGCAGAATGAGATAGGACGAGACCGATATGCCGAAAACCTTCAGGGCGTCGATTTCCTCATTGCCCTGCATGGTCGAGATGCGGGCGGCATAGGCCCCACCCGTGCGGCCTGCCATGATGATGGCGGTCATGACCGCAGCCATCTCACGCACCGTGGCAATGCCGACAAGGCTTGCCACATAGATACCTGCGGCAAATTTCTGCAGTTGTACCGCGCCGACGAAAGCCAGAATGGCCCCGACCAGAAAATTCACGACCCCGACAATCACGAGGGCGGACGGCCCGGCATTGTAGAGATCGCTCAGCAGATCACTGCGTCTGAGGCCGGCCTTGCCGAAAAGCGAACGATAGGCAGCCAGGCAGGTACGGCCGGCGAGTCCTGCCACGATGCCGATCTCTGCAAGGGTGGCGATGGATCTGACGCCCACTCTCTCGAGAAAGGGAAGCTTCTTGCTGCGTGTCGGCAGAGCCGGGGCTGCCTTGTCTGGCAGAAGGTTGAGCAATTGCTGCATCGGATGCGGCAACGAGCCGATATCGAAGACCTTGCCTGCCTCGTCGCAGGCGCGTCTGACATCCCACAGGAAGGCAATCAGCCCCGTATCCCAGTTGGACACATTCCGCGTATCGCAGGTGAGCGTGGTGCCGACGCTGGCGATATCACCGGAGAACTGGGGAAGTGCTGCGTCATGGCTCAGCCATGATCCGGACAGGACAAGGCAAGAAATGCCTTCGCTGGCATCGATACGCCAGTCCGGCGGCGTGTCAGAGGCCGCGGCGCCATGAGAAGCTGGGGTCTCTGTCAGGACCATGAAGGAGGCTTTGCGTGCGATGCGGTCATGTTTGTGTATTCTGATCGCATGCGCGGGGTCTGGCAAGAATGAGCCCCCTCAACAGGGGGTATTCACGCAAGCTTTGATCGCAACAGCTCGGAATGTCGTCCAGATCGAGCCCGCTTGCAGTCAATGGTGCCAGTCTGTGTGCCTCGCTCTAGGTCAGAAGGCGCGCGATCAGTGTGTTTCGAGATAGAACTCGACTGGCACAGTCAGGGTAAGCGTGGCTCCCTCGATCGTATCGGGTGGCTCGGGCAGGGGCTCGGCGCGGCGGACGAGAGCCAGTGTCTCCTCATCGAGAAGCGTATAGCCCGTGGGGCGCACGATAGAGGCGGCCAGAACATGGCCCTTGCGGTCCATGGTAAAGCGCAGCATCGGCGTCCCTTCCTGATGCTCGGCCTGTGCCTGGGGCGGGTAGCGCTTGAACCGCTCCAGACGCGCCAGAAGCTTGCCTTGCCAGCTTTCCTTGGCCTGAGAGGCCTCGCGCGACGACGGTGCTCCCTTGGCATTGGTGGCCGAAACGGTTGAGGGCGGCGCCTCCGAAGGCGAGGGTGCCGTGTCGGCAGTCGACTGGGTAGGGATTGGCGGCGGCAGATGCTTTGGCATCGGCGGCGAGGGAGCCACCTTGCGATGCACCGGCACGACCTTGATCTTTTGTGGGACCGGTACGGGCGGCAGAGGTGTAGGGGAAGGCGGGGCCATCACCTCGGGTGGTTTCTCCGGTGCCGGGGGCTCGGGGGTTGCCATCTGCGGGGGGCCGGGCGGGCGTTCCTGCGGTGGGGCAGGCACACTGGCGGGTTCAGGCGCGAGATCGATCGCAATGGCTGCGGGTGGTGGCGAGTAAGGGGGGGGAGAACTTGACGGGACCATTGCCACCAGACCCAGCGCCAGCCCCGCCACCAGAACGACAGTGGCAGCCGAATAGCCTCCGCAGCGACGGCGCAATGCGGCCTCGCGTTGCAGATGCATTTGATAGGCCTGCCGGAACGGCATGAAGGCTGCCTGCCCTGAGGCGGTCAGGGCAGGGGAAGGGGCAGGGCTTGCAGGCAGGGAGGGACGCAGGTCGCGAGCCGTCACGGTTCGTCACCCTCCTCCTGGCCTTGCAGATTGACCAGTGCGACCTTGAGAAAACCGGATTTGCGCAGGAGATCCATGGCCTTCATGAGCGTCTCGTAATCGACGGTCTTGTCGGCGCGCAGGAAGATGCGCTCATCCTTGTGGCCGTTGGTGAGAGCCATGAGTCTGGCGGGCAGCGCGTCATTGCTGACATCGTCTTCACCCAGGGCAAGGCTGTGATCGGCCTTGACGGTCACGAAGATCGGATTGGCCGGTCGCGGGGCGGGCTTCTGCGTGGAAGAAGGCAGATCGACCGGCACGTTCACGGTGCTGAGGGGCGCCGTCACCATGAAAATGACCAGTAGCACGAGCATGACGTCAATCAGAGGCGTGACGTTCAGCTCGTGGGCATCGAGTGCGGTGTCATCCGCATGGCGCATACGCAGGGCCATGATCAGCGACCGGCCTGCTCGGCGCGCGGCGTGGCAAAGCGCAGCACCTGTGCGCCATGGCTCTGCACATGAAGCCGGCTCAGATCGCGGGAGACAAGGCGCAGGATGAGCGCGGTAAGGTCACCCACCTGGGCCTTGCAGCCAAGGCACTGGCGGGAGAGATAATTATAGATGACGACGGCCGGAATGGCTGCGACGAGTCCGAGCGCTGTCGCCAGAAGGGCCTCTGCGATGCCCGGAGCCACCACGGCAAGGCTCGTGGCCTTGGTGGCCGCAATGCCGGTGAAGGAGGTCATGATGCCCCAGACTGTGCCGAACAGACCGATGAACGGTGCCGTCGCACCGATCGTGGCCAGAATGCCCGTGCCGCGCATGAGGCGTCGGCCCTCGGCGGATTCCAGACGTTCGAGATGCAGCATGATGCGCTCTTTCAGACCTTCGCGATCCTCGAGCACATCGGCAGAACGCGTCCACTCATTCGACGCCGCGCTCAGCAGCGCCTTGGCAATGCCGATATCGGGGCAGAGCGTATGGGCGGCTTCAAGCGATGAGGCGTCTTCGAGCGTGATTTCGGTTCTGGTGAGCGCCGCCCTGACGCGGATCATCTCGACAACCTTGGCCGCAAAAACCGCCCAACTGACCACGCAGGCCGCAATCAGCAGCAGCATCACACAGCGCACGACGAGACCGGCACCGAGAAACATCTCCCACGGCGTGAACGGAAGTGAGGCGAGATCGCCGACGGGCGTAGCCATGGGGCTCTCCTGTTTTTTCTGGTGCCGCAACCCGCGTGCGGGCGCTTTCAGTTCTTGTTACCGGGTGTAACCGTGCGGCCCTGATGTGTTAATCAGATTCATTCTCAATTACAAGAACTCGATTCCAAAGGAGAGCGCCCATGCTGGTTCATATTCCCAACGTCCTGACCGCAGATGAACTGCGCTATTGCCGTGAGACGCTCGAACGGGCGGCATGGCTCGATGGCAAGGTTACGGCGGGCCAGCAATCGGCAAAGGCAAAGAACAACCTGCAGGTGCCGCAGGATTCGGCGGAGTCTCGCGAACTGGGTGAAATTGTCCTGCGTGCGCTGGGTCGTAACCCGACCTTCAACAGTGCGGCCCTGCCGCTGCGCGTTTTCCCGCCGCTCTTCAACCGCTATGACATCGGCATGAAGTTCGGCGCTCATGTCGACAATGCGATCCGTCCTATCCCCGATAGCGGTTTTCGTATTCGCACCGATGTTTCTTCGACGCTCTTCATCACCGGTCCGGATGAATATGATGGCGGCGAACTGGTCATTCAGGACACGTATGGCGAGCAGAGGGTCAAGCTGCCTGCGGGCGACATGGTCGTTTACCCCTCGACCAGCCTGCACAGCGTAAGCGAGGTGACACGAGGCAGCCGCTGGGCGTCGTTCTTCTGGAGCCAGTCCATGGTGCGTGACGACACGAAGCGCGCGCTGCTTTATGATTTCGATCGCTCGATCATCGAAACACGCAAGACCCTGCCTGACGATCATCCCGGCGTTCTGGGGCTGACCTCGACCTATCATAACCTGCTTCGTCAATGGGCCGAGCTGTAAGGCTCAAGATTAATCCATTCCAGGCTGGCATCGTGGCGGGGCTTGGCTCTATGCCGGGGCTCTGACTTTCCGATTTCAGAGTGCCTGCCATGTCTGTCTCCTGTTCTGGCATCCGGCTTCGGCACGGTTTTCTGGCCCTGCCATTCTGCCTGGTGCTTCTGCCACTGCCGTTTCTCTACGGCGCGTCCCTGCGTGTCATGGGTGTGCCGCTTGCGCTGGTCTGGCTTTTCGCCTGCCTGCCCCTGACGACACTCTGTCTCGCTCTGGCCGTCAGGCCGGGTGAGCGAGAGACCGATCGATGATGCTGGGTGCCTTTCTGGCCGTTCTGGTGCTTGCGCTCGCCCTCTCTCTCATTTCGGGACGGGGGGAGGCGGGTCAGGACCCGAAGCGTTTTTTTGCGGCACGCGGACAGTTCGGGGCGGTCCTGTTCTTTCTGCTGTCGGTTGGCGAGACCTATTCCATCGGCTCGGTTCTCGGATTTCCGGGGGGTATTGCTGCCAGTGGCTCGATCGACGTCGCGCTATGGTTTGTCGGCTATATCCTGCTCGCCTTTCCTGTCGGCACGATACTTTATCCAAGGCTCTGGCAGCTCGGGCAGCGTTTTGGCGCGATTACCCTGCCCGATCTTCTGGGGGGATATTTCGACAGTCGTCTGGTCTCCTGTGTGAGCGGATGCGTTCTGGTGGTTCTGATGCTTCCGCTCGGTACCATGCAGTTCATCGGGCTTGGTGCCGTGTTTTCCGCGCTCGCCCTGCCGGTCTCGACAGTCGTTCTGTCTTCTCTGGCGGCCCTGCTGGCTTTTCTGTTTGTCGCAAGTGCCGGGTTGCGCGGTGCGGCGCTGACGGCAGCGCTCAAGGACTCACTGATCCTGATTGCCATATTCTGCGTTGCGCTGGGGGCTGTGTTCCACTGGTCGGAAGGGGCAAGGATGCCGCTCGCTGCAGTGCTTCATGGCGCAGGCGCGCGCCCCTTATCCTCTTGCACCATGATCATCACGACCATTCTGACACAGGCGGTCGGTTTCTGCATTGCACCGCAGACAGCGGCAGCGGTCTTTTCGGCACGCAGTATTGCGACGATCAGACGTGCCCAGATCTGGATGCCGCTTTACATGGTGCTGTTTCCCCTGCTCGCGGTCGTGGCCTTTTACGGGCTGACCCATCCTTCTGTCATGACGCACCCTGACAGGGTGTTTCTCTCTGTGGCCGCAGCCCTGCTTCCTCCCTGGATGGCCGGTCTGGTTGCCGGGGCCGTTGCCCTCACGGCCCTTGTCTGGCTTGGCGCTGTCTGCCTGAGCCTCGCCGCCATCGTGACACGCTCGATCGTGCCGCATGTGCCGCCCGCTGCCCAGAAACGAATGGGGCTCGGCATCATCATCGCCTATCTTGCCCTGTCGGTGGCCATTGCCGCCGTGCAGACGACGCTGATCGTCACACTCAACCGACTGTTCTATGTCGGGCTGGTGCAGCTCCTGCCTGCGGTGCTGCTCTGTGTTTGCGGCTATCGCGTCACACCCACCCGTCTGCTGACGGGGCTCGCTGCCGGTCTGGTGACAGGGGCAGGATTGTTTCTGTCAGGCGTGTCTCTGGGTGGCGTCAGCCCCGCTCTGCCAGGACTTGCCGTCAATCTTCTGGTTCTGCTTCAGGGCGGAAGACCTGTCAGAGACAGCGTCTCAGGGGCGAATACGCGAGAAGGCGATTTGCGCCACGCCAGCAGCGAAGAGCGTTGAGAGAGACAGCACGAAAAACGAGAGTGTCGGGGGAATGACGTAGTGCCCGCTGAGCGCGCCTCTCATGCCGTCAATGCCGTAGGTAAGCGGATTGCAGAAGGCCATCACCCTAATCGCGCCTGATTGCCCTTCGAGAGGAAAGACCGCGCCCGAGAGGTAGAAAACAGGTGTGATAATGAAATTCACGATCTGCGAGAAGCTCTGGGCATCGCTCATTACCGACCCCAGAATCGAGCCGAAAAAAGCGCAGAGCACCGCGATCAGCAAGGCGAAGAGAAGAAAAAGGGCAAGGGCTCCGGGGGAGGGTAGAGAGGCGCTGAAAATGAGGCAGATTGCCCCGACGATTATCGCCTGAATCATCGCCACGCTTGCAACGCCCAGTGCCCGCCCCAGCAGGATCCAGTGTCTTGAAACAGGGGCGACAAGCGTCTCCTTGATGAAGCCGAATTGTCGGTCCCAGAGCAGGTCGGCGCCTGAGTAGACAGCATTGAACAAGATTCCCGCTCCAATGACGCCCGGCGCGAGAAAGGCGAAATAATCGCCTTCTCCTGCCTTGCGGAAAACCGGGGCAAAGCCCAGCCCAAGGGCAATCAGGAACAGGAAAGGCTGTGACAGGGCGGAAAACACCCGACCGCGCGCGCGCAGGAAACCCCTGACCTGTCTCAGCCAGAGAGAGAAGAGGACATCGATCATTTGGCTGCCCCGTCTTCGGCTGCCCCGTCTTCGGCTGTGAGTGACAGGAAACTGTCTTCCAGAGAGGCATGTGCGGTGTGGCTGATAATTGCAGCGACAGCGCCCTGCGTCACGATCCGTCCTTTCTTGATGACGGCAACGGTCTGGGCGTAACGCTCGACCTCATCCAGATAATGGCTCGTCAGAAAAATGGTCGTGCCATGGCGCGCTTGCAAAAGCTGAAGATGGTCCCACAGAGTGCGTCGGCTTTGTGGATCGAGCCCCAGTGTCGGCTCGTCCAGAAAGATCAGGGCCGGTTGATGAAGCAGAGCGCGCGCGATTTCGACCCGTCTTTTCAGCCCGCCGCTCAGCGTGCTGACGATGCTGTCACGTCGATCCGTAAGTGCGAACAGCGCTAGCGCATGGGCGATGCGTTCCGGCCTTCGGGCGCGCGGAATGCAATAGAACGCACAATGCATCCAGAAATTCTCCCGAACCGTCATGGCCGGGTCGAGCGTGCAATCCTGAAACACCACGCCAAAATGGCGACGGGCCTCCATCGGGTCGGTGGCCAGATCGATGCCATTCATGAGGATGCGCCCCTCATCGGGCGGAAGCAGGGTCGTCAGCATCTTGATGGTGGTGGTTTTGCCAGCGCCATTGGGGCCAAGAAAGGCGAAGATCTCTCCTGGGCTGACCGAGAATGAGAGACCATCGACCACATGCTTGCCAGCATATTTCTTGGCCAGATCCTGTACGGCAATGACGGGGCAGGGCGCTTGTGGCGATGTCTGGTTCACGCTGCTCCTTCTGCCTCCGCAGACCTGCCCGAAGGGTTTTTCTCACCGAGAAGGCCCCAGTCCGAGAGCGTCTCTATCGCACGATCAACGCCATGTTCGGCGTTGATCAGCGAGCCGAGCGCATGGGCGGCTGTGGTAATCCTGAGCGTGCCTGCCCGCCCGATAGCCAGCGCGAGCGTCTCTGGTGTGAGGTGTTTGCGGGAAAGGATCGTCGGGCTGATGCCAATCTCATGCAGGCGCCAGCTCCAGTAAAACTGATCCGCCAGAAACGGAATCACGATCTGCGGTAGACCTGCGCGTGCCGCTGCGGCCACCGTGCCCGCGCCGCCATGATGAACGACCATGGACATGCGTGGAAAGAGCCAGTCATGGGGTGCATGGTCGATGAAGAAGAGGCCGTCTTCCTCGTGACTGGCCTGATTTTTCAGCGCGCCCCACCCTGTTGCTATGACGGCGCGTCTGCCCGTCAGCCGCAGGGCCTTGAGGATGAGTTGGGTAAAAGCCTCGGGATTGCCGCACATCATGCTCCCGAAACCGACATAAAGGGGCTTTGGCCCCGCAGCGAGAAAGGCTTCCAGCGCGGGCGGGGGTACCCAGTCATTTTTTTGGTCGTAGAACCAGTTTCCCGTCACGGCGATCCGGTCTTTCGGCCAGTCCGGGGGCTGCGGTTGCAGGTGGCGGCTAAAGGCGTAGAGTAGATAGCGCTTGGATCCGTTGACGTCTTTTTCCGACCAGGGGCCAGTCCATGCTATTGGTGGTAAAGAGAGTTCACGCCGCATGATTGCGACAGGTGAGGACATGAATCGCCAGATCAGCACCCTTGCGCAATGGGTCAGGGCGAGATTGAGCACTCCCGGCAGCCGCAGCCGCGGGTTGGGCCAGAGCGGCGGTACGCTTCGTGACGGGGTCATGGGCATGAACTGCGCCTGCACGAAGGGCAGGCCGCGCTTCTCGGCAATCGAGGCGCCAAGCACCGTTCCTGAACCCGAGCCGATAATCAGATCGGCATCTTTCGTCGCTTCGAGTGCCTGCGTCACCCAGAGGGGCATCCAGTCGCAGAGCGCCTTGCTCATCTGACGCCCGACACGCAACTGGTTGCCCTTGTCCATAGCGGCATGTTCCTGCGCCATGAGATCTGCAAAATCGGACTCGATCGGGGCGAAGGAGAGCCCACCGCCTAGAATGAGCGGTTTGTGCCGTTCCGATGTGACGATGCAAACGTCATGGCCATGGGCGACGAGCCCTTGGCCAAGCGCGACAAACGGGCGGGCATCGCCCTGGGTGCCGATGGTGAAGATCACGATTTTCATGGGCTGGCTCGGTACAATTTCAGGCGGCAGACAGGTCGGCACAAACAGGCTGGCCAAAGGCAGGGTGGCTCCTGATCAGGCGCGCTACCATTTCAACATGACCGGGTAGCAGCATATCGCCATGGCGACAGGGCAGATCATGAATCGTGATGCGGCCAGAACTATGATTGGCCCAGGACCGAGGGTCGTCAGTCACGCTGATCTGGCCCGTCATGTCGCCCTTGTCTGCAGCGCGCAGGAACAGGATATCCGTCTCTCCATGGGTTGGGCGGTGAGTTATGAGCATCTCGATATTGCGTCTGGTGACGAGGCGCAGCTTTTCAGCGAGCCCCATCAGATCGCCGAGATCCTGTGTCGGCAAGTCAGGGAGCAGGGTCGTATCGAGTGTTGCCAGAAAAAGATCGGCCAGTGCCTCCAATGTCTGGGGGAGAGGCGTCTCATTATCCAGTGGCATCTTCAGAAAACCCAGAGCCGCCCTTATGGCCTGCGGGCTGTCAGGGTCATCAAGCAGCCCTTCCGATGCGCCAGAAGGGGAGCAACCGGGTTCCGTCAGGGTTGGATAGGAATCCAGCATCGCCAGCAAGGCGACGTCTTGACCCTCACGGCGGAAAGCGGCGGCAATTTCATGAGCAATGACTCCGCCCATTGACCATCCAAGCAGGTGATACGGCCCGTGCGGCTGGATGGCCCGGATCTCCTGCACATAATTGGCTGTCAGCTCGTTGAGCGTGCGTGGTGGATTGGCGCCGAGCAGCAGCCCGGCATCCTGAAGGCCGTAGACCGGGCGTGTGTCAGGCAGGAGCGGTGCAAGCGTGTTGAAACTCCAGCTCATGCCAATGACCGGATGCACGCAGAAGAGAGGCGCTTCGTTTCCGTGGGGCCTGATGGCAAGACGTGTGGCGAGCGGATCGCAGGTGATCGGACCGCCTTCGAAAAGCGGCGCGAGAAGGGCGATGGTCGGGGCCGCGAATATCTGCCCGACCGGTAAGGCGTATCCCTGTTCGGAAAGGAGAGAGATCATTTGCACGACCATGATGCTGTCGCCGCCCAGATCGAAGAAACTAGCATGGATGTCGATTTTTTCGACTCCGAGCAGGTCACTCCAGAGTGCCGCAAGCATTTTCTCTGCTGGGGTGCTGGCATAAACAGCGTCGGTTGCGATCGTCTCTTCTTTCATGGCGCGCAGGGCGGCGCGGTCGAGCTTGCCACTTGTCAGGCGCGGAAGGGCGTCGACACACACGATACGGACCGGGATCATCTGTGGGGGGAGCAGCCCTAGCAGGGTGCGCCTTATCTGGGCGGCGTCGAGTCTGAAACCTTCTGTTGCGGGTACGAGATAGGCCGCCAGAAGAGGCTGATCCCGTGTCGCTGCTTCTTCGATCATGACGGCAGCCTGCAGGATCTCCGGCAGACTGAGCAAAGTGCTCTCTATCTCGCCGGGTTCGATCCGCATGCCGCGTATCTTGATCTGACAATCGGCACGACCGCAAATGCTGAGCACGCCCGCTGAATCGATGGCAGCACGATCGCCCGTGCGATAAGCCAGAGCTCCGTCTATGCCCTCCGGATCGGGTGTGAAGCGGCTTTCGGTCAGCTCAGGGCGATTGAGATAGCCGCTCGCCACACCGTCACCGGCAATGACCAGCTCACCGACAACGCCATCCGGCAATGTCTGGCCGAACGGGTCGACCACATAAAGGCGTGTATTGGCCAGAGGCAATCCTGCTGGCGGAGAGTCGGGCTCGTATGCCGTCAGGCGGCTGGCCGTTGACCAGATCGTGGTTTCGGTTGGGCCATAGAGATTATAGACCGCCCGTCCGAGATGGCCCATCTGCCGCGCCATATGGGCGGGCATGGCCTCACCGCCGCTCAGGAGTAGCAGACCGCGCAGGCTGCTGCTTTCTGCCGTGCCGAGCAAGGTCTGCCATAAAGTGGGGGTGGCCTGCAGGACCGTCACGTCATGCTGGCGGATCAGCGCGCAAAGGCGCCCGGGATCTCGCACGTCTTCCGGTGTCGCAATGACGCAGCGACCGCCCGAGACGAGCGGCAGGAGCATCTCAAGCACGGCGATATCGAAAGTCCAGGCGGTGACAGCGAGGAGCGTTTCCCGTTCTGAAAAATCCAGAATGTCGCGAATGCTGTGCAGAAAATTCAGAAGGGCCTTTCGGGGGATGATGACCCCCTTGGGGCGTCCCGTCGTGCCCGAAGTATAGGTGACATAGGCTGTATTCTCAGGGAGACGTGACGCCGATAGGGGGGCAGTTCCGGTGCGCGGCGCAGCAGGAGCGAGCGGTCGAAGCACCAGTGTTGCCGCGTCCATCTGCCAGGCCTCGTGGCCGCAGGCCCAGGCGATATGATCAGCGTCAGGCAGGATCACCAGGGTCGGACAGGCGTCTTCGAGGATCAGCCGGGCGCGAGGCTGAGGGGCATCGACATCGATCGGCAGCCACGCCGCGCCGGTAGCGGCCACCGCAGCCACGCAGAGAAGCATGCGTCTGTCTCTGGGCAGGGCAAGGGCGACAAGCGTGCCAGGTCGCGCGCCTGCCGCACGGAGTTGCGTCGTCAGTTGATGCTGATGCCTCTGGAAGTCGTCTCGTGTCAGAGCGCCTCTATGGTCCTGCACCACCTTATCCGGTCCGGTCCCTATGCCTGCGGTGATGAGTGACGACAGGGAGATATCGGGCCAGCTTCGCTTTGTTGCAGCGTTGCGCGCGCCCTGAGCTTGCCGGGCTTCCTTAGTAAGGAGTGGAATAGAGCGGAGCGGCGTTTCCGGCGAGGCAAGAAGCTGATCGGTCAGAGTCAGGATGCGCGCCAGATGGGCGTCAAGTTCATCCTCTGTGTAGAGCGCCGGATTGGCATCGCATTGGATACAGAGACCGCCTCCGTCGCATCGGTCGAACACGAAGAGGGTCAGATCTTCCATGGCGCCGTTGCTGAGATTTTCATTGCGTGAATGGGCTGGCCCAAAAGAGAGATTATAGTCGAAAGGCTCTATATTGATCCCAATCCGGCTGATCTGGGTGGTATTGCTGAACATACCCAGATCGCGGCGCATGTCCTCATAACGATATTGCTGGTGACGCAGGGCGCTGCGCATGGCGCGGCGGGATTTGACGATCAGCTCGGCAAAGCTCGTTTCGGGCGACATCGTGAAACGCAGCGCAACGGCATTGGCGACCATGCCCGGCGTCTGGCGCAGAATGCGGTTGGCTCTTGCACTGACCGGCATGCCTACAACGAGATCCGACTGTCCGGTGAGACGATGCAGATAGCTGACGAGAAGGGCAGTCAGGGTCTGGGGAAGGCTCGACTCATGCGTGCGACCGAGCGCCCTGAGTGCCTCAGCGCGCGCTTCGCAAAGTGTGGTCGCACGCGTTATCGCGCCGCCAAAATCACCGGTGGTTACCCGGTGGGGCCTGAGCGAGAGTGATACCGGCTCGGGCGCATCCTGAAGGGTTTCGCGCCAGTACGCCTTGTCGATCTTGAAACGGGGCGAGGCCCGATAGGCTTCCTCCTGCTCGTGAAGGGTTGCCAGGGGGAGAAAACCGGGGGCTGGCGCGTCGCGTCCCTCGGTCAGGGCCGTATAAAGCGCAGAAACACGAGCAACGATCATGCCGCCGGAAAAACCATCGAGAACGGCGTGATGGCAGCAGTGAAACCATATCCAGTGCGTGGAGGTGACACGGAGAAGGGCATTCTGCCAGAGTGGGTCCCGCTCCAGATCGAGAGGAGCCTGAATGCGTTCCCGCATCCATTTGCGGGCGACAAGAGATGGATCGGCCTCGTCGCGACAGTCAAGAACGGGACAGTCGGGCGTTGATGGCGGTCGGATTGCGTACACCGGTCCGTCATCTGTTCTGATAATGGCTGTGCGCAGTGTCTCGGCTTCGGCCTGCACAGAGGCCAGAGCTTTCCTGAAGAGAGACTCATCCACGATCCCGTGCAGATGGATCGCCTCGGCAATATTCAGGCTCGACCCCTTGGGGGCAAGAAACTGGGTCATCCAGAGGCCGCGTTGGGCGGTGGTCAATGGCAGCGTCACAGCGCGGTTTTCCTGCAGGCTGTATTCGGAGGCGGCGCCTGTTATGTGGTGCGGCATGCCGAATTGTTTCTTTGTTTTTATATTCAGTGACGATTTTGCATAACAGAAATTTACTAATCAATGTGATAAACTATACGAAATTATTGTTTATATATATTCTTTTTTCTTTGTTGTTCTTTTTATTCTAGATGGCACCGTTTTGGGTGGCCACGCAGTCCCGCGAAAGGGAGACATAAAATATAACATTTGTTCAGTTTGGGCTCAGAAGCGCTCCAAATATATTTTTTAAGATATGGAAGAGGAGGTATTAATTTAGATCGTTGTTTGTAATGGATTTTATCAAGGGTGTTTCCTCGTGGGAGGGGTATCCCGTGAAACAGGAGCGCTCAAATCCTACATATTAGGTCACGAATATCACTCTCGTTAGTGTGATTTTACGCATAATGCCTGTTACGGTTAAGACGATTGGGCACACAGGGTGTTTTCCCGGCATTCAGTATGGGGCCCATTATGGATCGTTCTCTCGTTTACGCAGCGCATACCGGCCACGGCGATGGCGCTTCGTCCCAGTCTCCCGCATCACGTCCCAAGCTGGACCGTATCTTCAACGACCCCGATGGCGTGGTTGAAGACGGCGTGCGCGGCGCGCTTCTTGCTCATCCCGATATCATCGTTGAGACCGCCAACCCGCGTGTCGTCAAGCGCGCCAAGACCACGGGCCGTCGCAAGGTCGGTGTGATCACGGGTGGTGGTTCGGGTCACGAGCCTGCTTTCCTTGGCTATGTCGGTACGGGTCTGCTGGATTCTGTTGCGATCGGTGAGATCTTCTCTTCGCCGACAGCCGTGAGCTTCCTCGACGCCATGAAGGAAGCCGATATGGGCGCAGGCGTTGCCTGCCTCTTTGGCAACTACGCCGGTGACACGATGAATGTCCGCATGGCAGCGCGCGATGCGCAGCAGGCAGGCATCAAGGTCGAGACGGTAGTGGCGACCGATGATGTGGCCTCTGCTCCGGCCAGCGAAGCCGAGCGTCGTCGTGGCGTTGCCGGTGAAATCCTGATGTGGAAAGCCGCTGGTGCCCGCGCTGAAGAAGGCGGATCGCTGGATGAGGTGATTGCTGTGGCCCGCAAGGCTATTGCCAATACCCGTTCCATCGGTGTCGGTCTCACGCCCTGCACCATTGTTGCCAATGGTCATCCGAATTTCTCGATCGAGCTCGGCACCATGGAAGTCGGCATCGGCCATCATGGCGAGCCCGGCGTCTCGGTTCAGGAGCTTGGCCGCTCGCGCGATATCGCCAAGCTGATGCTCGAGCATATCCTGCCCGATCTGCCCTTCACGAAGGGTGATCGCGTGACGGTGCTGCTCTCGGGGCTTGGTGCAACACCGATCATCGAACTCTATGTGCTTTATGCCGATGTGGCCGATCTCCTGAAGGAGAAGGGCATCGAGGTGGCGCATCGCTTCGTTGGCAACCTCTTCACCTCGCTTGAGATGAAGGGTGCGACCCTCACCATCATGAAGACCGATGAAGAGCTGGACCGCCTGATGGGCGCCCCGGCTGAGTCCATTGGTCTCGTGCGTGTCGGTGTCGGTGCCGCCGCTGCTCCTGCCGCTGAAGCGCCAGCTGCAAAGGCTGATCCGGTCGAGGCTCTGGTCAAGACGCCGACAGGTGAGAAATACGTGCCCAAAAGCGGCGTGCCTGTTGGCGAAACCACCAAGGTCATCCCGGCTCTGGTCGATGCCATCGTCAAGGCACGCGACTGGCTCAGCGAGATCGACGGCAAGATCGGCGATGGCGATCATGGTATCAACATGGCCAAGGGCTTTGCCCGCTGCGGTGAGGCTCTGGGCGCCAACCCGCCGGTCATGGAGAAGGGCCTCGACGCGCTGTCAGACTCCCTGATGGCCGGTATCGGTGGCTCGATGGGTCCGCTTTATGGCCGTTTCTTCGAAGGCATGGCGATCCCGCTGCGCAATGTCGAATTCCTCGACGGCAAGCTTTTCGCCCAGATGCTTGACGGAGCGCTGGCGGGTATCAACAGCCTTGGCAATGCCCGTGTTGGCGACAAGACCCTGGTCGATACGCTGCAGCCTTCGGTTGAGGCCTTCCACAAGGCTCTGGATGACGGCAAGTCGTTCGAGCAGGCCCTGATTGCGATGTCCGAAGCGGCGGAGCGCGGTCGTGACTCCACGATCGACCTGGTGGCCCGTATCGGCCGTGCCAGCCGACTGGGTGAGCGTTCACGCGGCGTGCTCGATGCCGGTGCAACCTCCTGCTGCCTGATCCTGCAGACCATCGCGAAAGAACTTGAGGCCCCGGCGCGCAAGTACAACGCCTGAACTGCCTCAATCCTGAAAGATCAAGACCATGAACAAGATCGTCACCCCTGATCTGGGCGCCCTGCAGAAAGAAGCAGCCAGCGTTGCCCTCCCGGCAAAGATGAATGCCGTTGTTGCCTACGAACCCGGCGATTATCGCTGGGAAGAGGTGGACGTGCCTCGCGCTGGCCCCGATGACATCATCATCGAAGTCGAGGCAGTCGGCATCTGCGCCGGTGATATCAAGTGCTTCCTGGGTGCACCGTCCTTCTGGGGCGACAAGGAGCAGCCGCGCTACGTCAAGCCGCCGATGATCCCGGGCCATGAATTCGTTGGCCGTGCCGTTGAGGTGGGTGAAAACCTGCGCAGCCAGTACAAGATCGGCGATCGCCTGATCAGCGAGCAGATCGTCCCTTGTGATGATTGCCGCTACTGCAAGGGTGGTCAGTACTGGATGTGCGAACGTCACGACCTGTACGGCTTCCAGAACAACACCAATGGCGCCATGGCGAAGTATATGCGCTTCCCCAAGACGTCGCGCACCCATCGTGTTCCCGAGAACATGCCGCTTGATGCAGCCGCTCTGATCGAGCCCTATGCCTGCTCGGTTCATGCCGTCAACCGCGCCAATATCCAACTGGATGACGTGGTGGTTCTGGCCGGTGCCGGTACGCTGGGTCTGGGCATGGTGGGCGCTGCCCGCCTGAAGAACCCGAGCAAGCTGATCGTGCTCGACACCAAGCAAGACCGTCTGGACCTGGCCAAGAAGTTCGGCGCGGATATCGTCATGAACCCGCTCGAAGAGGATGTGGTCGCCAGGATCAAGGAACTGACCGGCGGCTATGGTTGTGACGTCTACATCGAAGCAACCGGCCATCCTTCCAGCGTCCGTCAGGGCCTGCACATGATCCGCAAGCTTGGCCGTTTCGTTGAGTTCAGCGTGTTCGGCGATGAAGTGACCTGTGACTGGTCGATCATTTCCGACCGCAAGGAACTGGACGTTCTGGGCTCGCATCTCGGACCGTATTGCTATCCCTTCACCATTGCAGCCATCGCCGATGGTCGTCTGCCGGTCGAAGGCGTGGTGACCCACACCCTGCCGCTGGACCAGTGGAAGGAAGGTTTCGACCTGATGAAGAAGGGCGACAAATCCATCAAGACGGTTCTTATTCCGTAAGATCTGTCGGCTTTCTGCTTGAAAAGGCGGCTCCGGGAGGAGCCGCCTTTTTTCGTTCAGAGCGGGGTCGTGTTCGCGATGCCACAGGAACGATGTCAGCAATTCAGATCGCGGCATGGGCGCCAGCACTGCGCCTTACATGCCTTAGGCGCCGCACAAACAGGGAGTCACCTGGCGGGCAAAAGAGACGCCGCAACAGGAGGCGCCCGGCGTCATCGGGAGCAGCAGGACGGGTCGCTTTTCCCAGATTTATGCCAAAGGCGCTGTGCATCATGACGCCATGGCTCATGTGATCAGCGTTGGTGGGTATAGCTGAGGCGCGAGTGCTGGGCGCCTTATGCTGCCAGAAAGGCGTGGAAGCAGAGTGCCTTGTCGCACCACTAATCTGCCGCCAGTCGGTTAAAAATTCCGGGGTCGAAACAGACAAAACGTTTCAGGACTTTCCAGCGCTGAAAAATGCCACAAACCGTCGCGATAGCCCCTGCAACGCCGGAAAACGGGAGGAAATCAGACGCAATGACATGTCATGCCCGTATCGAGCTGAAAATGTTCTGGTTGACCCTTCTGGCTGTTGCTCTGTCGACGCCATCCGCGGTTGCGGGCAAGATGCTGACAGGCCTTCCGGCCCTGCGCGATAAAGGTGTGGCCTTTCACGTGCAGAATACCAACGAGATGCAGGCCATGCTGAACGATCCCGCGCCGTCGCATGAAAAAGGCGTCGGGAATGTCGGGATTGTGACTTATGGCAGCGATATCGATTGGGAGCGTCTGGCCGGGCTTTCCGGCGTCTCGACCCATATCGTCCTTGCGAGCGGCTATGGTTCGCCCACAAGCCGTAAATTCGGCGATCATCTGACTCCAAGCCAGGCAACCTATGGCGGGGTGGGCAATGTCGTGATCCACCTTGTTTCCGCCTATATCGAGCGGTCGATGTTTTATGACCGTCTCAATGCGGCTGTCGGGCGGATGACGTTTCTATCTGATTTCTCTGCCAATCCGCTCTACTGCAATTTCATGAACGCGGCGTTCTGCGGCAACCCAAGGGCGGCAAGCGATAATACGGCTCACGCGGCATTTCCTACTGCAACCTGGGGCGCGCGGTTTCGTGTGCAGATCAGTGAGGCATTGCAGCTCCAGTCAGGCGTCTATTTCACGCAGGCCGCATCGCAATATGCGCTGGCGCAGATGCGTAGCGGCTTCAAGTTCAATGGCGCGACAATTGACGGCGAAGCCATTCCACTCGAACTCGCCTGGGAGCCGCATGCGGGCAGAGGCGGCACTCTGCCGGGGCATTACAAGCTGGGCGCTGTTTACGACACAGCGCCGCATAGCAGCCTGTTCGAAGATCATGATGGTGAAGTTCTCGGGCTGACAGGTGCCCCGGCGCGCGTGGTCAATGGCTCCTGGTCGGCCTGGGTGCTGGCCGACCAGCAACTGCTCCCCTTTGCGGGTCGTGGTCCTGATGCGGGTCTCACGATACTGGCAAGCGCCTATTGGAATAACCCGCGCACAGCACTCAGGGCGGCTCAATATTCTGTCGGTTTCATGATTCGGGGTCTGATGCGACAGCGCCCTCAGGACATGATTGCTATCAATCTGGCGTACACCCGCATCGCCCATCATGTAACCCGTGCGCAGCGACTCCGGGCGGCGCTGCAGAAACCCGGTGATGGCTCACCGCTTCCGGTCCAGCGAGACGCCTTGATCATCGAGGCGCTTTACCAGATCCATCTGATACGCGGCGTCACGGTGGCGCCCGATGTGCAATATTACATTCACCCCAACGCGCAGCATGATTTGCGCAATCAGTGGATGCTTGGGGTCAAGACTCAGATCGAATTCATCTGAGCGCCGCCCCAATTTCTCCCTGGGCATCGCGCTGCGTGACACAAAAGGCACAGTTCTGGTCCGAGTTAAGAAAGATTTTAAGAATCGTTTGCATCTTCTCGTAACATGACGGTAACACGGCCGGCGAAGACACGCCCGATCTCTTGAAGGTAATGATTGGTCATTTCTCTCTTTTGAAAAAAGGAGTCTTAATGATGACAAAACATTTCAAAGTTATCGGACGGAGATCTTTCGATTTGAAACCGAAAAAGTGGTGAAATCTATGCCAGAAGATTACGGATGCCGTTCTGAACATCAGCCATCTCATGAAGAAACAGTGTTTTCGTCTCGTGACGTGGCGAAGAAACAGAAACGTCTTCTTCTTCTGGCGCTCACGGCTGGGGTTGGTCTGGGTGGTGTTGAAGAGGCCGATGCCCAGGAAAAGGCTTCGGGAGACGCAAAGACGACCGAAAGCTCGGCCATGCAGCTTCCTGCGGTCAAGGTGCGCGCCGCGACGCCGGTCAACACCATGAACACCAATACGACCACGCTCGATATCGGTCGTATGCCCGCGACCGTGCGTGAAACACCACAGACGATCAGCGTCGTGCCCAAGCAGCTCATTGAAGAGCAGCGCGTCTTTACCCTCGATCAGGCTCTGTCCAACGTGCCCGGCATCACGATGTCGGCCGGTGAGGGCAATGGCGGGATGAGCGGCGACCAGTTCCGTATTCGTGGTCAGCAGGCGCGTGGCGATATCTATGAAGACGGTCTGCGCGATTTCGGCAATTATGTGCGCGATGTCTACAACACCGAGAGCGTCGAGGTCGTCAAAGGCCCGTCAGGTCAGTATTTCGGCGCGGGCAATGTGGGCGGTGTGATCAACCAGACGCTCAAGAAGGCGCATCTGGGCAAGTCTTTCGGTGCCGATCAGTCTTTCGGTAGCGGCATGCAATATCGCGGCTCGGCCGATGCGAATTACGAGATCAATTCCCGTACCGCGCTGCGCATGAACGGCATGTACAACCAGCAGATGGTCGCCGATCGCAACAACGTACGCACCGACCGTTATGGCGCTGCTGCCGATCTCGGCGTGGGGCTAGGCACGAAGAATACCTGGCATCTGAATTATCAGTGGCTCGGCAGCCGTGGCCGCCCTGATTATGGCGTGCCTATGATTCAGACCGGCACGACATTCCGTCCGATCACCGAGCGCGGCCTGGCGCGTGACACCAACTACTCGCGCAATTTCGATCGCGACCGTGGCAATGTGCATATGGTGACGTCCAAATTCTCGTCGCAAATTGCAAAATGGCTGACCCTGTCAAACGACACGCGCTATTCGCATTACACGCGTAATTTCGCAGCGACGACACCGGCTGCCTGCTCTGGCGCGTGCGCAACCGCGTTTCTGGCTGGTAGAAATCCGTCCCTCACTTATGGCGCCGGTGGTGGCATGGCCTATGATCAGGCGGGTTGGGGCGTGCAGAACGTCACCATGGGCCACTCGAATTTCAAGACGGGTTTCCTGCGTCATGATGTGCGCGCCGGTGTGGATATCAACTATACCAAGGACGACCGTATCTATGGCACTTACATAAACCGTGTAAACAATCAGCTGATCCGTACGCCGCAATTCGAATATCCAGGCACGCAGGTGACCTTCCCGGCAACGGGTGGACGGACGTCCGATTTCCGCGATCTCGGCCTCTTTTTGGCTGACAAGATCAACCTGACCAAGCAGCTCTCTGTCTATGGTACGGTGCGTTGGGACAGCTATCGCTCGACCTATTGGAGCGCCGCTGCTGCCGCGCAGGGTCTGCAGAAGCAGAGTTCGAACAAGTTCAGCCCGTCTGCCAGCCTCATGTATGATCCGCTGGACAACATGACGTTCTACTTCACCTTCGCCCAGTCCTATAAGCCGGTCGGAACCGACGTCTCGTCTCTGACGGCCAGCTCGACAAGCATCAGCGACGTTGCGACCAACGGCCGCGATCTCAAGCCGCAGCGCAGTGATCTCTACGAACTCGGCGGCAAGGCCGATTTCCTGAACAAGAAGCTGGGTGTCACGGCTGCGATCTTCCAGATCGAGCAGAACAATTCGTTCACCTATGATGATTTTGGTCAGATCATCACCGGTTTCTCCGATGCCGGTTCGGGCCGACGCATTCGTGGTCTTGAAGTAAGTGCGACAGGCAAGATCACCAATGAGTGGGAAATCTTTGCCTCATACTCCTATATGGGCGGCAAGGTGACGCACAGCACCGCCTATCGTGGCAACAAGGCACCGCAGCTGCCCAATAACAGCCTGTCAGTGTGGAGCACCTACAACCTGTCGCGTTTCCTGCTGAAGCCCAGCCAGGGCAAGCTTTCTGCAGGTGGTGGCGTTCAGTATTCCTCGGGCTACTGGTCCAACGAGGCGAATACGGGTCGTATGCCTGACAATGTGTCGCTCAACGCCATGCTGTCTTATGACTACGAGCGTTATCATGTGCAGTTCAATGCGAATAACCTGACCAACCATCTCAACTACGCCTCTGCCTTCTCGTCATCCCGCGCTGTGCCGCTTTCGGGCCGCACCTTCCTCGGGTCGATCGGGCTGCGCTTCTGAGACACCGGGCGCGGTTCGAAACGTGCCCGGGCATGGCACGGAAGGGGAAAAAGGCTCCCTTTCCGTGCCTTTTCTGTTGTCCCGGCTGTTTTCATGTCTGAAGCCGGGCGTCTGAGCCTTGTGAGATCTGCGGAGTTCTCTCCCGATGCCGATGCCTCCCGCAATGCCCGCACTTGATGAACGTCTCAAGGCAGAGCTCTATCTGGCGCAGTGGCATCTCGATCGTGGCGCCGTTCAGGAAGCCTGTCGTCTGTTCACCCAGGCGGCTCAGTCACGGCACCCGACGGCTCTCAACATGCTGGGTCGCGTTTATGAGCGGGGCTGGGGCGTGGCGCGCGACGTCGAACTGGCACGTACCCTGTTCGAGACGGCCGCAGACGGCGGCGAGGGATGGGCTTTCTATAATCTCGCCGATTTCTATCTGACAGGCGACGGCGTGCGATGTGACAAGGCCTATGCCCACGCCCTCTATGTCGAGGCGGCAAGGCGTGGGGTCAGCAAGGCCTTCAACATGCTGGGCCTGCTGCATGAAGAAGGCTATGGCGGGGGTGCTGCCAACCTCGATTACGCCCGCCATTACTTTGAAGCCGGAAGCGCCTGCGATGACGCCGACGCCACGGCCAATCTTGCCAGAATGCAGCAAACCATCCGCTGATGGGCGATTGACTGACGAGATCGCTGCCGCAACCGGTTTCGTCTAGTTGACGGAAGCTTCCTTGCGTTCACCCATGGCAAAAGCCTTCAGAATGGATTCCGCGAGCAGTTTGGCGGCCTTGGGTGTCAGGCGCAGATGCGCCGTTGGCGCAATGACGATCTCATTGCCATGAGGTCGCTCGGCTGCGAGCGTCACCGTGATAATGCCGCCGACATGGCCATAGACCGGGACGTTATCGGCGAAAATGATCGGCGCTGATTCGGCGTTGAGTGATGCTATGCCCTGTGCAATCTGGTGCAGGATCTTGTCTGAATTATTGTCTGCCATTTGCAGAATGCCTCTGGATATTTGAAAGGTGCAGCCTGATCGAGCCGAAGATGTCACAACGAGGCGAGGCTCACAAGTTTTGCGGTTGTTTAACGGATTTCAGGAATTTCCTCCGCAGCCTTGCTCATTGTGCATACGTGACTGGTCCGGTGTCCGACAAGACCAAGTTGGAGGAGTATCCATAATGTGAGCATGTCGGACCATTATGGTCCGCTAGGTTGAGTGTCTCGTGCTGCCTAGATTATCAGGCTTGCGCTTGTCGCGACGGGGGAATGGGTATCTCCGGACAGAAGAATGGATGTCTTTTCTGTCAGAATATTCGCGAGTGTCAGATCGGCGCGCTGCTTGCCACTCGGAGTGCGAATCACGAATCCTTTGCGAATGGCGTAGTATTCGAAGAGCTGGATTCTGTAGCGCTTCATTGTCTCGACTATGGCCGCGCGTAACGCCAACGCGTCTGGCGTATTCTCGCATTCGATGATCAGGACCGGAAGGGCGCGTTCGGGCAAGGAGGGGGGAACCACCATGCAAAGAGCGCCTGAAAGAGCCTGGCTGAGCGAAAGGGCGATGTCGTTTGTATAATAGACATTGCCGTCATAGCTGAATTTCTCGCTCAGACGACCGACATGAAACAGTTCCTGCTTGTAGAGAAAGCCGAAATCCTGTGTCCGCAGATAGCGCCTGTCTTCAATCGTGATAAAACTGCGCGCGTTGCGGAGCGGGTTGTTCAGATAGCCGATGCTGACACTTGGGCTGTCGATCCAGATTTCGCCGATGCAGCCTTCCGGCAGGAAGGCGTGTGTTTCGGGGTCGACGATATGAACGTGCTGGTCTTCATGGGTGGTTCCGCAGCTTGCGAGGGTCGTCGTGTCCTGAGACGAGCCTGCGGTCGCGGGCAGGGCTTTGCCCTGGGTGAGGGCAAGGCGGTCGAATGTCCAGAGCTTCACTCCTGCCCCTTTGACCCCTGACGTCACGAGAAGGGCATTTTCGGCAAGGCCGTAGCAGGAATAGAAAGCCTCTTTTTTGAAGCCGTGACTTTTGAAAGTGTTGAAAAAAGCGTCCAGCGTCTCGGGGTTGATGCTCTCCGAGCCGTTGAAGGCTATTTTCCAGCGGGAAAAATCCCAGCCTGGTGCGATATCTCCCGGTGAAAGACGGGCAGCGTAGCGATAGGCAAAATCAGGGCCACCAGAGATGGTTGCGCCGTAGCGATGGATCGCCTCGAGCCAGCGCGAGGGCTTTTCGATGAATTTGTCGGGGGCCATGAAATAGAAGGGGTTACCGGCTGCGAGGGCCGGAAGAACGGCACCGACAAGGCCCATGTCATGGGTGAAAGGCAGCCAGCTGAGGCCGGTATCATCATCCTGATATTGAAACGAAATGAGCTGCGCATGAATGTTGTGGCAGATATTCCGATGCGACAGGCAGACCCCTTTGGGCTCTTCTGTCGATCCGGATGTATATTGCACCAGAGCAAGCTGTTCCGAGGCAGAGGCGACAGGTTCGATTTCGCGTGACGATTTGAGCGCGCTCTCCAGTGGAATCCATTTGACGGGGCGGGTCGTATCGCCATCTGCATGGAAAAGATGGAGCGTTTCCTTTTTGCCGAGCACCGCCTGCGCCTGGCTGTCTTCCAGAATGTAGATGAAGCGCTCACGTGCGCCGATTGCGCTCGGATAGACCCCCGAGACGGGCACATGACCTGCATAGAGGCAGGCAAAAAAGCCGATGATATATTCCAGCCCGTTTTCGAACAGCAGAACGACGCGCGATCCGGCGGGCAGGGTGCGTGCGAGATGGGCGGCGCCGCGTGACGCCTGGCGATGCAAGGAATCGGCACTCAGGCTGCTTGTAACGCTTTCCCCATCACCGAGAAAAAGGAAGATCGGATTGTCGCCTTTGGTCAGGCGTCTGAAATGCAGCAGATCAATGAGACTGCGCTCTTTCCAGGCCTGCGCGCCGACCAGCGCCTGTTCTTCTTCATACATTTGGCAAGACCTGTGATGTGACGGCTTGGGGAGAAACTTCAGCCCTCAGGAGAAGGGCTGGGCTGCAGGTGCTGATGCAGGGCATCGCAATAGGAGATGACGTGCTCGGCTGTAATCAGGCGCGTGCATTCGAAATGGCGCGGTGTGTTGGCGTGACGCGGGCAGAAAAGCATGTTCCCGTGCTCGAATGGCGTGCGCACATCGTGCCAGCAGCTATTGCAGACATGGGGATTGAAGACGCGATAGGGTGTCTCGAACTCATTCGAAGGATGCGTGAACCCGCTGATCAGAACCACAGGGGTGTGTGCGGCCCAAGCCAGCCAGGAAAGGCCGCTCGACAGGCCAATGAAAAAAGCCGCATGGCGCAGCCAGTGTGCCCGTTCCGAAAGCGGGCGATCGCCCGTTTCGTCGCGTGTCCCGTGCGGAATGAAATTCCAGTGGTTGCGATGGCCTGCGACGGGGCTCTTGTCGATGCATACCACTTCATAACCGAGCGTATTCAGATGTCTGATGACGCTCGACCAGCCGTAAGGGTTGTTCCAGTATTTGCACTGGCTTGATGCCTGCGTGGCGATGACGACATAGGGGCCTTCGATCGGACGCTTCTCATCGGGCCATGAGACCATGCGTGGCGGGATTTCTTGGGCGTTGACGTCCAGAATGCAGGCAGCCGTGCGGTGCAGCCCGACGAGACGAAAATCGGAGGGCTGCCAGTCATGGGATTCGTCGTGGAAAAAAAGGCCGATATGATAGGTCGCATAAGAGAGGTGCTTGATCTCTTCATATTCGGCGAAAGTGCAGCATCTGACGCCGGGATACTGGCCTGCAAAGAGCTTGCAGGCATCGGGATTCATGGCGACCGTCAGATGGCATTGATGCTTCTGCTGGAATTTGACGGCGTAGGAAAACCAGCCGATCGCATCGCCCAGTGTTCCCCCGGGGAGGAGAATGGCGACATTGCGCTCCCGGCAATCATAGTCGTGAATGAAATGCACGGTATCCGTATCAAGCGAGCGTACCTCAAGGCGCGTACGGATATAGTATTTCTTGGAGCCAAGAACCGTGCAAGCGCCGGTTTCTGAAGCATACAGGCAGACATTGCGGTCGAGATCGGTCAGGCTGACGTGCCAGCGTCCTTCCGGCAGGGTGATGCGGGCCCCGTAATTGAAGTCATAGCCTATGCCAAAATCCCCGCTCTGGGTTGCAAAGAGCGAGGGGGCTGGAAAGGCCCCGGTATCAGCCGTCGTGGCCACGGCCGAAGTGGCTGATACCGCTGTTTGCAGAACAGTATCGTCGCCCGATGCGGCACTCGTCTCAGCAGGGGGGGGCTGATTGTCGGTATTGGCCGTACCTGAAAAATTCAGGATTGAGTCGATGATGGAATTGATATCGCTCATTCTAGACGCCACCCTGCCCATCGCTGATCAATTGCCGGATGGTTTGCTCGACATGGCTTGGCGAGATCAGCTTGGTGCATTCGAAGTCACGCTCTGTTTCAGCGTGGCGAGGGCACCACATATAGTTCGTTCGCTCGAAATCGAGCGTTACATCGTTTGAGCAGCCATTGCAGACATTGCGATTGATCACCCGATAGGGGGTCGCAAACTCGTTATAAGGCTCTGTAAATCCGCTTATCAGCACGACCGGACATTCTGCCGCCCAGGCAAGCCATGACAGGCCACTCGACAAGCCAATGAAAAACGAGGCATGGCGCAGCCATCGGGCACGCTCACTGAGCGGTATCTGACCGGTCATATCCTCTGCGCCATGAGGGATATGATGCCAGATTGTGCCGCTGCCCGAAACGCGGTCGCGGTCGATGCAGATCACGCGATACCCCTGTTCCTTGAGAAAAGGGATGATTGTCTGCCAGCCTGACGGGTTGTTCCAGTATTTGTTATGCCCTGTCGCCTGGGTGGCGATGCAGACATATTTATCTGCGATCGGTCTTCCGCCTTCGGCAATTCTGATCGCGGGGCGTCGGTCCTGGGGCGAAAGGCCAAGAATATAGGCACCTGACACCCCAAGACCGACCTGCCTGTAATCGGTCGGTTGAAAGTCGCGATTGATATCGTTGAAGAAGATCAGCACCTTGTAACGTGCGTAATAATTGCGTTCCAGAAGGGCAGGGTCGTCGCTGACCGTCACACTGTCATTTCCGGTCTGGAAAAGCTCTGCCAGACCCGGTCGTACAACACAGGTGATCTGGCAGCCATGCAGCGTGGCAAAGGCCTCGACATGACCCATCCAGGCAATATGGTCGCCCACACCACCCAAATGCATGTCGATGAGCACCTCCTGGTCACGCAGGGTCATGACATGGTCGAGAATGACCCGGTCGCCACTTTTGACGCGAAGCGAAAAGGGAACAAAATACTTCTTGGTGCTGGCGATGAAGCCGCCCTTGCTCTCTGCTGCAAACAGAACGCTCTGGGTAAGCAGATCCTTGATTTCCAGGTGCCACGCCCCATCGGGAAGGCTGACGCGGCAGCCATCCTGAAAATCAAACCTGATCCCTTCGGGGCCGATCTGGCTCGGCGTGCTGTCCATGGGTTCGTGCTCTTCGTGACTATACCTGGCGGGTCAGGCAGCAGTTCGCGCAAGTATATCGCCATAGACCTGCGCTACGGCCTGAAAGGTGCCATTAACAGAATATTGCTTTGCTGTCTTCTCTGCCGCGTCGAGCATTCTGTCAACGTGCGGCGCCCCGTGAGATATGTCGAAAAGTAGCGTTGCAATACAATCGACAATTTCTTCGCATTGTTCCGGCGAAAACCAGTGGCCGTTGAAGGGGGTGGCGTAGTCCTTGCCGCCTGTTCCCTGCAGGCCCACGACCGCACAGCGCGATGCCATGGCTTCCAGCGGTGTCAGGGGAAAGGCTTCCTGGCGTGATAGGGCCAGAAATACAGGCGCTATCCCCATGGTTTCGGCAACCTCGTACTGCGGTCTGTCCTCCAGCGCGATCCAGGGCACATCTTTCGTATGGGGATATTTAAGATGGAGCATCGTCGCTATCAGATTTGCGAGGGCTGAATTCCCTTTTGCTGCAGGCCATTTGCCGGGGTTGGTTGCAATGCAGAGCTGCTTGGTGCGTGGGTAGAACAGATTGGTGTCGACCGAGTTCGGAATGACATGGATGTTGTCCAGGCCCAGAACCGAAGAGAGAGAACGTGCTGTTTCGGGGCCGGGGACGATGAAATGCTCGAACCCCATTTCCTTCAGCTCATTTCCGTTCAGCCTGAAGCTGTAGAGGTAGAACTGATTCTGGCAGAACATGATTTTGGTGCCGGGGAGTGGCGTACGCGCCAGATCGAGCATGAAGTCTTTCAGCGTCTCAGGAAAGACAATGAGACCTCCTTCTACGGGCTCAAACTGATCGCAGACCGTGACACGATTTGAAACGTCTAGCCAATCCGGTTTGCCGGCTGGCTGAAAGACTGAAACATCATGTCCCAGTTTCGCCAACATCCCCGCATGTTGATACGTGACCTTGATCCCGCCCGAGATGGCTTTGGGGTCGTAGGGGTTGAGAAACACAATTCTGCTCATGATGCGTTGGTCCACCAAGGGGAATGTCCTGATCTGCTATCATGGCTTCAATAGTCTCTCGGATCAACTATACACGCGCAAAGCTCGCTATATTTCGGCGTCCATCAGGGATCGAGAAAATTTATTCAATATAAAAATGTAAAACTTCAAATTTTCTTATCTAGTATTTTGTGGACGCTTTCTTTGGTGCGCTGGATATATCCTGCATCGTGAGATTTCTTCCCCTGCGGGTTATTGACGTTTACTTAATGAAAACGTCAATAACCCGCAGGGGAAGGCGTTTGCGTTGAAAACGTCAGCGAAACCAAATGATCGATCGTCTTCGGATGAGGGAAAGGTCAAGTTTTTGTCTGGAAAAATCTCGATATATTCAATGTGTTACATTGGGAGGGGGAGATAATCATGTCTGATCGTTGCTGTATGACGATCTATACCGAAAACGTGATCCACCTTCGTCAATGAGTGGTCATTGTATTGTGTGGCGTGATATGCGAGGAGTGTTAGCTAATAGATAACAGGAGTCGACGATGTGGCGGCTTCATATGAAGATTCGGCTGATTGCGCGATAAATCATGTAACGATTCTGCTGGGACTCTTGGTGGAAAAGTAATCGTGCCGGTCCGGTAATTTGGGGGTGATAAATGGCAATCAATTCATCGGGCTCGGCGAGCGGTGCAACGATCGTCAGCAGTGGCGGTAAATACTCGATTCTGAGTGGTGCAACGCTTGTTGTACAAGGCGCGGGAACGTCCATAACGGGCGCGCTCGTCTCTGGGTTTGGTAACGGCCCTAACAACTCGGGCTCCATTCCGGGACAGTCAGGCGGCACGAACTACCCTGCGCTGCTCATCGCTTCCGGTGGCGGTGTGGCTTCTGGCGCAACGGTGGGCTTCGGTGGCGTTGTGATGGGGGCCGATGGCGGTATCGTCTCGGGCGGTTCGGCATTTAACAGTGGTTCCTTTGTTGCGGCCAATAACGGGTTTGTTAATGGCGTGACAGTTGGATCCAATGGTGGTGTGCTCGCCTCAATGATGCCCGGTTACGGTGGTAATGCCGGAATCGTTAGTAACGTTCATGTAGAGGCTGGTGGTTATGGGCTCGCTGGTGGTGGTTTCACCATCAAGGGCCAGGTATTCGCAGGGTCGGGGGTTATTTCCGCCAGCCAATTCGATGTTGGCTCGACTGAAATGATTGTTTCGGCAGGTACAGATGTCGGCAGCCTTATTGGCGGTACGCAGATTGTAAGTTCGGCCGGCCTGTCCATGCGGTCGATCTTCAGCGCAGGAACGCAGATTATTATGTCGGGGGGCGTGGCGAGTGGGGCCACGGCTTCGGCGGGTGGCTTGATTTCAGTCAGTGGCGGTGTGGCCTCTGCTGTTGTGCTTGGGTCGGGTGGCAGCTTGCAGGCGACGGCGGGCGCCCGGGTCAACGGGCTGCAAATTCAGGCGGCAGCAGCAGCCTCTGCGGATTCAGCTGCGGTATTGAGTAGTGTTGTCATTTCAGGTGGTGGGACGCTGACGCTCAACTCAGGGGCGACGCTCATCAATGCCGTCGTCTCTGGGATTACATCCAGTGGTGGCGCTGGTGGTCTTCTCGTACTTCATTCCGGAGCTGTGCTCAGCGGCGTAACGTCCATGGGCTTCAAAAGCCGGCTTGATATCGATAGTATTCAGTATGTTTCCGGTGCGAAGACATCCTATAATGGCACAACACTGACGATCAGTGATGCGTCGGGAAATGTTATCTGGTCTGGGTCTATTGCTGGTATTCCCACTGGCGCGACGAGTAGTGACTTCCATGTCGAGCGTGATTCAACCGATGGAAGCATGATCATCGTTTACGACAAATGCTTCCTGCGCGGGACGATGATTCGCATGGAGCATGGTGAGTGTGCTGTTGAGGATATCCAGGTCGGTGACAATGTCGTTGCCTGCGTGGACGGTGCGGACGTGCTGCGTCAGGTTATCTGGGTCGGTCGTCGTACGGCAACAGTGCGGTCTGCGCACTATGATGATGAGGCTGGCTTCCCTGTACGTATCCTTCAGGGCGCACTTGGAGACAACGTTCCATACAAAGACCTTCTCGTAACTCCCGAACACGCGTTGTTTCTTGATGGAGCGTTTGTACCTGCGCGTATGCTGGTCAATGGGCGAAGCATTTTCTTTGACCGCACCATGACGCAATTCGACTACTATCATATCGAGACAGATGAACATTCTGTTCTCTGGTCGGATGGAGCGCTGAGCGAAAGCTATCTGGATACCGGAGATCGAACCGCGTTTTCCCAGGGCGGTCCGGTTGTTCGTCTGATGAACGCGCCTGCCAAGACATGGGCGGACCATGCGGCAGCCCCTCTGCGGGTGGAGCGCAGTTTTGTCGAGCCCCTGTTCGCAGCACTTTTGGAGAGAGCTACGACGCTCGGGCTTGGGGCCGAAATGTCTCCGCAGGTCGTGACAGAGGATGCCGATCTTCATCTGATTGATGATAGCGGCAGGGAAATCCGTCCGCTGCGGACCATCGGACAAGCGTTTATTTTCATGATCCCGACCGGGGTGAGGAGTCTTTTTCTTGCTTCCCGTTCTGCGCGCCCCACGGATATCATAGGGCCGTATCATGATGACCGTCGTCAACTCGGGGTGTTGGTAGGTGAGATTCAGGTCTGGGAAGCAGGTCAGACGCGCCAGATTGATGCGCATCTGACTTCCTCCACACTCGCCGGGTGGTCGAATTGCGAAGAGGGCCGTTGTCGCTGGACGACCGGTCATGCTGAACTCCCCCTGCACGACATGACGCCCGATGCTATTGCCATGCTATCAGTCGAAGTGCTGGCTGGTGGCCCTTACGAGGTGGAAATTCCCAGCGATGTGGGAGCTCTCGACGTCGGGTGAGTTTCTCTCAAGCGCGCGTGCAATTCTATGAGTCTTTGACCCCGGAAGAGCAGGCGCGCGGTTTTCCAGATAAGTGTCGACATGCGGGTATATAAATGAATCTTCTTCAAAACTATTTTTTCAAATAAATATTGCTTCCTAAATTCATAAATTTTGCAAAAAAAATCAGAGGCTATGCTCGATAGGGGGCGTGTAGGAACGAATGCCCTAGCACAAAAAAAAGATGCATTGACAATAGGTTAATGTATTTTGGAGTAGTTGTTTTCAATGTAAAAACAACTAACAGATACTATCTATAGAAATTATCTATACAAATAGCGATTGATGGTAGAACCTCTATGTGTCAGTAAAAATCGTATTAACCAATTGTAAGCGAGTATAGTCTGCATTTTGAGGTTTGAGTGCTGTGTTCAGGCGTAATGTGGCATGCCATTGCTTCATTGCCAGCTCCGCAGTGCCTCGGTGCGTGCTCGTATATCCTTGCGGGAGCTGGCATATGGGTATTACTTCTGACGGTATGAGCGGTGCAGCGTCTATCAAGAAGACGGGCCCCAATAGCTACAATATCCTGAGTGGCGCCACGCTGATTACCACAGGTCTGGATTCAACAACCATTGGCAGCTACATCGCGGGCCTTGGCGCAGGCGGGACGAATAATCCTGCCATGCTTATCGCCTCTGGTGCCGCCGTGGCGTCCGGAGCGACGGCGGTCTCCGGTGGTGTTGTGTTGGCAGGTGGTAACGGCTCGGCAGTTGGCGGCACAGCCTTCAATAGCGGCGGGTTTGCGGCCATCAATGATGGTGTTGTCAGTGGTGTGACGGTCGGCGCTCTCGGTGGGGTCCTGGCGAGCAAGATGCCCAGCTATGGCGGGGGCCCGGGTATTGTCATGGATGCCCATGTCCAGACCGGTGGTTATGGCGTCGCGGGTGGCGGGTTTACGCTCAAAGGGCAGACCTTTGCTGGTGCCGGCGTGATTTCCGGTAGCAAGTTCGATGTGGGGTCGACCGAAATTCTGGCGAGCGCCGGAACGGACCATGGCAGTCTTATCGGTGGTCTGCAGATTGTAAGCTCAGGCGGTACGGCGTTGAGCACCATCTTCAGTGCAGGGACGCAGCTGCTCGGCGCGGGGGCTCAGGCGATCAGCTGTGTGGTCTCCTCGGGCGGTCTTACGGAGATTGCGAGCGCAGCTGTCACCTCCCGTCTGACTGTTGGTGCTGGTGGCAGCGCCCATGCACAGGCAGGAGGCAAGATCAATCTGGCGAGTATCGCAGCCAATGGTCATATCTCCCTTGATGCGCAGGCTTACGCCAGTGGTGTGACGGTTGAGCGCGGCGGCACTCTGACCGTCAATTCCGGCGCAACCCTGACGGGTGTCATGATTTCAGGCATCAAGGAGGGAAGCGAGGGGGCTGGCGGTCTGCTCGTCGTGCAGTCGGGCGCAGTGCTGGATGGGGTGCGTATCGGTTGGAAGGGGCGTATCGACGTCGATACGCTTGGATGGACCGAAGGGCAGCGTATCGTTTACAGCAGCACCCAGATCAGCATCGTCGATGCTTATAACCGGGTTCTCTGGACGGCGCCGGTCAGAGGGACGGAAGCCATGTCGACCGCTGATTATCATCTTGAAAAAGATCCAGTCGATGGCAGCACGGTCATCGTTTATGACAAGTGCTTCCTGAAAGGCACCATGATCCGCACGGATCTGGGGGAGATCGCAGTTGAGGCACTCAAAGTGGGTGACCGGGTTGCGGCTTATGTCAATGGCGATGAGGTTTTCCGCGAGATCATCTGGCTCGGTCATCGCACCACCATCGTGCGTACCTGGCTTGATGATGATGAGGCCGGTTATCCTGTTCGCATTCTGCGCAACGCACTGGGCGAGAATATTCCGCACAAGGATCTCCTGGTTACCCCAGAGCACGCTATGTTCCTGAACGGTGCATTCGTGCCGGCCCGCATGCTCGTGAATGGACGGAGCATTTTCTATGACCGGACAATCACGCATTTCGATTACTACCATATCGAAACAAATGAGCATTCGGTTCTCTGGTCTGATGGCGCGTTGAGCGAAAGCTATCTCGATACGGGTGATCGCAAGCGTTTTGCCCAAGCCAATTCCGTTGTGCATATCCTGAATGCGGCTGATCGGACCTGGGAGAGCGATGGTGCAGCGCCTCTCTGCGTCGAGCGTCGTTTCGTCGAGCCGCTGCATGCGTCTCTTGCGCACCGCGCCGCTGCGCTTGGGCTTGGTGAAGTGAAACACGAACCTGCGATTACAGAAGATCCTGACCTGCATCTCGTTGACGACCGGGGTCGTATCATGCGCAAGATGCGTACGGTTAATCGCTCCAGCGTGTTCATGTTGCCGCCGGATGCAAAGCGTGTCCGTATTGTTTCACGTGTTTCGCGTCCTGCTGACGTTATCGGGCCGTTCCATGACGATCGCCGTCATCTCGGTGTTCTCGTGGGTGACATTCAGATCTGGGAGTCCGACAAGACCCGTCATATCGGGGCTCATCTGACCGATGACACACTCGAGGGTTGGGCCAATATCGAGGATGGGCGTCAGCGCTGGACAACGGGTGCTGCGGTTCTCGACCTGAGTGACCGCCAGTCGGACGCGGTTTGCATTCTCGCCATCGAAATTCTCGCTGGCGGGCCGTATCTGGCAGAGTCTTCGACGACGCTGCTGGGAGCCCAGGCGGGGTAGGGTTGGGGCTTCATTCTCGACCCGTATTTTGTGGGTAAACAGGGCGGCTGTCATGGCCGCCCCATTTTCGTTTGGGGATTGATCTGAATGTTTCACGTTATGGCGTTGCGTCACGCACGACAGAACCCGCAATCCCTTGCCTTTGACAGTCTCTCGCAGGATTGGACCTTTGTTCAACTCGACCGCGACGTCATGGCGGTGGTGGCTGCACTCAGCAAGCTGCGTGAGGCAAAGCCGAAACTTGTCGGTATCCACTGCGGTAATCTTTACTGGCATTGGGTCTTTATTCTGTCGCTTGCATCGCTGGGTCTGGCGAGCGCATCTCTTCCCGAAAGCTCGAATCCTTCGTTCCTGCGCGATGTTCAGCTACTCGGCCCAGATGTCGTTCTGTCCCTGGGTGGGCTGTCACTTCAGGATCTCCAGGTGCTGGAGGTCAACGGGGCCTGGTTGAGCCGTGTGCGTGAAACGGAGCCGCAGCCGATCGATGTCGTCATCGATTGCGACGCGATCTGCCGTTATGCCATCGCGGCAGGTACGGATGCCGAGCGTCGCCCTCTGGCAATGACCTATCGTCAGGCTGAGATGGCGATCATGCATATGATTTTTCAGGAGCAGATCATGGGCGGGGTTACCACCGAGACGCCCCATGTCCTCTCGACGATCGGCGTCATTTCGCTCACCGGGTTTATCGTCGGGTGCAGCGCCCTGTGCGGCGGCTCACCGCTGAATTTTGTCAGTCATACCGATATCGGCATTCTGATTGCCCGTAGGATTCCGACAGTGGCTGTCGTTACGCCCGGTCATCTGGCCCATATCATCGAGGTGCTTCCGCCGGGCATGCAGCCGCTCGATACGCTGAAGCTGATCGTGACAGGTGGCAAGCTGAGCCGTACGCTTCGAGACAAGACACTCGCGAAGCTGACCCGCCGTGTCACAGCCGCCTATGGTACGGACGAGGCGGGCGCCATTGCCCTTGGCGATGCCGCGACTTTCGAAGACGACCAGACTGTTGGAACGGCTCTGCCCTGGGTCACCCTGCAGATTGTAGACGCTCAGGGGAAGAAGCTGGCCGCAGGCGAAGAAGGCGTGGTGCGTATCAGAAGCACAGGTCTGCTCGACGGCTACGCCGATATCCAGGAAAAGCAGTCCCGTCATTTTGCGGAGGGATGGTTCTATCCGGGCGATCGCGGCCTGCTCGATGCCGGGCAGCGCCTGCATATCACGGGACGTGTTGATGATCTTGTCTCACTGGGTGGAGATAAATTCGATCTCGGCATCGTGGATGATATCGCGCGCAATATGCTCGGACAACGCGAGCTTGGCAGTTTCCTCTCGCTTGATGAAGCAGGCCGGGAGAGGCTGAATATCGCGCTCGCATCAGACAAGGGGTTCAATGCCGATCATCTGGCTCAGGCGCTTCGGGCTTTTTATCCAACCTTGCCCCCGGTCTGTGTGATGACGGTTGATCATATCCCCTGGTCGCTGGATGGTCGCGTTGACCGCGAAAGGCTCTCCAGAGCATTCCAACGCTCTGAAACCAGTGCTCACTGAAGTCGAAAAAGGGTAGGCAAGAAATTGTCACGCGTATTATGCGGATTATTTCTATAGTCTTCCCAGATGCTGATTATAATAAGGTTCGGTTGTCGTTATGTCGCGCAAGAAAACTGCTGATATCGCCATCATTGGGATCGGTTGCCGCCTGGCACCCAATATCAGAAATGTCGATGAACTCTGGTCGTTTCTCTGTGCGGAGGGTGAAGCGGTCACGGATATTCCCGAGGAGCGCTGGAGCGTCAAACGCTTCTACGCCGAGGAAATCGAAGCCCCTTCGAAAACCTATATGCGCAGGGGCAGTTTTCTTAAGAGGAACATCCACGAATTCGAGCCGCTCTTTTTCGGAATTTCTCCGAGAGAAGCGCAGATCATGGATCCGCAGCAGAAATTGCTGCTCGAAGTCACGTGGGAGGCGATGGAGAATGCCCGTGTTGTGCCTGCGAGGCTGGCAGGACACAAAACCGGTGTCTTTATCGGCATCTTCGCCGTCGATGCGCATGCCCATACGTCGAGCCCCTATAATCTTCCGACGGTGCGCGACCATTTTGCGGCGACGGCAACACCGTCAACCATGCTCTCTGCCCGACTGGCGCATGTCTATGACTTGCAGGGCCCTTGCATGTCGATCGACACGGCCTGTTCCTCATCGCTTGTGGCACTGCATCAGGCCTGCCGCAGCCTGAATGAGGGCGAGACGGATGTAGCCATCACGGGTGGCGTCAGTCTCATGATCTGCCCCCAGACCTCGATTTTCATGTCCAAGGGGCACTTCATCGCCCGTGACGGACGCTCGAAGAGTTTCGATGCTGCTGCAGACGGCTATGGCCGAGGCGAAGGCAGTGTGGTCTTCATCCTCAAGCGCCTTGAGGATGCAGAGCGCGATGGCGATACCATCCACGCCATTGTCAGTTCCACTGGCGTGAATTCGGATGGCCGTACGCAGTTTCTGACCTCACCCGATGCCGGGGCTCAGTCGCGTCTCATGACCGAGGTTCTGGAGGCGGCGCAGGTTGATCCCGGCGACGTCGCCTATGTCGAAACCCACGGCACCGGCACGCCCGCCGGCGATCCGATCGAAACCTATGCGCTGGCGCAATCCATAGCCCGTTTCAAGGATGAGAAGCTGGTTATCGGGGCGATCAAGGCCAATCTGGGTCATACCGAAGCAGCAGCAGGCGCGCTCGGCACGCTCAAGGCGGCCTTGTGCCTGCGCCATCAGGAAGCGCCCCCGCAGCCGCGGCTACAGAACATCAACCCGTCCATCCACCTCGATGAATGGAATCTCGATGTGGCACGTGGAGGCATGCGGTCGCTCGCGACCACGAAGCCCGCGCGCTATGCTGGCGTCAATTCTTTCGGCTATGGCGGAACGAATGCGATTGCCCTGCTGCGTCGTCCCGAGACGAAAAAGAAGGCCACGGGCCGTAAAGGCGCAGCGCAGCGGATCAACGGCAAAATCCCTTTTCTGCTGACGGCCTTTTCCAAAACGTCATTGCCTCTCATGGCGGCAGCCTATCGTGAGCGTCTGGACGCCAGCCCGGCACCTGCCCTGGGTGATCTGGCTTTCAGCCTGGCGACATCGCGTACGCTGTTTCGCAACCGTCTTCTCATCATGGCGCGCGATGAAAAGGATCTGGGTGCAAAGCTCGATTCCTATCTGCAGGATCAGCGTCAGGACGATGTGTTCCAAGCCAGTGTCGAAGCACAATCCGGGCGTGGTATTGTCTTTGTCTATTCTGGCGTGGGGCCGCAATGGTGGGGTATGGGGCGCTATCTGCTGCACCACGCGCCAGAGGCGGTTCTTGCCAAGGCACGACGCTGCGATACGATTTTCAAGGCGATTTCAGGCTTTTCGATTATCGATGAAATCCTGAAAGAAGCAGAATTCACACGTATCGATAATACGGCCATCCTGCAGCCTGCCATCTTCGTGATTCAGGTTCTGGTGACCGAATATCTTGCCCAGCAGGGTATTCTGCCAGATGCGGTTCTGGGTCACAGCATGGGCGAGGTAGCCGCTGCCTATGTGGCCGGTGCATTGAGCCTCGATGACGCCGTCACCGTCATCTATTATCGCAGCACGTTGCAGGGCACGCTTGATGGTACGGGACGCATGCTTGCTGTGGGTCTGTCTGCCGAAGCTGCGCAGGAAGTCATTGCCGAACAGGCGCCCGAACTCTGTGTGGCGGCAATCAATGCGCCCAACACCTGCACCCTTGCCGGACCGGAAGAAGCAATCAGGACGCTTTCTGCCCATCTGTCGCAGAAGGGGCTGTTCAATCGCATTCTGAATGTCGACGTGCCATTTCATAGTGCCGTCATGGATCGTATCGAAACCGATCTGAAAACGGCACTGAGCGATCTTTCGCCCAAAGCGGCGACCACGCCATTCTATTCCACCGTTCATGGCGCACTTACAGTAGGCGAGCATCGCGTCGATTCCGACTACTGGTTCAAAAATGCCAGACAGCCGGTTCTTTTCGCGTCTGCTGTCGAGGCCTGTCTCGCTGACGGCTTCACGCAATTTGTCGAAATAGGCCCGCATCCGGTCATCGGGCGGTCTCTCAAGTCGGTGGCAGACAAGCAGCAGGCCAAGCTGAGCGTCATCAGCACTCTCAATCGTCAGGAAGACGAGGCCAAATGCCTCGAAAATGCCGTCGCGAACATTATCCTTCAGACGGCGCGTCTCGACTGGCAGGCCATCACGGCGGGTGCGCTGATCGATCTGCCATCCTATCGCTGGTCGCGTGAGGAGTGCTGGATCGAAAACGAGCGCGAGAAGCGTTTTCGACAGGGCGGCAACGGTCATCCGCTGATCGGCTTTGGCGCCATGACACCGGGAAAATCCTGGGTGGTCGATCTGACAGAGCTTGGCGTACCCTGGCTCAAGGACCACTGCATCGACAATGTGATCCTGCTGCCTGCGGCCGGGTTCATCGAATCCGCCCTCGCGGTGGGTCATGAGGTCGAGGGTCAGACCGGCATTGTGCTCGCGAATTTCGAGATCCTCGCGCCTCTGGTCGTGCAGACTGGCGATAACCCGGTCATGCATCTTGTCTATGACGAGTTAAAAAATACCCTGCGCTTTTTCAGTGCCAAGGAAGAATACAGCGAGATGTGGCTCGACCATGGACAGGTCGATATCCTCTCTGCTGCGCCCTGGCCCATGCCGGTCATCGACAGGGAGGAAGCGCGTGAATGCCTTGCCCAGGGTCATGACGGGGCGGCCCTGTATGAGAAGATCCGCGCGCATGGTTTTCATTACGGGCCGAGCTTCCAGACGCTGCAGCGGTTTGCCGTGCAGGGACGTGTTGCCTATGCAAGGATAGGGTTGAACGAGGCAGAGCAGGGAGATGCTGAGGCCTATCATCTGCATCCGGCCTTGCTCGATGGCGCCATGCATGCCCTGATCGGTCTGGTGCCTGAAAGCTTCTCTGACCACATGTATGTGCCGGTCGGTTTCGAGCGTCTGAGTTGTTTCGCCAAGGGGCTGAGTGAGATCGTGGCCCGGGTCGAGATCACGACCATCAGTCAGAGCCTGATCGAGGCGACACTGCGGCTTTACACGACCGAAGGGATGCCCGCTGCCGAAATCAGGGGGCTGCGCCTGGCCGAGGTGCCCCGTGTACGCAAGGAAGCCGCCAAAGCGGTTGAGACCCAGCAGTATTTCACCAAGTGGACCGAGACAGAGGCCTCGATCCTCTTCGCGGAACCCAAGACCCTCCTCATTGCCGGGCATAAAACGGCCGCAGTCAAGAAACTTGCTGCGCTGCTCGAGGAGAATGGTGTCACTGTACTGTCGGTGCCACGGTCGGGTGCCATCACAGCAGAGACGATCGGACTTGAACCCGGTCTGACGCTCGATGCCGTTCTCTATAGTGCAGACACTGCGCGGGATAACGCGTTCGATGCGATCATCGATCAGATCAATGCGCTGGTGAAGTTCGGCAACCGTCTTTCGCTCGAAAATGGCGAAAAGCAGCCAAGACTGATTTTTGTGTCGGAAAACTCCCTGTTTTTCGATCCTGAGGACGTGCTTGCCAAAACGGCCCGTGTGAATGCCGATGGCGCGGCGCTTGTGGGTTTCTTCAAGGGGCTGGTCGATGAGCGTCCCGATTTCCGGGGCAAGGTGATCGATGTCGACACACTGTCCACGCCCGATGCATTGACCGCTCTGGCCGCTGAAATCCTGAATGAGGATTCAGAAGCCGAAGTGGCCCTGCGCGAAGGGCGGCGTTTCGTGCCGCGTTTCATGCCGGTTGAGGGGCAGCCTGACAGAAATCTGGCCCAGCTGCCCGGTACCCCCGGCATCAAGCTGCAAAAGAGCCGGACGGGCACACTGGATGGTCTTTATTACAAGGCTTTCGACGTGCGTCCTCCGGGGCGTGGCGAGATCACGATCCGCATCCTGGCGACCTCCCTCAATTTCAAGGACATGCTCAAGGGCATTTCGGTTCTGCCCGAGAAATTCCTGCTCGACACCTATCATACGGTCGAAATGGGCATGGAATGCTGCTTCGAGGTTGTGGCGGTCGGCAAGGGGGTCAAGCGCTTTGAAGTCGGCAAGCGCTATCTGACCTGCCATCCGGGTTGCTTTGCCTCGCACATGACGCTGCCGGTCAAGGGCTTTCGTGTCATGCCGCTCGACCTGTTCGAAACGGCTGGGCGCCCCCTTACCGTTGCCGAAGCGACGGGTCTGCCCATTGCGATCGCAACCGCACTTTACTGCCTGCACGATCTTGCCCATCTCAAGAAGGGTGAGATCCTGCTTGTGCATTCCGCAGCAGGCGGGGTCGGGCTTGCCGCAATCGAAATCGCTAAGATTATCGGTGCCCGCATCTTTGCCACGGCGAGCAATGACGAAAAGCGTCAGATCCTGCTCGATCGTGGCTGCGAGGCCGTATGGGATTCACGCAGTCTCGCTTTCTATGAGGGCATTCTGGATGTGACCGGCGGCAAGGGTGTCGATGTCGTGCTCAACAGCCTGCCTGGTGAGATGCAGGCTCATAGCCTTGCGCTGCTGTGCAATACCGGGCGTTTCGTTGAAATCGGCAAGAAGGATATCTGGGAAAAGCGCGATCTTTCCCAGTTCAGCTTCAACGGCAATGTCTCGTTCCACAGCTTCGATCTCGATCTGATGATGGCCAATGACCATCGCAAGGCCGTGTCGATTTTCGATCGTATCCCCTATCTCTCGCGCAAGTTCGACACGGTCATATTGCCTCACAAGGTCTATCCGGCATCCGAAGTGCGCGAGGCCTTCAAGTTCATGTCGTCGGCAAAGCATATCGGCAAGATCCTCGTTTCCTACGAGGATCTTGCTGATGTCCGTGCCCAGCGTCAGCCTGTCAGGCCGATCGATCCTGAAGGGGCTTATTTCGTGACGGGTGGACAGGGCGGGCTGGGTCTTGCAACTGCCGCCTGGCTTGCCGCCCATGGTGCGCGCCATCTCCATCTGATGGGGCGCAGCAAACGTGATGACGCTGAGACACTGGCAAAGATCAAGGCGCTGAAAAAGGCTGGTGCCCGTGTCACGCTGCATTATGGCGATGTCGCCATTCTGGAGGACCTGACGCGCATCAAGGCCGCCATTCTGGAGGCAGGTCATCCGCTGAAGGGCGTTTTCCATGCAGCCGGTGTGCTCGATGACAGGCTGGTGTCGAAATATAGCGAAGAGAGCCTACGTCGGGTGCTCGCCCCCAAAATTCTCGGCGGCCGTCATCTCGACGAACTGACGCGCGACTGCCCGCTCGATTATTTTGTGCTGTATTCATCCATTGTCACCGTGACGGGCAATATCGGTCAGAGCAGCTATCTTGCCGCCAATACCTGGCTCGATGCGCTGGCCAGCGCGCGACGCAAGGCGGGATATCCTGCGCTCTCGGTGCAATGGGGGCCAATTGCCGAAATCGGCATGCTGGCGCAGGAAGGCAGCGTCGTGCAGTTCTTTGAAACTGCGGGCTTCCGTCTCCTTCAGGGCGAAGAGGCCTTGTCGCTTCTGCCGGATCTGCTCAATCGCGACCGCGATACTGTGGCGGCGCTCGCAATCGATTGGGAGACCTGCTTTACCCAGCACGGGGGCATTGAGCGCAACCCGAAATTCGCGCTCATCCGCCGTGAAAAGAATGATCGCAATTCCTCAGCACAGAAACTCGCCCATCTTCAGGCACTTTCACCGGAAGAGCGGTATGATTTCGTTCTGGAGAATGTGAAGACCATTCTGGGCAGTGTGCTGAAAATGGCGCCTGACAGCATTGATCCAGGGGCTCGTCCCAATGAGCTGGGGGTGGATTCCCTTGCCGGCGTCGAGATTCAGACGGCCATCAAGACCGAGTTCAATGTCGAGATTTCCCTGCTGGTGCTTTCACGCAATGAACCCATCCGGGAAATCGCGAAAAACGTGTTGCGTCAGATCAGTCTGAACGCTCTGGCCTCTGCCTGAACTCATCGAGCCAGGTACGCAAAAAGCCGGGAGGATCTCCTCCCGGCTTTTGTTGTTTTCGACGATGGCTGCTGATGTCAGTCGTGCTCGATTTCCATCGTCTCGCCGGGCAATTCCTTGGGTTCGATCCACGCGATTGCGCCAACCACGACGCTCGATCCGATGACGAAAAGCTGGGCCGAGAGAGGCAGGCCAAGCGAACGCCCGCAGACAGGCACGAGCTTGCCCGCCAGACCTTGCCCGAGCGACCCGATGGCATAGCTCAGCCCCATGCCGAAGCTGCGCGTATCTGAAGGAAAACGCTTTGCCAGATAATGCGGCACAAGAGCGAAAACGCCTGAAGCCGCAAGCCCCATGATAACGGCGGATATCAGCAGCACCGGATAGGCACTGGCGCTCAGGAATGGATAGATCGTCAGCACGACCACGATCAATGTGCCGATAATGACGCGCAGATCGCCAAAACGGCTGGCAAGCGCCCCGCAGCCGAGCTTGCCGACAAGCGAACCGATGCAAAAGCAGCCGATGGGCCAGAAGACCATGGCCGGGCTCAGATGGTGAACACTCCGCAGGATGGTGGGGTAAAGGCTGTAGATCGCCGCTTTCTGGAACTCCAGAAACGACATGAGGGCGATGGCCTGTACTGCCGCCATGGTCAGGACGAATTTCACCTTTGGCGCAGGCGCAGCCTCGGTGGCGTTGAGACGCTGTTCCTGCTTCAGTTTCCAGACCGGGCTCTCCTGCACGCCGATACGGATAAAGAGGGCGAGCAGGGCAGGGGCGAGGCCGATGAAGAAAAGCAGACGCCACGAGTAATGTGGCAGGATGATCGCCTGTGCCGCGGTTGCTGCGAGAAAGCCCAGTTCATAGCCCGACATCATGATGGCCGATGCCATGGCGCGGCTTCGACCCGGCACGCTCTCCATCAGCAGGGCAGCTGAAGCCGTCCACTCGCCGCCAAAGCCGATACCGAACAGAAACTGGATGACGATCATGCTGATCAGGCCGTTGGAAAAGCCGGTCGCAGCCGAGAACACGCCAAACCAGAGCACCCCCAGAAGGAAGGCGAGCCGACGTCCGTAGCGATCAGCCAGCCAGCCCCATCCCGTATTGCCTATGGCCCGACCGAAACTCTGCGCCAGCAGGACCGACCCCAGAGCGCTGATCGTCACCCCGAAATCATGAGAGATGTCAGGCAGTGTCAGAAGCAGGGCCGTCTGGTCGAAAGCGTCGAGAAACCAGCCGAGAAAAGCCGCAATCGTGACGCGCCAATAGGGCTTGAGGGCGACGAGTGGCGGGTAGGCAAGAAGATGTGACAGGGGCGAAGGGCGGGCGGAGGCCGACATGGTCTCGTCCTTGAACAGAAAGGAAAACGAAGGGAGAGCGACGTAAGCGCGTCAGATAGCGGACCGTTTCACTCCCTATTCTGCATTGCCGTTTCTGAAAAATCGAGTCCTGATCTCACGAGCGCGTGTGCTGCGGGTGGTAATGGCAGTATGTTTGGTGATGGTTAACAGCTTGTTAGAGGTCTGCTGTTAGCGTCTTTCCCTGTGCCATAATGGGGAAGAGCAGATGCATGACACGGGGCAGTCCGGATTTGTCCCGGGTTCAGGCGAACGGGACTCCGATCGGGTGGGTCCTGTGTCTTTCTCGCATGAAAACCATACTCCGTTGCCCAGCGCCCCTCCTGCCCCTGCAAAGGGAGTGGCAGGAAAAGGCGCACGGGGCCCAAATGCCTCCGGCTCTCGTCGAATCCGCACCGGGGCAAAAACCAGGGCACGCCTGCAGGTGCCTGAAACGCGCTGGATAAGTCGTTTCGGCCTGCGCGACGACGCCGTTCATCAGATCGGATGGGAAGCAGAGCCTGATATTTCTGCCATTGTCAGGCATAGACGCCAGGGCGAGATGCGACCGCGCCCTCAGGGTTCAGGCGTTGCCGAAACGGATCTGACGCGACTGCATGAGATCTGTCGACAAACGGCCCCACTCGTGACCTCCGCAAAGACGGCACACTCAATCACCATGACACTCGCCGACCCGATGGCACCTGACAATGATTTCGTTTCGGCATTGCAGAAAATCTTCGCAGAGACGGCGTTTCCTCCCGGAGCGTTGCGACTCACGCTTCATGAGCAGCGTCTCGCTGCCGATAATCGTGATCAGGCTCTGGCTCTTGCCATTCTCATTGACTGGGGGGTCGAAATCTGGGTGACGCGCTTTGGGCAGGATCCTTCCAGTCTGAGTCTGCTTCGAGAGCGCGCCGCATCTGGTCTTGTCTCAGGCATCAGCATGGATGCCGCTCTTGTCATGACACCCACCGGGTTGTGGCGCCCCCTCGATCCCAATCCCCCTCCCGACAGGCTCGACCCGGTGGCGACGCGGTTTTTCGCTGCAAGCTGCGAGGCAATGCATGCTCTGGGTATCAAGACCCATCTGGGCCGGATCACCTCTTCGGCGCAGTTCGCCTTTGCGCTTTCCGCCGGGTTTGACGAGATGGGGGGACATTGCCGCGAGCTTGACCGTATTGCGTCTCGTGAGGCACTGCCCTGTCCCTGACGCAGGGCTCACGGGCCTGATTGCAGGGCATGTCTGGCGTGGGGTGTCGTCCTCTCTTCGGGGGAGCGCCCATAACGTGAGTTTAACTTGCCCTGCAACGACTTAACCTGTTCTGCGCTAGGTGCTGAAGAGAAGGAGAAGAGATGGCGCAGGCAGATGCGGTCTATGACCGGTATTTCCAGACAGCCCTTGATGGGCTCAAGGCAGATGGCAGCTATCGGCATTTCGCCGAGCTCGAGCGTCATGCAGGCCAGTTTCCTCATGCCTATCATCATGGGTTGAAACGCGACATCACGGTCTGGTGCTCCAACGATTATCTCGGCATGGGTCAGCATCCTGAGGTGCTCAAGGCCATGCATGAGAGCCTCGAGCGCAGCGGCGCCGGGGCTGGTGGCACACGCAACATCTCCGGCACCAATCATGAGCATGTGGCGCTCGAAGCCGAACTGGCCTCGCTGCATGGCAAGGAAGCGGCGCTGCTGTTCAATTCCGGCTATCTGTCGAACTGGGCGACGCTCGGGACGATTGCTGCCCGTCTTAAGGGCTGCGTCGTGCTCTCCGATGCTGCCAACCATGCGTCGATGATCGAAGGCATACGCCATTCCCGTGCGGAAAAAATGATCTTCCGCCATAACAACGTGGCCGATCTCGAGGAAAAGCTGAAGGCGATTCCTCTGGAGACACCCAAGATCGTGGCATTTGAGTCGGTCTATTCGATGGATGGCGATATCGCGCCTATCGAAGAGATCTGCGATCTGGCCGACCGGTACAACGCCCTGACCTATCTCGACGAGGTCCACGCTGTAGGCCTGTATGGCCATCAGGGTGGTGGCGTAGCCGAAGAGCGGGGCATAGCGCATCGGCTCTCGGTCATCGAGGGGACGCTCGGCAAGGGCTTCGGCGTTGTCGGTGGGTATATCACCGGCACAGCGGCACTTTGCGATTTCGTGCGCTCTTTTGCCTCAGGGTTTATCTTCTCCACGGCGTTGCCGCCGATGGTGGCCGCAGGCGCGCTCGCCAGCATCCGCCATCTGCGCCAGAGTCAGGCCGAGCGTTCGGCGCACCGTCAGGCCGTCGCCTGGCTACGCGAGAGCCTTGATCGCGCCAATATCCCCCATCTGGCCAATCCGTCTCATATCGTGCCGGTCATGGTAGGAGATGCCACGCGCTGCCGGGCGCTTTCCGACGCGTTGCTGCAGCGCTTTGGTCATTACATCCAGCCGATCAATTATCCGACCGTTCCCCGTGGAACAGAGCGCCTGCGCATCACGCCGGGCCCGCTGCACAGTCGCGAGGATATCGACTCTCTCGTATCGGCGCTTTCGGTTCTGTGGCGTGAACATCGTCTGACCGAAGCGGCCTGAGTGGCATCGGGGGTGTCCTGCACCCCCGCTCCCGCTCTCGCCTGAGATACTGACAGCGCTGGTGCTGCAACGATCGCGGCGGTGCCCGCGTTCCGCCTGGTGCCATGTCGATGCGTGCAGCTTGCGCTTCTGCGCATTGCCCGGCCTGCCTGTCCTGTTATAGGCAAAGGCCTTCATCCCGATCCGTCTCCCGCAAGGAAGTCTCCGATGCTGCCCATTTCACGAGCACCATCGTGCCGCGCCCTGTTCGCGGCGCTCATGATTCTGATGTCCGGTCTCTTCGCCGGTATGGTGCACCCTGTCCAGGCGCAGACGGCGCCCGCGACCACGGCGGCGCCCCATATTACTGCCGAACAGGCCAGACAACTCGCCTCGGTTCTCAATGACGAGACCAGACGCAAGGAATTTCTCACCACCTTGCAGAATCTGACCCAGGCGCAGCAGGGCGGAACCCAGGGAGCGAATGGCCCCTCGAAACTGAAGCCGGACGGGTTGGGCGCCGAGATACTTGGCAGCGCGACCGACTGGAGCCGCCTTGCCAGTGCGCAGGCACATTCGCTGTTGCGGACGGTTGTCGATGTCCGTGCGATTGGCCCCTGGTGGCGCCATATGCGCAACAGCGAAGCCGATCGCAAGGAGTCCCTGAAGCTTCTCCTGCGGGCGCTGGGGCTCGCTTTTGTCAGTACGGGCCTGTTCTATGCGCTACGTTTCCTGCTGCGTGGTCCTCGCGGGCGGATCGAGGCCATGGCCCGTATCAAGGGGCGCGCAGCCCTGATCAAGGGAGAGGATGATCGTCAGGCGGCCGAGGAAGCGGTTGAACGTGAGGCCGCCTCGACACCCTCCGAAGCCACCGGAGAGACAGAAGAAGGGCAGGACAAGGAGCGTCTGTCGCGCTTGCGTCACCAGGGGGCACTGGCCCGCCTCATGCTGGTGCTCAAACGTCTTCCCTATAGTCTGCTCTGCCTGATTCTCGACAGCCTGCGTGTGCTTGTTGTGCCGTTCATTGCGCTGCTGATCATCGTGGTCGACCCCGATGCCGATGAAGCAACCACGGCACTGCTGCGTGCGCTCAGCATAACGGCCCTGATCGCCGGTGGGCTGATCGTGGCCGTCAGGACTGTTCTGGCGCCCAGGCGCCCCTGGCTGCGCCTTGCCCTGCTTTCTGACTCCGCTGCTGTCTTTCTGTTCGACTGGACGCGGCTCCTCGTGATCACCACGGGCATCTCGGCGGCAGCGCTCGAGACGCTCGATGATTGCGGCCTACCGGATCGTGTCGTCGAGGCCCTGCTCAAGATCGTGACGCTGGTGCTGCATCTGATGGTTGCCGTCATGATCATGCGCAGCCGTCCACGCGTTATGCGTCTGTGTGACCGGGGCGACAGGCGCGGCGTCGGCGCCAGCGCACTCCATCTGTTCGGCCGCGTCTGGTGGGTTGTCGCGTTGTTCTTCGACATGGGGCTTTGGCTGGTCTGGGCAGCCGAGATCCATCATGGCTATGCTGCGATCTGGAAGCTCTTTCTGCGCAGTGCGGCAGCGCTGGTTCTCATGCGCTTTGTCAGCATCATCCTTTATGGCGTGCTCGAGCGCGTGTTCCGTACCGCACCGGGTTGGGTGGCGCTCAGCGAGGATACCCAGACCCGTTTCAGCCGTTATTATGCACCTGCCCAGCGTGTAACCTCTGTCGTAATCGTTGTGCTGACGGTTCTGGCTCTCGCCAGCGCCTGGGGGGCTCCGGTCAAGGCATTGTTCGGCGTCGGAGGGCTCGGCTACAGGCTGATCTCGTCTTCCATGACTGTTCTGATCGCGCTGTTTCTTGGCGTGCTGGTATGGGAAGCGACAAACCTCACGCTTGAGCGCTATGCCCGCAAGGTCGGGGCGCTTGAAGGAGGGGCTGCCCGTCTTGCCCGTGTGCGGACGCTGCAACCGATGATCCGTATCGTGCTTCTGGTCCTGCTGGTGGCTGTCATTGGCCTGACGATTCTGAGCGAAATCGGTGTGAACGTGGCACCGCTTCTGGCAGGGGCCTCGATTTTCGGTGTGGCGCTCGGTTTCGGATCGCAGAAACTGGTGCAGGATTTCATCAACGGCATTTTCCTTCTGATGGAAAACGCCCTGACGGTTGGCGATGCCGTTACCCTCAATGGCACTTATGGCGTGGTCGAGCATCTGTCGCTGCGTACTGTGCATGTGCGCGCCAATGATGGCTCGATGAATATCTTTCCCTTCAGTTCACTCGGCCAGATCATCAACTACAATCGCGATTTTGCCAGAGCGATCATCATTGCCGAGACGGGCTATGAGACCGATACGGATGACGTGGTGGCAGCCATCAATGAGATCACAGCAGAGATGCGTGCAGATGAGCGTTTTGGTGCGCTCATCATCGATGATTTCCAGATGTGGGGGGTGGACGCGCTCAACCAGACCTCTGTGACCGTGCGCGGTACCCTGCCGACTACGACGGCGGGGCGGTGGCCTGTTCAGCGCGAGTTCTATCGCCGCATGAAAAAGACCTTCGAGGCGCATGGCATTCATCTGCCTTATCCGACCCGCTTTGTTGAGGTGAAGGGGCTCGGTCCCGTGCCGCAGAAAGAAGAGACGGCCGAGCTATCACCGGGCCAGAACACGCAGGAGGCAGGCGCCTGATAGCGCCGCCTCTGGTCAGACAGGAAAAGCCCTGGGGCCCCAGACAGATTGAGACTTGTGCTGGTGCCTTAAACGGCGAGCAAGGCTGAAAAGCATCTGGATTATCGTCAGCGAAAGGGAAGGCTCAGGCGTCGCGCAGGGCGCTTCTGAGCTTTTCCTCAAGCACTGCCGAGGTGAAGGGCTTGGGCAGGATGTTAATTTTTTCGTCGGTTTCCTGTCGGCTGAAGAGTGCCTGCTCGGCATAGCCGGTAATGAACAGCACCGTCAGACCGGGGCGCAGGACACGCGCGGCATCGGCAAGCTGACGGCCATTCAGGCCCCCCGGAAGCCCGACATCGGTGATCAGCACATCGAACAGGCGCTCCTGATCGTTGAGCAGGGCAAGGGCCGCCGTGCCATCGCCAGCTTCCTGAACGAGGGCTCCCCAGTCTTCAAGCGTCTCGCGCATGGTGAAACGCAGCGTTTCCTCATCATCGACAAGCAGCACCCGCAAGTGACGGAGAGTTTCATCGCCACGCGAATGTTCCGGCTGTTTGGCCACTGCGGGAAGCGTGGTCGCATGGCTCGGAAGCCAGATATGCACGGATGTGCCGGAATTGGGTGTCGAGGCAATGCTGACGCGACCGCCTGATTGCCGGGCAAAACCATAGATCATGCTCAGCCCAAGCCCCGTTCCCTTGCCGATCGGCTTGGTGGTGAAAAACGGGTCGAAGGCACGGGCCATGACATCGGCGCTCATGCCTACACCGGTATCCGTGACCGAAAGCACGAGGTAGCGGCCGGGGCGCAGTCCCCATTCTTCTGCCTGGAGAATGCCGAGCTTTGCATAGGAGGTTGCGATGCGCAGTGTGCCGCCATCGGGCATGGCGTCTCTGGCATTGATCGCCAGATTGAGCAGGGCATTTTCAAGCTGGTTCGTATCGACCAGAGCCGGGCCTATGGCCTGATCCAGTTTCAGTTCGAGTACGGCACCGGGGCCGATCGTGCCGCTGATCAGGTCCTGCATGCCCAGAATGAGCGCATTGATATCGGCGGGCTGCGGGTCAAGCGTCTGACGGCGCGAGAAGGCAAGCAGACGATGGGTCAGGGCAGCGGCCCGATCGGTCGCGCCTCTGGCGGCCACAATATAGCGATCCAGCCCGTCGGTACGCCCCTGCTCAAGCCTGCGGCCCAGCAGGTCGAGGGCGCCGCCGATGCCAGCCAGAATATTGTTGAAATCATGGGCAAGGCCTCCGGTCAGCTGACCGACGGCTTCCATTTTCTGCGACTGGCGCAGCTGGTCTTCAAGCGCGATACGGTCATTGACGTCACGCCCGATCAGATAGATGTCGTCACCCTCGGTGGAGCCGGACCAGTTGAATGTGTGCCATTCTCCATCCTGATGCAGAAAGCGCAGATCAATCCCGTGTTCGAGCTGCCCGGCGCGCAACATGGTGAGGGCTTCAGCAGCGCGTGCCATATCGGCCGGATGCACGAGTTGCTCGATCTTGCTGCCCATCCAGCTCAGCGCCTTGGGGCCGAAGCAACGCTCCCAGCTGGGATTGAGATAGCGCAGCTTGCCATCACGATCTGTCAGTGCGAGCAGATCGGCGCTGATGGCCCAGAGACGGTCACGCTCACGGGTGCGACGCAGAACCTGCTCTTCGAGCGTCTCGTTCATGCGGCGCAGGGCTTCCTGAGCGCGTACCTGCCTGATGGCTGCCCAGCTTCGGTCAGCGACGGTTCTGACGAATGAGAGTGTGATTTCGTCCCAGCAATGGGGGTGGGCGAAATGCACGATGATTACGGCACGCAGCGTCTCGTTTTCCATGATCGGAACATTGAGAAGCGCACTGATCCTGAGGGGCGCGAAAGCCTCGGCCTGTTCGGCAGTCAGCGGGTCGGTGCGCACGTCGTCGATTGCGACGCATTCGCCGCGTTGCAGCAATTCGATATAGGAGCCGTAGGCCCGGAAAGCATAGAGCCCGGAAACATCGGGAAAACTGGCATTCCGACGCCAGCTATCGGTCACATGCGCCAGTTCGCGCTCCCGATCGACATCGGCGAACCCGGCGCGATCGGCCTCTATGGTGAGGCCCAGCGTGCGCGACGTCAGTTCGACAATCTCTGCCTCGCTGGTCAGCGCGCGTAGTTCATCACCAAAAACGACAAGGGCTTCGCGCTTGAGCGTCTGCCGCTTGGGGCCGTCGATATCAAGCAGGATACCAGGGAAATTGCTGATCTCCCCCTGCGGATCATAGGTGCACGAGCCGTTCGCCTCAAGCCAGCGTGCAGGGCGTGTGCCGTCATCGAGCAATCTGAATTCACAGCGAAACTGCTTGTTCTCGCGCAGGGCGACGTCGAGCGCTGCCTCGATATCAGGTCTGTTTTCCGGAGCGGCATGCTGGAGCAGGCGCTCGAAACTGACGCCTTCGGCCAGCTCGTCGGGCGGCAGGCCGAGTGTTTCGGCCATACGAAAATCGCCGCTCACCAGCTTTCTCTTGGCGTCCCACAGCCACATACCGACAATCGTACCAGCGGCGAGAGCAAGCTCTAGGCGTTCATGCTCCTGATTGGCGAGAGTCATGTCGCGCGAGATGCCAAGAATGCGCTCGGGCTTGCCATCGGGCCCCAGAATGGGCGCTACAACGACGTCCCACAGGCGTTTTCGCCCGTCGGCGGTTTCGACGTAATCCTGAAAGTGGCTGGTTCGGCCGGCGCGCGCGGCCTCAATGACCTCAAGCGCCAGAGCGCGGCCGCGCTCCTGCCAGACATCGGGCCAGTAAACGCCGATCATATCTGATGGTGCACACAGATTGAGCACGAGAACGGCGCCATGATTGACGAAGGTAATGACGCCATCGAGGTCGAGAATTTTTACGCAGTCATTCGCACTGACCAGCATCGCATTGATGAAAGCCTGGCTTGTTCTCAGGGCGAGTCTGTCGTCATGGCCGATATCGATCAGCGTGCCGGTGCAATCCTGACCATGGGGTTGTGCACTGATATGGACACGGATCGTCTCATTATCAGCGCCCCGCAGGCGCACGCCCGCCTGCGGGGCGCTGAAAAGCCATTCGACCGGTGACAGATGAGGAGATGGGCGATCATCCTCATGAATGCAGGCAATGAAATCAGGCCAGGTCACACCCAGCCGCAATGCCTCGCGGGACAGACCGCAAAGAGAGGCCATGCGCGGATCGCCTGTGAGCTTGCCGGTCTCGGCACTCCACAGAAAGAAGCCCAGCTGTGCCAGGGGGCTCTTTTCAACATGCGAGGCGGGGTGCGTCTGCACGGTGGTGACTGTCCGGGCAGGGAGGGCATGGTCCCCCCCATAAAGGGCGCCGAGCAGCAGCGCATGGGCGTGGATCGTGCGATCATGACGGCGCTCCATCTGTGAGCGTCGGGCATTGATGGCGATCGCTCCCGAAACCGGGACGCCAAAAGGATAAAAGGACCAGCCGGAAAAGGACTGCACGCCCTCTGAGGGGGTATTGCGCGCCCAGTCATGCTCCTGCCAGAACGCAAGATCGGGATAGCCATGCCTGTTGGGATCGACATGGACAGGTTGCCCCTCACCAATCCGGAGAAGCGAAAAACAGATATCTGGAAAGGCCTCGCGCAGAGGCTGAAGGGCGTGATGGTGGAGCCCGCCGTCGCCGCTCGACGGGTCTGCCCCTGCGTGCTCCATAAGCATCATGATGATCGCCCCCCGCTTTCAGGCACCCCGGCATTCAGGGGGAGGGAGGGCGTCTTCGGAAGGAATGCCGACGGGCCCGCTCAACCAAGACGAGTCATAGCGTCAGAAGCATCAATACGTAAACACGGAATTAAGGACGGCTCAGACTGACGCCGTCAATCCACCGTCAACTGTCAGTATATGGCCGTTGACGAAGCTGGAAGCATCCGACGACAGGAAAACTGCCGCGCCAACCAGTTCTTCTGCCTTGCCCCAGCGCGCGGCAGGGGTGCGCTGACAGAGCCAGGACGAGAATTTCTCATCGGCAACCAGAGCTGCATTCATCTCGGTTTCGAAATACCCCGGTGCAAGGCCGTTGATCTGAAGGCCGTGGCGGGCCCAGTCTGTTGCCATGCCTTTGGTCAGCATCTTCACCGCGCCTTTTGTGGCCGTATAGGGGGCGATGCCGGGACGGGCGAGTTCGCTCTGGACCGAGCAGATATTGATGATCTTGCCACGATTGCGGGCAATCATGTGACGTGAGACCGCCTGGGCAACGAAAAAGACCGAGCTGAGATTGGTCGAGATCAGGCGGTCCCATTCATTGCGCGGAAACTGGTCGAGCGGCGCGCGGAACTGGATACCTGCATTATTGATCAGGATATCGATCGGTCCTTGCTTTTCGACCGCTTCGATACCGGCAATGACCTGATCCTGATCGGTCACGTCGAACACGGCGCCCCGTGTTGCGATTCCTTCCTGCTCGAGCTTGGCGCGGGCGGTGTCCAGCGCGTCAGCCTTGCGCCCGTTGAGAATGATCTCGGCCCCAAAACTGCCCAGACCTTGCGCCAGGGTAAAGCCGATCCCGCGTGAAGCGCCGGTAATCAGGGCGCGTCGACCCTTGAGGGAAAACAGAACAGGGTCGGACATCGCGAATTCCTTCAGGTCGGGGCTCATCTTGTGGGTATGCTAACAGGCTTGCCGAACCTGCCCAGCCGACATTTTCGTGTGGTTTCTTACAAGACAGGGCCCCACGTCGTTTTGTTGCCGCCCCGGCATCTTGGCGATTGTCCGAGCGCACGCCATACAGGGATGATGACCAAGGAAGCGACCTATCTCCCCATTGCCATGCGTCTGGACGATGCACGCGCACTCGTGATTGGGGGCGGGCAGGTGGCCGCCAACAAGCTGCGGCTTTTGCTGGGCCGCTGCTCTGACATCGCGGTGCTGGGAAGGGTGGATGACCCTGAGATCGCACAGGCTGTCGCATCTGGACGGGTGACCCATCTTGGTGATTCCATCACCCTGGAGGCCTTGCCAGCGCTCCTGCCGGAAATGCGGCTGGTTTTTGCCGCGACCGATGATTTTGCGCTCAATCGGGCCATTGCCGCTGCGGCAAGAGAATGGCGCGTGGCGATCTGCGTGGTCGATGATCCTGATCCCTCGACCTTCATAACTCCTGCCATCATCGACCGGACGCCGGTCCAGATTGCGATATCGACCAATGGCGCGGCGCCGGTTCTGGCGCGTAGGCTGCGTATGCAGATCGAGGCGCTTCTGCCCGAGGGGCTGTCTCGTCTCTCCCGTTTCATGCAGGCCCAGCGTAACTGGATCAAACAGGCTCAGCCTGACACGCTCATCCGTCGTCGCGCCTGGGAGAACTTTGTCGATGGTCCCGGTGCCGAGCAGGCGTTGCGTGGTGAGGACGAGGCCGCACGGCGCAGCCTTGAGGAAGCGCTCAGCGGCGTGCCCCGGCAGGGCGAGGTGTGGCTTGTGGGGGCAGGGCCTGGCGATCCGGATCTGCTGACGCTGGCGGCGTTGCGCCTCATGTCAAACGCCGATTCCGTCCTGTACGATCAGCTTATTCCGCCTGCGATCATGGATCGCGTACGCCGCGATGCCGAGCGTGTTTTCGTCGGCAAGAAACGCAGCAAGCACAGTCTGCCACAGGATGGCATCAATGAAGAGCTGATCCGGCGCGCCAGGGCAGGCGAGCGTGTGCTGCGCCTGAAGGGGGGCGATCCCTTCATTTTCGGTCGTGGTGGTGAGGAAATGGAGGCGCTGGTCGATGCGGGCGTAACCGTTCGCGTCATACCGGGCATCACGGCGGCCAGTGGCTGCGGAGCCGCAGCGGGTATTCCACTGACCCATCGCGACTGCGCCCAGAGCTGCGTTTTCGTGACAGGTCATGCGCGCGCGGACGGCACGCTCAATCTCGACTGGGCGAGCCTTGCGAAAAAAGGTCAGACGCTTGCCATCTATATGGGACTCGCGCCCATGGCCGATCTCTGCGCGCAGTTGATGGCTCATGGCCTGCCGCCCGAATGGCCTGCGGCGGTCATCGAGCATGGCACAAGGCATGACCAGCGCGTGCATGTCGCAACATTGGCCACCCTGCCTGCGTTGGTGATCGAACGACAGGTTGTCAGTCCTGCCTTGACCCTGGTGGGTGAGGTGGTCAATCACCGCCGCATAATTCACCATCAAGAAACGTGAAGTTCGTAGATTACCCATTGCACGACGCAGTCTGAGCCATTATGTCGGGCATATTGTCGCAATGAGCGATCAATTGGTGTGGATTTATTCAGTCATGGCCCTGACCCAGACAGAACGGCAGATCCTCGAAAAGACCCCTGAAGACAGGCTGCTGGCACATGCCATGGAACTGCTTCACGGGCGCGTTGCGCTCGTCTCGTCTTTCGGTGCCGAATCCGCCCTGCTGCTGGCCATGATTGCCGAGATTGACGCCGATTTTCCGGTCTTTTTTCTGGAAACGCGCCGTCATTTTCCCGAAACGCTGGCCTATCGTGATGAGCTTGCGGGGTTTCTGGGCCTGACCAATCTGCGTTCGGTCGGGCCGAGCGACAAGGCGCTGCATGACCGTGACCCTCAGGACATGCTGGCCGATTTCGACCCCGATGCCTGCTGCGCCCTGCGCAAGGTCGAGCCGATGGATGCGGCTTTAAACGACTTTGATGCGTGGATTACCGGACGCAAACGCGGACAGGCTGCGACCCGCGCTGCCATGCCGGTATTCGAGCCGCTTGATGACGGGCGCGCCAAGATCAACCCTCTGGCTGCCTGGACCGGCGAGCGCATCGAGGCGGAAATGACCCGCCGTGCGCTGCCTCGCCATCCTTTGACCGCCCTCGGCTTTCGTTCCATCGGCTGTGCTCCATGCACGCGTGCCGTGGCGGAAGGCGAAGACCCGAGAGCCGGTCGCTGGGCCGGTCAGACCAAAACAGAATGCGGCATTCACCTGCCTGCGCGATAACGGAGCATAACATGAGTTTGGCGTCCCCCCGCGTCATGGACGATCTCGATCAGCTCGAGGCGCAGAGCATTTTCGTGCTGCGTGAAGCCTATCGCAAGCTTCGTCCGCTTTCGCTGCTCTGGTCTCTGGGCAAGGACAGCAATGTCATGGTCTGGCTGGCACGCAAGGCCTTCATGGGCCGCGTTCCCTTTCCGGTCATGCATGTCGATACCGGCAAGAAGTTTCCCGAGATGTACGCCTTTCGCGAAGAGTACACGAAGAAATGGAATCTCGACCTGATGCTGGGCGATTGCCCGCCGGTTGAGGAAATCGATCCCTCCCTGCCTCCCGCTGCACGTTCTGCCGCCCGCAAGACGGCCGGTCTGGCGAGTCTGATCGAAAAGCACAAGCTGCGCGGCGTGATTGCCGGCATCCGTCGCGACGAGCAGGCAACGCGCGCCAAGGAGCGTGTGTTCAGTCCTCGCGGTGCAGGTCATCGCTGGGACGTACGCAACCAGCCCCCCGAATTCTGGGACCAGTATGCGACGCCTTATGAAGACGGCATGCATATTCGTGTGCATCCGCTGCTTTCCTGGCGTGAGATCGATATCTGGCGTTATATCGAGCGCGAGAACATTCCGCTGGTCGATCTGTATTTTGCCAAGAACGGCAAGCGCTACCGGTCGCTTGGCGATCAGGACATCACAAGCCCCATCGACAGCAATGCCTCGACCTTGGCCGAAGTCATTGCCGAGCTGGAAAACAGCAAGACCTCCGAGCGCGCCGGTCGCGCCATGGACCATGAATCCGAAGACGCTTTCGAGCGTCTGCGCGTTGCGGGCTATCTCTGAGCTATGGGCGATACCATGACCACCAACGACCTTCCCGCCTCGCTGCGGGCCGCCGCCACGCCGATCGTCATTGTCGGCCATGTCGATCACGGCAAGTCCACGCTGATCGGGCGTCTGCTCTACGACACAGACAGCCTTCAGGATGGCAAGCTCGCGCAGATAGTCGAGAGCAGCCGCAAGCGCGGTCTCGCTGTTGAATGGAGCTTCCTGCTCGACTCCCTTCAGATCGAGCGCGATCAGGGCGTGACTGTCGATTCCACGCGTATTCCGTTCCATCTGGGCGGGCGTGAATTCGTGATTGTCGATGCGCCAGGCCACCGTCAGTTCCTGCGCAACATGATCACGGGTGCCGCCGACGCCGAGGCCGCCGTGCTTGTGGTCGATGCGCTCGAGGGCGCTCAGGAGCAGACGCGTCGTCACGCCATGCTGCTGCGCCTGATCGGTATTCGCCACGTCATCGTGTTGCTGAACAAGTCGGATCTGCTCGATTTCGATCAGGCGAAGATCGCCCAGGCCGAGATCGATGTGCGCGATCTGCTCGGTCGTCTCGAAATCACGGTCGAGGCTTTTGTTCCCGCTTCGGCACGCGATGGCGATAATATTGCCAGCCGTTCTGAGCGTGCACCCTGGTATACTGGCCCGACCCTGGTTGAGGCTTTGGCAGCCGTCCCGGCGCCTGCGTCACGCCTTGCGCTGGATTTCCGTATGCCGGTGCAGGACGTCTATCGCTTCGACGATGTGCGCTATGTTGCCGGGCGTATCGAGCGCGGTGTGGTCCGCGCCGGCGATCGCATCATGATCGGCTCGCAGGGACAGCAGGCAACGGTCGCTGAAATCTGCCGTTGGCATGCACCGGCAAATCCGGTGGCCGGGGCAGGTGAATCGATTGCCCTGCGTCTGGAGCCCGATCTGGTGCCAGATCGCGGCGATCTGCTTTTCCCGGCCCATGAGACCGGAAACGCTCCGATCCGTGCGGCCCGCATCCGCACCCGTCTGTTCTGGCTGCGCGGCGAGCCTTTGCGCGTGGGTGAGAGCTTTACCCTGCGATTGGCAACCGCCGAGCATGATGTCACTGTGGCCTCGATCGACGCCGTGGTGAACCTTGATGATCTGACGCTGTCAGCAGCAGACGAGGTGCCGCCGGACGGCTTTGCCGAAATCACGCTGGCAACATCCCATGCCATTCTGTTCGATCCGTTCTCACCGGGTTACAGCGATGGTCGCGGTGTTCTGGTCGATCGCTTCCAGCGTATTGTCGGTGGTGCGCCGCTGCTTGGTGCGGCTGAACTGCCGGATGGCACGCATGCCATCCATCCGACAGCAAGCAAGGTGAGTGCAGGCGAGCGTCGTGCGTTGCATGGTCATGAAGGGGCCGTGTTCTGGCTGACCGGCTTGCCCGGTTCGGGCAAGAGCACCATCGCACGGGCCGCCGAGGCCGAACTCGTGGCTCAGGGGCTTCGCACAACGGTTCTCGATGGCGATACGCTACGGGCGGGTCTGTGCAGCGATCTCGGCTTCTCGCCGGAAGATCGTCGCGAGAACATTCGTCGCGCCGCACATGTCGCGCGCATTCTGGCCGAAAGCGGTCAGGTGGTGATCGTGGCGCTGGTGTCACCGCTGGCTGAAGATCGTGCTCAGGCAGCGCAGATCATCGGGCAGGGCTTCCATGAAGTTCATGTGGATGCGGCTCTCGAGCTATGCGAGCAGCGTGATCCCAAGGGGCTTTATGCGGCGGCACGGGCAGGAAAAATCCCGGAATTCACGGGTGTTTCCGCGCCTTACGAAGCGCCTGATGCGCCAGCACTCCGCCTGGCGACCGAAGACGAACTCAACGGTACGGTACTCGTTTTCCGTAACTTCGTTCAGGGCGTGGTGACACGCTGAATTCTGCCGGGTTCCGGCGCGATAATTCGTCGTGCCGGAACCTGTCCGAATTTTCCTTCAGGACCTGTTGAGGGCGTATTATTTCCCTTTGGCATATGAACCGCCAAAGGGGCGGGGCCGTATCTGGCCGATCCCTGGATGGCCCTGCTTTCTCACAACAGTCTTCAGGGCGATCAACGAAACACCCTTCGGTGGGCTCAGTCGTCCAGAATGGATGCGAACTGGGCGCCAACATGTCCGGCGGATGGAGCCGGGTGCTGTCGTGGTTCCGGGTGAGTGATGAGCAGGGAGAGGATCGTCTCCGCCCTCAGTTTTTCAGTGGGTGTCGCGAAATCATAGGTGACTTCGCGGGACTCGCGTCGGGCAGCGATCATGCCTGCCCGTCTCAATTCGCCGAGTTGCTGTGACAGGGCCGGTTGGCCGATCGCTGTTTCCCGTTCGATCTCGGAAACCGAACGGGCCCCTTCGCAGAGACAGGAGAGGATCAGCAGGCGCTGAACCTGATTATAGAGGCGCAGGCGCTCGAGCAGAGGGGCAAGGCTTTCTCTGGCTTCGGGTATCATGCCTCATCCTCCCTCAGGCGATAGAACCATAAGGGCGAATTCTGCTCGGACACGCTTTCGGTCGTCAGGGATGCCGGGTCAAAAACGGCCTGGCCCGGCTGCCAGCCTTCAGGAGTCAGAGCGCCGCCCTTCGCGGTGCGCTGCAGGGCCTTGAGCGTGCGCATTATCTCACTCACCGAGCGTCCCACTGAGAGCGGGTAGGTCAGAATGGCCTGCACGATACCCTCCGGGTCGATAATGAAGGTCGAGCGGACCGTGCTGCTGTTTTCTGCGGTCTGGTCGAGCATGCCGTAGGCACGGGCAATGGTCATTGAAGGGTCTTCGATGACGGGGAACCCGATCGTGACGTTCAGCTCTCTTCTGATCGCATCGAGCCATGCCAGATGCGAGGGCAGGCTATCGACCGAAAGCCCAAGCAACTGGCAGCCGAGCGCGTCAAAATCACCCTGTGCCTGAGCGAAAGCCACGAACTCACTCGTGCAGACGGGGGTGAAATCGGCCGGATGAGAAAAAAGCACGATCCAGCGTCCGCGATAATCGCCCAGAGTCATCATGCCCTGCGTGGTGCGCGCACGAAAATTGGGGGCTTTCGATCCGAGTTGAGGGGGCAAGCTGGGCGACGCGTCCTGCACGAAAAATCCTCACCTATCTTTAAGAAAGCGTTTCTTGACGCCATCACCTATCATAGTTACACAAACGACGAAATATCATATTCATGAAATATGAAATAATCAGGAGTGGCACCATGAATGACGTGCACATCGCCCATGCGACGAAGCTTGTAAGAGAGACGCATGAGGGCGCGCTGCCCCGGCCGGTCGTCAAAAGCTTCTTTGATGAGCCGACCTATACAGCGTCACACGTGGTGTATGATCCCAAAACCAGAGAAGCTGCCATTATCGACAGCGTGCTCAATTACGATCCTGCTTCCGGTCGCACGTCCTGCGAGAGCGCACAGGCTGTTCTCGATTTCATTAAAAATGAAAATCTCACGATCGTCTGGCAGCTGGAGACCCATGCCCACGCCGATCATCTCTCGGCGGCGCCCTGGTTGCAGGAGCAGCTGGGTGGCAAGCTGGCCATTGGTGCCGAGATTACCCGTGTGCAGGAGGTCTTTGGCAAGATCTTCAACGCAGGTACGCGTTTCGCGCGGGATGGATCGCAGTTCGACCATCTTTTCAGGGATGGTGATCGTTTCATGATTGGTGAAATCGAGGCCGTGGCCCTGCATGTGCCGGGACACACGCCTGCCGATATGGCCTTCGTGATCGGTGATGCCGCGTTCATCGGGGATACGCTGTTCATGCCCGATTTCGGCACGGCGCGCGCCGACTTTCCCGGTGGTGACGCAAGGCAGCTTTATCGCTCGATCCGGCGCCTGCTGTCGCTTCCTTCCGAAACACGGCTTTTTCTCTGTCACGACTACAAGGCACCGGGGCGCGATTTCTATGCGTGGGAAACCACGATCGGTGCTCAGCGCGAGAGCAATCTGCATGTGCATGACGGAGTGAGCGAAGACGAATTCGTCGAGATGCGCACGAAACGTGATGCGACATTGTCGCTGCCCAATCTCATCATGCCATCGGTCCAGATCAATATGCGCGGTGGGCGCCTGCCGGAACCCGAAGAGAACGGAACGCGCTACATCAAGATACCACTCGACACGCTCTGAACGCTCAAGACCCTGGCAAACAAGACAGTCTGACAAGAGAAAGGCACGCTCATGTCCCTTCGTTTTCTTACAGCGCATTTCGCCGTATCGCCCCAGATCCGCGTAGAGGATCTGCCCGCCCTCAAGGAGCAGGGCTTTACGGCCATTATCTCGACCCGTCCCGATGGCGAAGAGAAAGACCAGCCGAGCGTTGCCGATCTCGGTGTCGCCGCCGAGAAATGCGGCCTGGCCTTTGCCTATATTCCTGTCCGCATGGGCGCCACGCCCGATGCGCACAGCGTGACGGTCATGCGTCGCACCCTGGCCGAGATGATCGGGCCGGATAACACGGGCAAGGTTCTGGCCTATTGCCGTTCAGGCCGCCGCGCATCCGATCTGTTCGAACTGGCGTCGGCCCAGACGGAAGAGCCCGCACCGAAGAGCCAGCGTTTCGATGTTGTGGTGGTGGGCGGCGGCGCGGGTGGTCTCTCCTGCGCGGCAAGCTTGCTGCGCCGTAGGCCCGAACTGCTTGTGGCCGTCATCGAACCTTCGACCGAGCATTATTATCAGCCTGGCTGGACGCTGGTCGGTGGTGGCGTGTTCAAGGCAAGAGACACGCAGCGCTCTGAAGTGGGGCTGATCCCGGCACGGGCGAACTGGATCCGTCAGGCCGTGACAGGCTTCAAGCCCGAGCAGAACCGTGTCGAACTCGGCGATGGCAGCGAGATCCTGTATGACGCGATGATCGTCGCAACCGGCATCAAGCTCGACTGGGCGGCCATTCCCGGCCTGAGCGAGACACTGGGCAAGAATGGCGTCACGTCGAACTATCGCTACGATCTGGCTCCTTACACCTGGGAGCTGGTGAGCAAGCTAGAAGAAGGTACGGCGCTCTTTACTCAGCCGCCCATGCCTATCAAATGCGCTGGCGCACCTCAGAAGGCGATGTATCTGGCCTGCGATGCGTGGCGTCGCAAAGGCGTACTGGGTCGCGTTCAGGTCGCCTTCGACACGGCAACGCCCAGCCTGTTCGGCGTGGCTGATTTCGTGCCTGCTCTCATGGATTACATCAAGGGCTACAGCATCGACCTGACGCTCAAATCGCGTCTCGTTGCGGTTGATGGCGAGAAGAAGATTGCGACTTTCGAGCGCACGACCGACAAGGGCACAGAGCGCGTCGAGCGCAAATTCGATATGCTGCATGTGGTGCCGCCCCAGACCGCGCCGGATGTCATCAAATCTTCCCCCCTGGCCGGTCAGGATGGTTTTGTCTCCGTCCATCCCGACACGATGCAGCATACTGTCTTTCCGAATGTTTTCGCGGTGGGCGATGTGGCGGGCACGAGCAATGCCAAGACGGCAGCCGCCGCTCGCAAGCATGCGCCAGTCGTGGTCGAAAACCTCATTGCACAGCTTTCGGGCCGCAAGCTCGATTACGCCTATGATGGCTATGGTGGCTGCCCGCTGACGGTCGAGCGCGGCAAGATCGTGCTCGCCGAGTTCGGCTATGGTGGCAAGCTGCTCCCCACCCTGCCGGGCTGGATACTGGACGGCAAGAAGCCCACGCGCCTGGCCTGGTTCCTCAAGGAAAAGATCATGCCGCGGCTTTACTGGGATTTCATGCTGCGCGGTCGTGAGCTGTTTGTGCGTCCTGCCAAGAAGCACGAAGGCTGATCCACAATCATGGTTGCGACCCCTTTTCTGCCTGCCCTTGCGTCAGGCAGCCTTGTCGGGCTGGTTCTGGGCCTGATTGGTGGGGGTGGCTCCATCCTCGCCGTACCGCTCCTGATTTACGCGGTAGGGGTGCGCAACCCGCATATCGCCATTGGCACGAGTGCCTTCGCTGTGGCGGTGAATGCGCTGGCCGGTCTGGTGAGCCACGCGAAGGAACATACCGTCAAATGGCGCTGCGCGGGGTTCTTCGCCCCAGCCGGTATGCTGGGTGCCGCGCTCGGGGCACAGCTTGGCAAGGCCGTCGATGGCCAGCGTCTGCTGTTGCTCTTTGCTTTCCTCATGGTTCTGGTTGGCGTGGCCATGATCAGGGGGCGTCACGACGAGGGTATCCCGGGGGCGGCCTGCAATCGCGATAATGTCTGGAAGGTAGGGCTGTTCGGCCTGTGCACAGGCGGATTATCCGGTTTTTTCGGCATTGGTGGCGGTTTTCTGATCGTGCCCGCCCTCATGGCGGCCACGCATATGCCGGTGCTCAATGCGGTCGGGACCTCTCTGGTCGCGGTTGCCGCTTTTGGCGTCACGACAGCCATCAGCTACGCGCTGTCGGGTCTTGTCGACTGGCCGCTCGCCGGATGGTTCATCGCAGGGGGAATCATCGGCTCTCTGGCTGGCACGTCTCTGGCACGCAGACTGGGCAAAGGCTCAGGGGCCACGTTGAAACTGGTTTTTGCGGGTCTCATTTTCGTCGTGGCGGGGTATATCGTCTTTCGGAACTTCTGAAAGTGAAACCCCATGAGCGCCCCTGACCAGAAACTGACCCAGGACGATATTCTTTCTGCGGTCGAAGGCCTTGTTGCCGCCGAACGCGATCTCATCGCGAATATGGCCAATATCTCTGCAGTTCTGTTCGAGGCGCTGCCGCGCATCAACTGGGCCGGTTTCTATCTGCACAAGGAAGGCGAACTGGTGCTTGGTCCCTTTCAGGGGCGCGTCGCATGCACCCGTATTGCGATAGGGCGTGGCGTCTGTGGCACCGCAGCCGCAGAGCGTCGTACCCAGCGTATAGACGATGTGCACAGCTTTCCGGGCCATATCGCCTGCGATGCGGCCTCTGCCTCCGAAATCGTCCTTCCCCTGATCCGTAACGGTGAACTTCTCGGCGTGCTCGATATCGACAGCCCCGACCCCGCCCGTTTTGGCCCCGAGGAAGAAGCCATGCTGACAAAGCTGGTAGGTCTTCTCCTCAACGCCTGAAGCTGCACGCTCGAGCAGGGAGCTGGCGTCCGGCGGCGCCTGATCTCCGGGCGGAAGCGGTATTGTACCACCCCCGTTCTGTTGCATCCCGTTTGCTCAGGACCAGCCCGGAGCCCGGATTGATCGGTAAGCTCACGCCCGGTCCGGACTGTCCTGTCGAGGCAGACCGATCTGCAATTGCCGGTCGCGTTCTCACACGCGGGACGGAGCTGTGCGCTATCGTGGCGCCTGCGCCGGGCTGCCTTATACCCACATAAAGAGGGAGGACCATCAGGCGCTGTTTTTGCGCCAGACAATGATCGAGATCGGGAAGAAGAATCCTATGCCGTCATCGGCGTGGAAGGCCCCCATGCCGAGGCGATCTGTGCCACTGGTGATGTCCTCGGTGAAAAGGGCCTCAAGGCTGGCGCGGTCTTCAGGAGCAACCTGATCGTTGAGTCGCGATTCCAGGCGATAGGCGTGGGTCAGGATCGGGACAAGCCCTGCCTTTGCTCCGAGGTCCAGAAGCTGCGCCCGTGTCAGAGCAGAGGTGTGGGACGGATCTCGCAGTTTCTCAGCCTGATCATAGCCCTGCTGACATGCCGGGTCGGGGGTAGCGTCGATGACAATGAGGCGCCCATCGGGGCGGCAAACGCGCGCCATCTCGATCAGACAATCCAGCGGATTCTGCATGTGATGGAAGCTGTAGCGTGTCACGACCCTGTCGAACCCTCCCTCTTTAAAGGGCAGATCAAAAGCATTGCCGCAGCCGAAGGTGACGGAAAGCCCGCGCTGCGCGGCCAGCTGGCGCGCCTGATCGATCATGGCTGGGGTCAGGTCGAGACCCGTCACGTCTGCGCCCTGCGCCGCCAGAGCGCATGAGACAATGCCCGGACCGCAGGCGACATCAAGCACGCGCATCCCGGGACTGACATCGCAGGCAGCGAGGGTCTGTGCCATGCTCGTGGCCTCGGCATGGAGAGGCAGGGCAGCGAAGCTGGCCGCCCAGCGCGTGAATTGCTCGATGATTCTGGTGTCATGCGAGATCGACATCCTCATTCCTTTCCTGTTTCAGGCAGGATAGGAGGGGAGAGGCTGGCCGTCTGACGCGGTGCGGTCAAAAAAAGGCGGATATCGGCCAGATGAAGATCCTGACTGTCGAGGAAACACAGGCTGTCCTGAAAGAGAACCATCTTGATCAGGTGCAAGCTGTCGGGCTGGCGCGAAAGGAAGCGAGCGAGGCCCTGTTCTATGCCTGGCACGCGCACCCCACACATCAGATCCTGTTTGCCAGAAAAGGGACGACGCAGGTTGAGGGGGAAGCGGGTCGCCATCTTCTTCCGGCGGGACACGCCTTGTGGATTCCCGCGCAGATGCGTCACCGCACGATGATCCGTAATCTGGATGGTGTTTCGCTCTTTCTTGCCCCCGAGGAGGTGGAGACAGATTGCCGGTCCATTCGAGCTTTTCCGGTATCGCCGCTGATTCAGGAAATGCTGTTTTACGCCCTCCGCTGGTCAGAGGGTGTGGGTGATCGCGAACCATTGGCAAAGAGCTTTTTGCAGACACTCGTCCTGCTGTTGCAGGAGGCGATCCAGGCAGCCGGAAAGCAGGACTTCGTATTGCCGAAAGCACGGCATCCTTCGCTTCAGCGCGCTATGGACGCTGCCCTGCTGGACCCCGGAGCCGCCAGCCTGGCCATAGTGCTACGTGAAGCGGGTATGTCTGAGCGGAGCTTTCGACGGTATTTCGACAAGGAGACCGGTATGAACTGGCAGCAATGGATCACCCAAGCCCGGCTTTTTCACGCTGCTACGTCACTGGCCCGGGGAGAAAGCGTAACGCAGGTAGCTGCCGAGAGCGGCTATGCGTCCCAGAGTGCTTTTGCCAAGGCTTTCACGCGATTGCTCGGCTGCTCTCCGGCACGATTTCGCAGCCAGTCAGGCTAGTACTTGCTCCGTCACGGGTTCACGAGGGGCGACTGGCTTTCTGCGAGGCAGTCGACAGCGCCCCGCATTGTGAGTCAGTCCCCCTCACGCGCCTTATTTGCCGGTAGCGGGGATCGTGTTCTCATACCGGTCCCAATGCGAGGCGAGCTCGCGTACCACCACGCTGCCAACCTGATAGGCCGCGTTGACTGATGGAATGAAGGCTGAATAGCCCTTCTCATTGGCTTCATCGGCAAGAAGCTGGGCTGCGGTCTGGCCCGGTGGCGGCATGTCGAAATTGCTCGATGTGCGAAGCACGAGGGCGCGCTCGGGATCGACGCGACCGGCTTTGGCCTGAAGGGCGAGCGCCTGACAGAAGGCAACATCTTCTTCGGCGGTGGTGGCCATGACGCCCTGATTATCGGTCCAGTAGCGCACCCAGCGTTCGGCCCAGCGATTCATGAGTTTGCCGACCCAGAAGGTCTCCCCCGAGATGGTGTCACCCATCATGACCGAAGGTGGTTTCTGGGCGGGGGCATAGCCATGATAGCGGGCCCGGCTCTGCTTCATGCCGTCGCTGTCGGGCAGGGAGATCGCCTTGGTGAGGTCGAAGGCCCATCGGGTCAGGCCGGGGTTGAGGGTGTACATCATGTCGCCCGAGAGCGAGTGCAGCGGCGGGCGGGGCGTTTCGTCCGGGCGGCTGCCCTGAACGGGGGTGAAGCCGTCGGGCCAGTCCCTGGGGATTTCACGCGGGTCGACCAGATGGGCGAGGCCGCCATTGATGACGCGCGGTGCCCAGACGGCCGCCCCGATCGTGCCGAAATTGGGATCGATGCCGGCAATGCCCGCAAGCACGAAATAGCTGTGACGCAGATCGAAACGTGGGTCGAGAATAAGCGCAGTCATGGCGGAGGCCATATGCTCAGGCCCTTCACCGCTGGCGATAGCCAGAACCTGCAGATCGGGGTTGTAATGCATGACGCCATGATCGGTGCCGGGTGCTGGCAGGGTCTGGGCGAGCGGAAATTTCTCGATCCAGTTCTGATACTCGCCCGGTGTGTCGCCTGTATCCTTGCCGATTTCGAAGGTCGTCACGACGACCACACGCACCGGAATCTTCGCTGTGGCTGGGGCGGTTTCGGCTGCCAGAACGGGGGCTGGAGCAGAAACGGCCGCGCCGGTGAAAGAGAGCGCGGTGAGGGCAAGAAGGCGTTTCATCATGGGAGACTTCACTGGAAGAGGGGGGCGTGGCTGATCGTGTTTTCGAAGGTCGCGAAATTCTGCTCGAGCTGAAGCTGCAGACGGGCCTTTTCGCTTTTCCTGAGGAAATCGGCGCAGGCAAAGCTCTGGGGGGCCTTGCAGAGCGTGGTGATATGATCCCCGTCCCACAGGCTGGTGCCGGGGATGAAGGCATAGGTCAGGCTGTTGCGAGACAGGGTCTTGAGATCGGCATAGCTCAGACTCGTCGTTGAGAGGGCCCTGAGATAATCGAGTGTCAGATTGCTGCGCGACACGCCCTCATCATCGGTCGAGAGCACGACAGGCACATGGGCGCGGCGGTAGAGATTGAGGGGATGGGCGCTGCCGCTCACATCCAGAATTTCAGCATTGCTCGTCAGGTTGATTTCCACCGCGACGCGTCGCTCGGCCATTTCATTGAGCAGGCGGATGGGATCTTTCTCCCACAGGATATCGACGCCGTGGCCAATACGCTCTGCCCCCGCAATCTCGACCGCGTCGCGTATATGACTTTGCAGCCCGCTCGCCGGGACAAGGGCGGGGGTGAGCTCGCCCGCATGCAGGCTCAGCCGCACATCGGGATAGAGCGCGCCAAGCTTGGCGAACATCTGCATATGCAGGCTGTAATCCGCCATGGCGACAGCATTGTCTTCGGGGGCCACGAAATTCAGCCCGACGAAACGCTTGTCGTCATGGGCGAGCTGATAGCCCGCATCGAGCTGGGTAAAGACCTGCGCGGGCGTCATGGTGCGTATGGCCTGAAACAGATAGCGCACGGTCACGGCGCAGCCCGGATGGGCGGCGGGGGTGTCGCATTGCATGATATCGCGCGCGTCATGCTCCATCTCGTCCGTGTCATGGCGGGCTTCTGCGACAAGGCGGGGGCGTTCTTCTGCAAGCGCTTCGTGAGCCGCCGCGAGGTCGAGATCATGCAGCGGATGCTGGTCTCCAGCCTTCACCATGGCGCCCAGTCCTGGCGAGATCATGAGCTCGAGATAGACAACATGATCGGCGGCGGCCTGGTCGCGCGCCTGGGCCAGCATGGCTCCCTGATGGGTTGCGAGAACCGGTGCGAAGCGTCCGAAAGTCGAGAAAAAGTGATCGTGTCCGGAGCGATCTGTGGCGGAAGGCACGAAATCATGCATCGACAGGGAATCGATCATGACGGCGCGAGCCTCGTCATGCGCCTTGAGCTGGGCTGCCGGAATATCGCCCGGTGTGGCAAGGCGGCATTTGGTCGGAAGGATGCGCCCCTGCGACAATGACACGCACAGACCATCTTCGCTGGCCCAGTCCAGAAAGCTCTCTGCCGGTATGGCGCCTGCAAGATGGTTATGCAGATCGCCCCCTTTCGGGAAGCTGCGCATGAACAGGGTCAGGCGTGTCGGATCGCTGCGGATATGATCGAAAACGCGCGCGGTCGCCTGAGCCTCGGGCGTTTCGGCCTGGGCAGACAGGATCGGGAAAGCGACGAGAAGAGCGGGTAAAAAGCGGGGCACCATGTCGCGGAACGTGACGAAACCCGGTCGCTTTTGCAAGCATCCCTGCGGGGATATGGATGCTTTTTACAGGTATTTCCTGTTTGTGCCGCAACGGGTTGGCGAACCGTGCCGTGGCGGGTCGAAAAGGCAGTCCCAGCCTCCCGTAAGAAGCCGGGGCGCTGCCTGATCCTGAGGCGTTGCGGCGCGGCTGATCGCTGCTGCCCACAACGCCTCGATCGGCTTACTTGCCGGTCAGAGCGTCCTTGACGTTCTTGGCCGGGGAGTAGCTGAGCTTCTTGGAAGCTGCGATCTCGATCGTCTCACCCGTCTTCGGGTTGCGGCCCTGACGTGCTGCGGTCGAACGGACCTGGAACTTGCCGAAGCCCGGAATGGAAACTTCGTCGCCCTTTGTGGCGGCGTCGATGATGCTGGCCCAGACCGTGTCGAGGGCGGTCTTGGCGTCGGCCTTGGTGCCACCGGTTGCGGCGGCGATGCGGTCGATCAGATCAGTGGATTTCATTGTGATCCTCTTGCGTTTGGAATGGCCGTGGAGCCTTAGGCGCAGTTCGAAGCGAGAACAAGGCAGGAAATGCAATATTCCTGATTGTTCTCTGCCGTCGAATCTCCCAATCATACAAGAGTTTCGGGAAATGGCGAAGGGGCCGCCCCCTCTCATTCCTCTGTTTCCACTTTTTGAAGGGGGCTTCATGCGTCAGTCGGTACGGTTCTATCTGGGGGAGCGCCTTGTCAGTCTGGACGATGTTGCCCCTGAACAGACCCTGCTCGACTGGCTGCGTCACGAAGGCCGCACAGGCACGAAAGAGGGATGCAACGAAGGTGATTGCGGTGCCTGCACGGTCGTAGTCGCGCGGCTGCGCGGTGATCGCGTGGTTTTGAGGGCTGTAAACGCCTGCATCCAGCTTCTGCCGATGCTCGATGGCGCTGCCTTGTTCACCATTGAGGATGTCGGCAGCGCCGGGGCGCTTCACCCCGTTCAGGAGGCGATGGTCACTTTCAATGGTGCGCAATGCGGCTTCTGTACGCCGGGTTTTGTGATGTCGATGGTCGCCTATCGCAATGCGGATGAGCGCCCGGACGATGACGCGGCGATTGATTCGGCTCTTTCGGGTAATCTCTGCCGTTGCACCGGCTATGCGCCCATCGTGCGCGCCATGAAGCAGGCCCTTGCCGCTCCGGATAGCCCCTTTGAAACGGCGCTTCCAGCGCTGGGAGCAAAGCTCGAAGCGTTGCAGGACGGCGAGGATGTCGCGATTGAGACCTCACATGGCGCGATCTTCCTGCCTGCCAGCGCGGCCTCGCTGGCACGCTATCTGCAGGAGCATCCTGAAACATTGATCGTGGCAGGGGCCACCGATGTGGGGCTCTGGGTTACCAAAGCCATGCGCCCCCTGCCGCGCGTGGCCTTCATCGGACAATGCCCGGATCTGATGCGGCTCGAGTGCGATGATGAGGGGCTCCATATCGGGGCAGCGGTCACCTACGATGCTGCACGTGAAGCATTGGCTGCGCTGCTGCCTGATTTTGGCGCGCTGGTCGGGCGCATCGGCTCGACGCCCATACGCAACAGCGCGACGCTCTGTGGCAACATCGCCAACGGCTCGCCCATCGGTGACGGACCTCCGGCACTGATAGCCGCAGGGGCGATGCTTCACCTGCGCCGTGGGGCGGAAAAACGTGTAATTCCCCTTGAGCGGTATTTTCTGGCCTATGGCAAGCAGGACCGGCAGGCAGGCGAGTTCGTGGAAGCTGTCACCATTCCGCCGCTCGCCGAGGGGACGTTCTATCGCAGCTACAAGATCTCGAAACGCTTCGATCAGGATATCTCGGCCGTGCTCGCTGCCTTTGCGCTGCGTGTCGACAAGGAGGGGATCGTGCAGGAGGCACGTCTGGCGTTTGGTGGCATGGCGGCAACGCCGTGTCGGGCCGAGCGTGCCGAGGCGGTCCTGATCGGTGCGAAGTGGCATGAGGCCACGCTCGAGGCCGCACGTCTGGCGCTGGCCGAGGATTTCACCCCGCTGAACGATATGCGCGCGAGTGCCTGGTATCGTCAGACCGTCGCGGCCAATCTGCTGACGCGTTTCTTCGAGGAAAGCCAGGGCGAGACCATGCGCCTCGCCAAGGCCGGAGGGCTCGCTCATGTCTGATACCATTGCGTCACCCGTTGCGCCGGATGGTCTGTCGCCCTCCGCTTTGGCGGAGCCGACCCGCAACATGAAGCATGAAAGTGCCGTACTGCATGTCACCGGACGGGCGCTCTACATTGATGATCTGCCAGAGCCCAAGGGGCTTTTGCATGTGGTGCCGGGGCTGAGCGAAAAGGCGCATGCGCGCATCGTCTCGATCGATCTTGCTGCTGTACGTGCCCTGCCGGGTGTGGTGCGCGTGCTCACCGCACAGGATATTCCCGGCGAGAACCAGACCAGCCCTGTTCATGCCAATGACGAGCCGCTTCTGGCACAGGATCTGGTGCAGCATGTCGGCCAGCCGATCTTTGCGGTGGTCGCAACAGAGCGCGCCATCGCCAGACGGGCGGTGAAGCTGGCGCGTATCGTCTATGAAGAACTGCCTGCCATTCTCGATATCGACAGCGCAAAAGCCAATGGCAGTGCCGTGGTCTGGCGCCCGCTCACCATGGCGCGTGGCGATGTGGAGCCCGCGCTTGCGAAGGCGCCAAGGCGGCTCCAGGGCACGCTCACCATCGGCGGTCAGGAGCATTTCTATCTCGAGGGGCAGGTGGCGCTGGCGCAGCCCGGCGAAGCAGGCGAGATGCGTCTGTGGTCTTCCACGCAGCATCCTTCCGAAACGCAGCACCTCGTGGCCAGTGTGCTGGGCCTGCCCCATCACCTTGTGACCACCGAGATCAGGCGTATGGGGGGTGGGTTCGGCGGCAAGGAGTCACAGGCCAATGGATGTGCCTGTCTTGCAGCGCTCGCGGCCTCACTGACCGGGCAGGCCGCCAAGATGCGCCTCGATCGTGATGACGACATGGTCATCACCGGCAAGCGTCATGACTTCAAGGTGAGCTATGAGGTCGGCTTTACCGATCAGGGTGATATCCTGGCTGTTGACATGGAGCTTGCGGCTCGATGCGGCTGGTCGGCCGATCTCTCCGGCCCTGTAACCGATCGCGCGCTTTTTCATGCCGATAACGCCTATTTCTATCCTGATGTGCGGTTTCGCTCTTTGGCCCTGAAGACCAATACGCAGTCCAACACGGCGTTTCGCGGGTTTGGCGGGCCTCAGGGCATCATTGCCGCCGAGCGCCTCATCGAGGAAATTGCCCATGCCACGGGTATGGACCCGCTGGATGTGCGTCTGCGCAATGTCTATGGCACGGGCGAACGCGATGTGACGCCCTATCACATGGTGGTCGAGGATTCGATCACCGATCTGGTCATGACACAGCTTGCCGAGCGCTGCGATTATCGCAGGCGCCGTCAGGCTCTGCGGGATTTCAACAGCACGAGCCGGACCCTGCGCAAGGGCATTGCTCTTGTGCCCGTCAAATTCGGCATCTCCTTTACGGCCACCCATTACAATCAGGCCGGGGCGCTGGTGCATGTCTATACCGATGGTTCCGTGCAGGTGAATCATGGCGGCACGGAAATGGGGCAGGGGCTGCACACCAAGATGGTGCAGATCGTGCGGCACGAATTTGCCCTGCCTGCCGAGAGTGTCCGCATTACCGCGACCACAACGGGCAAGGTGCCCAATACCTCTGCCACGGCTGCCTCTTCGGGGGCCGATCTAAACGGCATGGCGGTGCTCGATGCTGTCAACCAGATCAAGGGGCGTATGGTCGCCTTTGCTGCAGAGAAATGGCAGGTCCCGCCGGAGCAGATCGCTTTCACGCAGGAAGGCGTGCGCATTGGTGATGAGATCGTCTCTTTCCGCGATCTCGTCTGGCAGGTCTATTTTGCCCGCATCTCGCTCTCGGCCAGCGGGTTCTACAAGACACCGAAGATTTCGTGGGATGCGGCAACAGGAAGGGGGCGACCCTTCTATTATTTCGCCTATGGCGCTGCCTGTGCCGAGGTGACGCTCGATCTGCTGACCGGTGAGAATACGATTGATCGCGTCGATATTCTTCACGATGCGGGAGAGTCGCTCAATCCGGCAATCGATATCGGACAGATCGAGGGTGCCTTTGTTCAGGGGGCTGGCTGGCTGACCACAGAAGAGCTGGTCTGGGATGGTCAGGGTCGTCTGCGCACCCACGCCCCAAGCACGTATAAAATTCCCGCCTGCTCGGATCGGCCGCGCATTTTCAACGTCACATTGCTTGAAGATGCCCCCAATCGCGAGGCAACGATCTATCGCTCGAAAGCCGTGGGTGAGCCCCCGCTCTGTCATGGCGTGGCCGTGCTTCATGCGCTGTCTGACGCCATTGCGAGCCTTGACGCCTATCGTTCCTGCCCGTCGCTCGATGCCCCGGCGACGCCTGAGACCTTGCTTCGAACGATCATGCGTGTGCAGGAGCGCGTGCGGCGTAGTGATGGAGCCTCCGCCTGATCGATTTCGATCTGATCCGCAGCTGGCAGCGCCAGGCTGTGGCTGTGCTTCGCGTGGTGGTTGCCGATGCAAAAGGCTCGACCCCGCGCGAGTCGGGCGCCTTCATGCTCGTCACCGAGACAGCCCAGACCGGTACGATTGGCGGCGGTCAGCTCGAGTGGGATTCGCTGGCGCGGGCGCGCCAGATCCTGCGTGGCGAGGCCGGGCGGGAGGAGAGCCGTTTCGTTCTGGGGCCGCAGGCCAATCAATGCTGTGGCGGTGTGGTGGTCATCCGCTACGAGCCGGTTTTCGATCTCGATGCCGAACTGCGTGCGATCAGGGCGCATCGCCTGTCCTGGCCGGTTCTGGCGGTGTTCGGGGCCGGCCATGTCGGGCGTGCGCTCATTCAGGCGGCATCGCTCCTCCCGCTATCCCTGCGCTGGATCGACCCTCGAGCAGATGAGTTCGGTACCGTGCCCGAAGGGGTAAGGGTCTGCGTTACCGATGATTGGGAGCGCGAAATCGCCAGTCTGAAACCCGGAGACGGGGCGCTGGTCATGACGCCCAGCCATACGCTTGATGCGCTGATCGTGGCCGCAGCCCTCGAGCGGGGGGATCTGGCCTATGTCGGGTTGATCGGCTCCCGCAGCAAACGGCGGCGCTTTGAGGCGGGTTTTCGGGATATCGGGCTCAGCCAGGCGCAGATTGATACGCTGGTTTGCCCCATCGGGGCACAGGGGCTGCGTGACAAGCGCCCCCAGATCATTGCCGCCTTCGTTGCCGCAGAACTGGCTGCACGGTTGGTCTCTCGGTCCGATTAGGGCAAGGTGAGGGGCGGTCGGAGGGCAGTCGCATTTCTGCGGCGGCATTCCGACGGCGCAAGGAGAAATTGAATGACCGGACCCGGGCCGATAAGCGGTATCCTGTTCGATATGGATGGTGTGCTGCTCGATAGTGAGTCGCTCTCGCTCGAGGCGTTTGTCATGGCGGCGCGTGATCTGGGCCATGACATGCCTCTCGCGTTTGCCCGCCAGATGATCGGCCTGCCCGGCGATGCCTGCGCGCGTCTCGTGGTCGAAACCTACGGGCCTGAGGTCGATCTCGGGGCACTCTTTCGTGCACAGGACAAACGCCTGCACGATCTTGTCGAGGCGGGCGGGCTGATCCTGAAGCGGGGCGTTGAGCCGCTTCTCGATTATCTCGATGCGCGCAAATTGCCGCGCGCCATCGCCACCTCATCGAGCCGGGTGCGCACGGAGACCCATCTGCGCCATGTCGGCATCTATGAGCGCTTCGATGCAATCATCACACGGGACGACGTGACACGTGGCAAGCCGGACCCCGAACCCTATCTGCGCGCTGCGGCCGCGATCGGTATAGAGCCTGCCTATTGTCTGGCGATTGAAGATTCCCATAACGGCGCCCGCGCCGCGCACGCAGCGGGTATCAGGGTGATCGTCGTGCCTGATCTCATGGCGCCGAATGAGGAAATCATTTGCAAGGCGCATGCGATCATGGACGATTTGCATGAAGTCCGCGACTTCATTGAGCGCGCCGATAGCGCAGCCTGACCTGACGAAGGGCTGGTTTTGTGCGGCTGCCCTTGCAAACACGGGGCAGCAAGAGTGCTCGATACCGATCAGGCATTTTGCGCCGCCTTGTCAGCAGCACGCTGGATAAACGACTGCCTTTTGAAACGCCCGGCGTGATCCGTGGCTTTCAGAGGGCCTAGTGGCAGCCGCCGCCCTTGCAGCCGTCACAGCCAGCACAGCCCTTCTTGGGAGCTCCACCGGGCGCGGTCTGCCGGGCAATCCCGAGCTGGGCCTTGAGGCGCGCCGCGTGAACAGGGAAGAGCCTGTTCAGCCAGAAAAGCAGGGCGACCACGACGAGGGCAATGACAATCAGGCTCTGGATCATGAGGGGGCTCCTGTGAGGGCGCGTGTCACATGATAGGTAAGCAGCGCAGCCACGTAAGCAAGACCGAACAGATAGGTGGCGGCGCCCAGAACGACCTTGAGCGAGCGCGTCTCGCGGCGCATGACCGCCAGGGTCGAGATGCATTGCGGCGCATAGACATACCAGGCCAGCAGGGAAAACGCGGTGGCCATGCTCCAGTGGGCGCTGAGCAGGGGCATGAGCTGGCTGGCGGCCGTGTCGTCATTGGCGCCCAGAGCGTAAACGGTAGCGAGCGCACTGACAGCGACTTCGCGCGCGGCGAGGCCAGGAATCAGCGAAACACAGATCTGCCAGTTGAAGCCGATAGGGGCGAAGATCGGCAGCATCCAGTGGCCGATCATGCCCGCAAGGCTGTAATCGATGGCGGCCCCTGTGGCATTGGCCGGTGGCGAGGGGAAGCTCGAGAGCGCCCAGAGCAATACATTCAGCGAGACGATGATGGTACCGACACGCGACAGGAACATCACTGCGCGCTGCCATAGCCCGAGCGCGACGCTCTTGAGATTGGGCGTGCGATAGGGGGGGAGTTCCAGCATCAGGGGATGCTCTTCTGACTCCACACCGCGCGTCATGAGGCGCGCCGCGATAATGCCGCTCACGATGGCCACGAAATAGAGACCAAACAGCACCAGTCCCTGCAGCCCCAGAAAGCCCAGCACAGTGCGATGCGGCACGAAGGCCGCTATCAGAAGCGTATAGACAGGCAACCGTGCCGAGCAGGTCATGAGCGGCGCGATCAGGATCGTGACCAGACGGTCGCGCGGGTTCTGGATGGTACGCGCCGCCATGATGCCGGGAATGGCACAGGCAAAGCTCGATAGCAGCGGGATGAAAGAGCGCCCGCTCAACCCGGCCAGCGCCATGATCCTGTCGAGCAGAAAGGCGGCGCGTGGCAGATAGCCGGTTTCCTCAAGGGTCAGGATCCAGAGGAACAGGATCAGGATTTGAGGCAGGAAGACGATCACCGTGCCTGCGCCCGCAATCACCCCATCTGCCAGCAGGCTGCGCAGCAGCCCCTCAGGCAGAGGCGAGACGAGCATCTGGCCAAGAGAGGTGATCCCGGCTTCAAGCGCATCCATGATCGGCTGTGCCCAGGCGAAAACCGTCTGGAACATGAAGAACAGCACGACCAGAAGAATGATCGGCCCCCATACCGGGTGCAGAAACCACCTATCGAGCTTGTCGGCCATTCTGTCGCTCTTGAGCGACGATTCATTGGTAAAGCGTGCGATCAGCGACCCGACCAGAGCGTGCAGATCGACGCCCTCCGGCAAGGCCGGGGGGAAAGGGAATTCGGGCTTTTCGAGCGCTTCGAGCAGATGGGTCACGCCGCTCTTGCGCAGGCTGATGGTCGGTATGATCGGCACACCAATAGCGGCGGCAAGGCCGGGCACGTCGATCTTGAGGCCAATACGGGCGGCCTCGTCCATCATGTTGAGCACGACGAGCATCGGGCGGCCGAGCTGCACCAGTTCCAGCAGGAAGCGCAGATGCAGGCGCAGATTGCTGGCCGAGACGACGCAGATGATCAGATCGGGCTGCTTCTCGACCGTATGGCGCCCCATGCAGACATCGCGCGTGACATCCTCATCGGGGCTGGTGGCGCTCAGGCTATAGGCACCCGGCAGATCGAGCAGCCGAACCGCCCGGCCTTGTGGGGTGGTGAACCGCCCCTCCTTGCGTTCGACCGTCACACCGGCATAGTTGGCGACTTTCTGCCTGCTGCCGGTCATCTGGTTGAAAAGCGAGGTCTTGCCGCAGTTCGGATTGCCGACAAGCGCAGCCCTCAAAGGCCTTGTGGCCGTTTCCGGCGGGGTGATCGCATTCATCAGGCGTCAGAGATCGTGTTCGAGCGTAATACGCGAAGCTTCACCGCGGCGCAGGGCAAAGCAGGTGGACCCTAGACGGACAGCTATCGGATCATGGCCGACCGGGCCTGTCGCCACGATTTCGACCGGCGCACCAGGAATGAAGCCTAATTCGCCAAGGCGCATCGCAATCGGATCATCTTTCATGCGCGCGACGACCTGGCTGATGATCGCGTGAGCCCCTTTAGGCAAGGTGTCGAGTGTCATGGGTAGGCCCACCTGAGCAAGATCATGGCGTTCCATGAGAACGCTTCTCACTTGCCAAGATAGGGCTTCACGAATTCTTAGGGAAGAGGGACGGGTATGAAACCTCGGCAAGCACGCTTCATGTCATCGGCTTTTGTGCGGACCGGCGTTGTGCCCATATAGGCAGGAGCGATCTTGGCTGGTTGGATGAAGGCTGCGCTTGTCTGGGGGTTGTTTTGCCGGCAGGAGGCACCAGTTTATGTCACGACAGGACCGCCCGCTAACTGCGCCTCTTGCAATGTTCGACCCGTGAAGCGTCGGAGAAGGCTCTGTAGGGCCCTATCCCGAATAATTCGGTTGCCCCTCTGCTGTTGAGAAGAAACTGACTGGGTGACCCTGTGAGGGCCATGAGTCTGGCAGTCTTGTCGTCTGCCAGCGCAGGCGCGTCTGACGGAAGAAGCAATCCGGGTGATCGCGGCGGGAGAGTGAGCTCAGCCGTTTGGCCCTTTCGATGTGACTGTCAGCGCTGGAGACTGAAGTGTCAGGAACATACGAGCGGCTGTTATGTGACGTAATTTTTCAGTTTCGTTTCTCTCTGTTTGAATTAACGAAAATTATTTTTTGTAATCAATCTATAACGTGGTTGTGATTTTGCCTATGTGAGGGAGCGGGAATAGGTAATCGACCCCCGTCTGTTATCCATTCGGCTGATTTCCTGCAAAATAATGACCTCAATAGAGGGCGGTGTCTTGTCTGATAACGTATCGAATACATCCCATGATGTGCTGATCATAGGAGCAGGCCTGGCTGGCCTCACCTTGGCGCAGCAATTGCTGATGGCAGATCCGGGCCTCGATATCTGCATCGTGCATAACCGCAGATTTCCCAATCCCGAACGTATTCACAAGGTTGGTGAGTCAACGGTCGAGATCGGCGCGTATTATCTTGCCGAGACGATTGGCTGTGCGCAGCATTTGCAGGACCATCACATACGCAAGATGGGGCTTCGGATCATCCAGACTGAAGGTGTCGCCGAAGATGATCCCTATCGCGAACTGGGTCTGAGCTTCTATCCGCGGCACGCCACTTATCAGATCGACCGGGGCAAGCTCGAAAATTACCTGCTCGGACTGGTAAGGCCGTCGATTACGCTGCTCGAAAACAATCGGGTTCTCGATTTCGAGCGCAAGGATGGGGTCAACGCTGTGGCTGTCAGAGACCATGACGGCTGTATCAAAAAGCGGAATGCCCGCTGGGTGGTCGATGCTTCCGGCCGTGGCCGCGTTCTGATGAAGAAGTTCGGACTGCAGAAGGACTCAGGCATCAATCATTCTTCTGTCTGGTTTCGTGTCGGTGGCAACGTCAACATCAACGAATTTCTGGCGTCGCGTGACCCTGCCAACTCGTTTCTCGACTCAAGCGAGAGATGGCACAGCACCACCCATCTCGTGGGGCGTGGTTACTGGGTGTGGATCATCCCGATCAATGAGGAAACAACCAGTATCGGGATCGTTTTCGACAATGCGGTGCATAAACTCTCTTCCATGAGTTCGCACCCGCTCGCCATGTCCTGGCTGCAGCAGCATGAGCCGCGTCTTCAGTCCTATCTGGAGGCAAAAAATTTCGACGTGATCGATTTCGTCATGCTGCGGAATTACTCCTATCTTTCGGAGCAGTATATCTCGGCCGATGGCTGGGCGCTTACCGGAGAGGCCGCCGGTTTCGTCGACCCGATGTATTCGAACGGCACGGACGTGATCGGTCTGGCGAACACGATGATCACAAACCTTGTCACCAAACCTGAAGGGCCTCTCTTCATCAATCAGATGAACGGCTTGCTCAGTGAGGCCTATGCGGGCTTCGTCGATACGCATCGTCATTCCTATGACGGTTTCGGCGACTGGAACTACATGTTCGTCAAGACGAACTGGGACACGACTTTCTATTTCCTGTTCATGTGCGTTCTCTTCATGAACGGAAAATTCGATAGCGTGGCCTATATTGAGTCGATCCACGGCAAAATTGCCGCCTTTTATGGCCTTCATCACAAGGTTCTGGAGTATCTCAAGCAACCCGGATCGGTCGCGAAGGACTACGAACTGGCGGATTTCATCAATCTCGCCGGCTCGATTCAGGAATATGCGAACGGCGCCATCATGGCTGACGACAAGAGCGATGAGGGTATTTCAGCCCTGCTCGATTATCATATGAAAATTCTGGAAGAGCTGGCTGCGTCGATCATGGAAACGAAGACGTTCGACAGAAATTTCTATGGAATGAGAGAGCGCCTGATGGCTGAAGAGGCCATGGCCCGTGCCGAGTGCCTGTGCCCGGCCTGAGTCCGGTGTCTGTTTGAAAGCCATGATCGCTCCGCCTATATAGTGGGATCAAACCGGCGGGGAGATCATGATGCGCCAGCTTATCGAACAGCGAATTCAGCAGGGTGGTGGCAAGGCGCCTGCGGATCTTGTCATACGCAATGTCGGGCTGTTCGATCTGGTCACGGGGGAAATCCTGCCGGGCGATATCGCTATCTGCGGTGATCGTATCGTTGGCACGCTGGATCGTTACGAAGGCAGGCGTGAGATAGATGGCACGGGCAAGATTGCCGTGCCCGGCTTTATCGACACGCATCTTCATGTCGAATCCTCTCTGATCACCCCGTTCGAGTTTGATCGCTGCGTCTTGCCGCATGGTGTGACCACCGCCATTTGCGACCCGCATGAAATGGCCAACGTGCTTGGCGGGGAAGCCTTCGATTATTTTCTGGGCTGCGCCAGCCGCACGATCATGGATCTGCGGGTCAATCTGTCGAGCTGCGTGCCCGCGACGCCGGTCGAGACATCGGGCGCCATTCTCGATGCGGCGTCACTCATCGCCTATCGCGATCGTCCCAAGGTCATCGGTCTGGCCGAATTCATGAATTTTCCGGGGGTGCTTTCCGGTCAGCCCGATTGTCTCGATAAGCTGGCGGCTTTCGCCGGGGGGCATATCGACGGTCATGCGCCGTTGCTGCGTGGCAAGAAACTGAATGGCTATCTGTCTGCCGGTATCTCGACCGATCATGAGGCGACCGCCGCTGAAGAAGCGCTGGAAAAAATCCGCAAGGGCATGACGATCCTTATCCGTGAAGGGTCCGTCTGCAAGGATCTTGAGGCACTTGCCCCTCTTCTGACGCCTGAGACCTCCCAGTTTTTTGCTTTCTGCACCGATGATCGTAATCCGCTCGAAATTGCGCATGAAGGCCATATCGATTTTCTCATTCGCAAGGCGATCGGTCTCGGCGTGAAGCCATTGGCAGCCTATCGCGCGGCCTCGCTCTCGGCCGCACGGGCTTTCGGGCTGCGCGACCGTGGCCAGATCGCGCCGGGAATGCGCGCCGATATCGTTCTGCTGGATGATCTTGAGACCTGCCAGGTCGCACAGGTCTTTTCAGCAGGGCGTCTGGTTGATGACGCTCTTTTTGACAGTCGCGACCTTGTCCAGCCCACCGGATACGGCTCTGTCAGACTGGCGGCGCCCATCACAGAGCAGGATTTCGTGGTAGCGGGCTCGGGCGAGCAGCGCGCGGTGATCGGTATTATCCCGGGGCAGATCATCACGGCATTCAGGCGTTTCGATCTGCCGAGCGTCGATGGTCGGGTCTTGCCAGATGTGGCGCAGGATGTTGCGAAGATCTGTGTCATTGCGCGCCATGGCAAGAACGCCAATATCGGGCGCGGTTTCGTGCAGGGTTTCGGTTTGAAGGAAGGCGCGCTGGCCTCTTCAGTCGGGCATGACAGCCATAATCTTTGCGTTGTCGGCATGAGCGATGCCGATATGGCGCTGGCCGTGTCACGGTTGACTGAACTGGGGGGCGGTTTCGTGGCGGTCGATGGCGGCCGGGTGATTGCCGAACTTAGTCTGCCGATTGCAGGCCTGATGAGCGATCAGCCCTTCGAGACGGTACGCGACGATCTTGAAGCCCTGCGCCGTGCGGTAGGCGGCATGGGCGGCACACTGGAAGAGCCATTCCTGCAACTGGCGTTTCTGCCTCTGCCCGTCATCCCCCATCTCAAGATCACCGATCTTGGTCTGATTGATGTCGATACCATGACCCTGGTGCCCTAGGCGCCCGGTTCCGCCCCGGTTGGGGCGGGAAGGGGGGTTAGAAATTCGTTGTCAGCTGGCCACCCAGAATGGCGGCGTCCTTGAATGTCGTCGTGGCGCCGGGATGCTGCAGATACTGGAAGTCGAATTGCAGCGAGGTCGCGGGCAGGACATGCAGGCTGTAGAAGGCCTCATAGACCTGCTCCCAGTTCTGCACGCCATAGACATTGCCCCACTGGTTGGAAACGAAGGGCAGGCCGAGCGCTACGGAAGATTGTTGCTGAAGGCGGATCGAGCGGCTCATGTTCATATGCTGGAACATGATGCCGACTTCATCGAGCGGACGATGCCAGGGTGAGCCACTTTGCAGCAGGCCGATCCATTCATGGTCGCGCATGGCAACGACATTGCCTTGCGCATAGCCAACGCCACCGATCACGATCAGACCATCTGCAATGCCCTTGCCGCTTCTGACCAACATCTGGTCGAACATGAACCAGCTCGACCACATGCCGGATTCCTTGCGGGCGGCCAGTCCGCTTGCCTGATAGGACCCGCCATACCGGTCTTCATAAAGATTGGGATAGCGCGAATTGTCGTAATAGAAGCCGATCTTGTAGTGGCCGAGCAGCTTGTCCTTGCCAAAGGCTGGGTCCCAGCCGGTCTCGAACTGCGAGCTGAGTTTGCCCAGCCCGTCCTGAGCCAGTGCCCAGCCTGAAACGCCGCCATTGAAGGCATGCGGGCTGACGGCAAAAAGACCGCCCATGATATAGGTGCGCTCGGTCGGTCGCACGCGCAGCACCGCGCCGATATTGGCAGAAGGCCAGTCGCGACCGCCGGGTGCATATTTGCCCGGTGCGAAATTGCCGCAGACACTGACATTCATGAAATTACAGGCGAGCGCGTCAAAATCGAAAAACGTGCCCGTGGGAATGACACCAGCCGAGAGAATCACGCGGTCATGCAGAAAGGTCTTGTCGGCATACATCGAGACGAGATGCGCCACGACATTGCCGCGCGAGCCGTAGATCTGCTCAGGATTGGAGACGTAATCGCCCAGTGTCGAACTGAAGTTACGGCCATGACCGTTCACGACCAGAAGATGGGTCCAGAAGCCCTGAAAACCCGCGAGCTTCTGCCAGTCGATGTCGAGTTCAGCGGCGACCTGACCCGCCAGCACGTTATCGCGTGTGCGGCCGCCCGTCACATTGCCCATATATTCTTCGTTGAGCGCGATATTGAGGAAGATGCCGCGTTTCTGCATCCAGCTTTGTGCGCCGCCCCAATCACCGAAAAGATGCGGATTACCATACAGGGAAGGGACTAGCGGTCCGATCGGCACTGCCCCCTGTCCTGCGATGGGGAAGCCGATGGCAGTGTATTGATCGGTGTCGAGTGTTCTGGCCGTTTCTGACTGTGCCCTGGCGATTGAGGGTATTTGCGGGGCCGCCAGAAGTGCCATTGTAAAAGCGACCCCGAGGCCACGTCGTGTCTTTGGTCGTTGCCTGGCCGGGTTTGCCGGAGAAGAGGCATTGTCTCGGAGGGACATCAGGTCGGGTTTGCTCGTCACGTTTCTCAATCCAAATAACCATCGGGCAAATTAATCATCGGGTCGACGCCTCTTCGGTAGATTTTCTGAAAGCGACGTCGATAATGGTGATGGCATTAACAGAAAGTCATGACGGGAGCACACGGAAGACGACTACAAAATTTCGTGTTATTTTGTTATAAACCAGTGATTAATTTGATCATAATGTAACGGGCATCAGGCATGCGCGAAGGTTTTGCGTCCTCCTACCCAGACTTCCTTGATGGCCAGATGACGGTCCAGCACGACCATGTCAGCCAGCTTGCCCGTCTCGATGGCGCCACGATCGGTGAGGCCCAGATAGGAAGCCGCGTTGCCGCTGACCAATCGGCTTGCCTCGCTGAGTGAGGCCCCATGAGTCACCGCATTACGCAAAGCCTGATCGAGGTTCAGCACACTCCCTGCGAGCGAGCCATTGGGCAGACGGACGACTCCCCCCTCGATCATGACATCCTGTCCGCCCAGCGTGCTCGGGCCGTCAGGTTGACCCGCACCACGCATGGCATCGGTCACGAAAAGCAGACGGTTGCGCATGACACGCGAAGCAAGACGGAAACTGGCGGGGTGGACGTGATGGGTGTCGAAAATCATTTCGGCATAGCTCGCGTCATGACACATCAGAGCCGTGACAGGGCCAGGTTTGCGTCCCTCTATCGGAGACATGGCGTTGAAGAGATGCGTGCCACCGGCGATGCCTCCACAGGTGCAGATGGTGGCAATCGTGTCCATGGCTGTCTCGTAATCGGCGGTGGTGTGGCCGATGCTGATACGTACCCCGGCTTCTGCCAGACTCGCAATGGCAGTTCTGGCGTGCTCGAGTTCCGGGGCGAGGGTGACGACCCTTACGCAGCCAAGAGAGAGAACTTCCGAAATCTTCTCAGGCGAGGGAGCGATCGCGAAAGGGGGCTGGGCACCAAGCTTGTGAGGACTGACGAACGGCCCTTCGAGATGCGCGCCGTGAATGCGCGGCCCGTCGGGATCTGGGCTCTGCATGACCTCCGCAACGGCCTTCAGGGCGGTGATGACATCTTCCCACGGGCGGGTGATGGTGGTCGGCAGAATGGTCGTCGTCCCATGGCGCATATGATAATGCGCCAGACGCCTTATCGCTGCAGCGCCATCCATCGTATCTGCGCCGTCACCTCCATGCACATGGCCATCAATAAAGCCCGGCAGAATGTAATCGTGCGGCGCGGCGCCTCCCGTTTCGATTTCCCGAATATGCGTGTCGAAGCGTACCGTGCCGGCAAGAAGGCGGTCAGCCAGAACAATCTGGCCTGTCAGTGTCTGTGTCATGAAATCAGTCCTGTTCGGTCAGTCCGACGCGGCCATAACGGCGTGAATAGGCCAGGATGACCAGATAGGCGGGAATGACGATCATGGCGAACATGCCCTGAAACCCGAAGACGGGTTTGAGCCAGACATAGAACTGCGGCACGACCGCGCCGCCACTATAGGACATGACCATGACGGCTGAGGCCATGGCTGTCATGTGGCCAGCGCCGCGAATGGCAATGGGGAAGATGGTCGGCATGATCATGGCATTGGTAACGCCCAGCAGGGCCACACAGAACACCGAATGATACCCTTGGGTCAGAACGGCCAGAACGGTCAGAACGCAGCCCACCGCGCAGGAAAGCTGCATATAGACTTCCTGCTTCATGAAGCGCGGTACGATGATGAACCCCATGATGTAGCCCAGAAGCATGCCAGTCAGGGTGAGCGCGGTGAAGAATTTGGTTTCGTCCAGCGGCAAACCGAAACCTTGGCCATAAGTGCCGATGGCATCGCCTGCCATCACCTCAATGCCGACATACAGGAACATGGCGATAAAGCCGAAAACGAGATGAGGCTTGAAAAAGCGATGCTGTGAGCCCTCACCGGAAGAAATGACGGGTGCTTCGAGATTGGGCAGAGGCGCGAAGGCTACCACGATGGCGATCAGGACCAGTATGCCAGCCATGCCGAGATAGGGGGCATAAAGCGCCTGAACAAAATTATTGAGCAGCGCTTCGCGTACGGCCGGGTCGGTTGCCGATTGCGCCTTTTCAGCAACGGCACCGATATTGCGCATGACCAGAAGCCCCAGAACGATAGGCGCGAGAATGCCTGCAGCCTTGTTGCAGATGCCCATGATCGAGATACGCTGGGCGGCACGTTCTGGCGGGCCAAGCAGGCTGACGAGCGGGTTGATGACGACCTGCATGAGAGAAATACCGGCGCCAAGAATCAGCAATCCTGTGAGGGCTCCAGGATAGATACGCCAGGCGACGAATTGTCCGAAGACAGCAACGCCCAGTGCCGAAACCAGAACAGACAGGGTGAGACCCGTTTTCAGCCCCAGTCGTCGCGCGATCAGAGAGGTCGGAATGGAAAAAAGGAAAAACGAGAAATAAAACGCAAGCGGAATGAAGAAAGCGCTGAACTCGCTGAGCGAGAATGCGACGCGCACGAAGGAAATAAGCGGGCCGTTTAGCCAGGTGACAAAGCCCATGGCAAAGAAGATCAATGCAGAGACGGCCAGCGCGGAATAGCCGTAAGGGCCGACCAGTCTGTTCTGGGTACAGGGGACCTTGAGCATGGTAAACACGTCCTCAGGCAAACGGGGAATTTATTTTAATAAATAAACTATGTGGATTATAGGTAAGACGCCCCGATCAGGCCAGCATCATTTCCAAGTTTCGCTTTCACAATAATCGGAGTGGCCGTTTCGCAGAGACATTTCTTGCGTACCGCCCGATCCAATGCCTCGATAAGGTCATCGACTGCGCTCAATCCGCCACCAGCGGGAACGCAGCTTGCACCCGTGACATTGATCATGATCGCCAGAGCATCCGAAAGAAGGTCTATATAGCGCTCCATCGTCCGTTGGCAGGATGGCTCGCCCGACAGCCAGCCTGTCATGATCTCGCGGCTGCTGCGCGTTTCTTCGCAACGCCAGAAATGGAATTTTTCCAATCCTCGCGCGCCGCCGATCGTATCCAGACAGCCGGACTGGCCACATCCGCAGGCAAGATAGGGATAATCCCTGTCGCCACGTCGCAGCAGAGGGCCATGCCCCCATTCGCCGGTAAGCCCCTGCCTTCCAACGATAAGTCTGCCGTTCTGCACAAGGCCGCCCCCGACGCCTGTTCCGAGAATCATCCCGAACACATTGTCATGGCCCATTCCTGCGCCTGCTCTGGCTTCGGCCAGCGCAAAGCAATCTGCGTCATTGGCGATCCGCACTGTCATGCCGAGTTTCTGGCTCAGAAGGGGGGCGAGAGCGATGCCGCTGATGCAGGGAATATTGGCAGCCTTGCACTCGGCAGTTTCAGGGTCCTGCAGACCGGCGAGGGAGAGGTGGATTGCCTTGATACCAACCGGGGATTGGTGGACCATCTGTGAGAAGGCGTCGACAAAAAGCGTCAAATCATGCCCGGGAGTAGCAATCTGGCTGCGCTCAACGAGATGCAGGTCCGGGGTGACCCGGGCAATACGCATGTGAGAGCCGCCGATATCGGCGCAAAGGAGCGTTGGGGCGCGCGTGTTCATCTGCTTTGCCATTGAGTGCCTTCAGTATGTTTTTGTTTTTTATTTTAGGTCGTTTAGCCGGTTTTTGAGGGATGACTTAATCATTTCATAATCTTGCCTGATCATATTATGGTCGCCAGATGTATTGGGCGATACAGCATTATAATTTTTTACTGTCGCTTATGGACAGTTTAACGCGTGTGTCGCTACTATGAAATCTGACTCCTGAGCCAAACAATGGCGGGCCGGTGTTGGTGCTGCTCTTCGAGAGCACGGGATGAGACCGTAAGGTGGGTTTAATTAATTTAGCAAATGAAATAATTCATGTTCTCTACAGGTCATCATCGTATACTGAGCGTGCTCAGCCGTTCCGGTCCGCAGAGCCGTACCGATCTTGCCCGTATCCTCAACCTCAGCAAGGCCAGTGTCACGGCACTGGTGAGGGAGTTGATCGAGCAGAATATTCTCGATGAGCGCGAGCGTGTGTTCGGTTTCGGGCGGCCAGCTGTCATGCTGGGGCTTCGACAGGATGCCGCGAGTTTCATCGGTATTTCGTTGCAGGCCGATCCGGCGCATATCGTTCTGACCGATCCGCATGGCAAGATTCACAGGCAGTTCACCATGCCTCTTGTCACCGATGTCGAGGCCTGTCTTGCTGCCATGGCGGGTGCCGTGCAGGATATCAGAGATACCTATCCCGACAGTATTGGGGCATTGGCCGGGATCGGCGTGGTGATTGCCGGAATTGTTTCAGGGAACAGTCAGATATGTCTGGCCTCAGCCACGCTGGGGTGGACTGATGTCGATATCGGCCCGCGTCTTGCCGAGATGACAGGCTTGCCGGTTTTCGTCGAGAATGATGCCAATGCTCTGATCATTGGTGAGCAGCTTTTCGGCAATTCCGGAGAACTGGACGACTTCAGCCTCGTCTTCGTCAGCGAGGGTATTGGCGGTGCTCATATCATCAACCGGCATTTGCACCGGGGTCATCACGGCGGGGCGGGCGAAATCTCCCATTCTCCGATCGCGATCGATCTGGAGGCCCTGCCGTGCCGATGCGGCAATCGTGGTTGTCTTGAAACCGTTGCCGCCCTGCCTGCCATATTGGGGGCTGCGCGTCGCTCAGGGTTGCCGGGCGATATCGGGCAGATTGTCGAGCTCGCGACTGAGGGGCAACCCGAGGCGCTGGCTATTCTGCACCGCGCTGGCACGGCGCTGGGGGTGTCTCTCTCTCAGGTCATCCAGTTCATAGACCCGTTACGCATCGTCGTCAGGCTTGATCCGCATCTTGTCGAGAGCGTGTTTGCGAGGGCGTTGAAGCAGGCTGTCGAGGCGCATGTGTTGCGTCGTGAAAGCTATCAGACTGAACTCGTTCTCGGGCCGCTCTATCCGAACGATTTCGCGACAGGTGCGGCAAGTCTGGCGGCGCAGCGTTTTCTGTTCGGCAATACCAGTCTCTGAAACGAGGCGCGTCATGAATGCTGCCGATACGCGCGACGACATCAGTCTGGAAATCTGCGTCGATGACGCGCAGGGGCTCTTTGCGGCCCAACTCGATTGTGTGTCGCGTATAGAATTATGCGGGGCTCTGGATCTGGGCGGTCTGACGCCAACGCCGGGACTGATCGCCCTGGCCCGACAATCGCAAATTCCTGTTTTTGCTATGGTCAGGCCTCGCTCCGGGCATTTTGTCTTTTCTCCGAATGAGGAAGCACAGATGCTCGGCGATATCGCGGCCATACGCCAGGCAGGTCTCGCCGGTGTCGTGCTGGGGGCGGCCTTGTCTGATTCACGGCTCGATGTGGCGATGCTGGCACGCTTGTCTGAGGCATGCGGTCCTTTGCGCCGTCAGTTGCATCGCGTTTTCGATCTCGTGCCAGATCCTTTCGAAGCACTTGAACAGGCGATCGCGATGGGTTTCGAGCGTATTCTGACGTCTGGTCTGACGCCCAGGGCGCCCGATGGCGCCGATATGTTGCGGCAATTGCGTGAACGAGCCGCCGGACGCATCGATATCATGGCGGGTGGCTTTGTTCGTGCTGATAAAGTTACTACACTTTCTAAAATATCTGGGGTGAAATCCTTCCACGCCTCTTGTCGTCAGAAAACAGCAGTGCAGGATGAACGTCTGCTTCAATTCGGATTCGCGGCGGATCATGCCGTGACATGCCCGGTGGAGATCGTGCGGTTGTACCAGGCAGCCTGCGCGGCACAGCACGGCTAACCGTTTCAGGAAAAGAAGGTCGAACGCCATGGTCCTTTCCCGCCTGTCAATTCGTTCCGGTTTGGCATTGAGTGCGTTATTGCTCTCCTGTGCTGCGACCGACAGGGCGCACGCGGCCCCCCTGACGCCTGTTTTCATGCCAGAGCCGGCGCAGGCTTCGTTGCACGGGCAGGCTATTGCCCTGTCCGCGCTGCCAGAGGTGGTGTGGACTCACGCACCTTCGCCCCTGCTCAAACGCGCGCTGGCCCGTTTCGAGTCAAGGCTGGGCCAGCTTGGCATCGCGTCGGGGAAAAAAGGCGCAAAATCCGGCGTTCTGCTCAAAATCTCGGTGGGAAAAGACCCTGCCTATCTCTCGCTTGATGCTCGCGAGGGATATACGCTCGATGTGTCGTCGAAAGAGATCGTGCTCAACGCAGATGGTCCTGCCGGGGTGATACACGGCTTTGCCACGATCTTGCAGATGATCGATACGCATGGCGCTGTGCCGGTCCTGTCGCAGGGGCATATTGTCGATGCGCCGCGCTTCAAGTGGCGTGGGCTGATGATGGATGTTTCGCGCCATTTCCAGTCGCTCGATACGCTCAAGCGCCAGCTTGATGCGATGGAACTGACCAAGCTCAATGTGATGCACTGGCATCTGAGCGACGGCACGGGTTTTCGGGTGGAAAGCAAGCGCCTGCCACTTCTGCAGCAACTCGGCGGGCACAGCAGATATTACACGCAGGAACAGGTAAAAGAGCTCATTGCCTATGCAGCCGATCGCGGCATACGAATCGTGCCCGAATTTGATGTGCCCGGGCACACGCTGGCTATTCTCACGGCCTATCCCGATCTGGCGGCACAGCATCCTGTGCCAACGGTTCAGGACTGGCAGCAGGATTGCCGGGTCGCCTCTAGCAATGACGAGGTGACAACCCATTGCACGAAACATCCAGATCTCAATATGGCGGCCATGGACCCCACCAGCGACAAGGTGCTGGGTTTTGCCCGAACGCTGTTCGGTGAAATGGCCGCGCTTTTCCCGGATCGCTATTTCCACACCGGTGGCGATGAAGTCGTGGCAGGGCAGTGGAACGATAATCCGCTGATTGCGGCCTATATGAAGGCCCACGGTTTCGCCGATGCCCCTGCGCTTCAGGCGGCCTTTACGGCGGAGATCGAGAAGATCCTGAGTGCCGATGGCAAGATCATGATGGGGTGGGACGAGGTCAGTGAGGCGCCCATCCCGAAAAATGTCGTGGTCGAGGCCTGGCGTGGCTCCAAATGGGTCGGAACGGCAACCAGGCTTGGTCATCCGGTTGTGGTGTCCTCGGGCTATTATCTCGATCTGTTGACACCCTCATCGACGCATTATGCCGTCGATCCTTATGATACGCGCGCCGATGGTCTGGCGTTCAGGGCGCCAGCGAAGAATGAAAAGCCGCTGCATGAAGCGTTCATGCGCGATCCGAATGCGCCGCCTCTCGACGAAGCGCAGAAAAAACTCGTGCTGGGTGGCGAGGCGCCGCTCTGGACCGAAATCGTCTCGGATGAAATGGTCGATGAGCGGCTCTGGCCGCGCTCGGCGGCCATTGCAGAACGGTTCTGGTCGCCCCAGTCAGTTACTGACAAGGATGCACTCAACCGACGCCTGCCCGAGGTGCTGAACACACTCGAGCATTTCGGTCTTGAGGCATCTGACCACCAGGCGCGCATGATCGCGCGTCTGACGCCGCAGAATATTGTGCCTCTGACCCAGCTTGTCGCCCTGACCGTGCCTGTGCGCAATTACGCCATCAATCGACTAGCGGATCGTAAGGGCGAGGCCATACTCCTATCGCCAGCCGCCATCGCGTCTGCCGATAGTTTCGAGGGCAATGCGTTCAATGCGCTGGCGGCGCGCTATGCAGGGGGTGATCGCAGTGTCGTTGTGTCACTGCAGGAAAAACTGGCGCGTTATGAAGCCAATAATATCGCGTTCCAGGCGCTACCGGGCCCCGACTGCGTGAATGAAGCCAAGCCCGTGTCGAGCCAGATCGCGGCTCTGTCGAGGCTGGGTCTCGAGGCCCTGCAACCAGGGGAAAAGAGCCGCGAATGGCATGATCATGCCAATGCGCTTCTGGCAGAGCAGGACAAGGCCTACGCGGCGAGCGCTGATCATGAGGCATCGAGCGTTCAGCCGCAGCCGCCAAGCGGGCTGCTTATCGCGATCGTGCCCGGCATCCGGTCACTGGTCTCCGCAGCGAAATGAGGGTCGTTCATCGGGGAGTATTTGCTCCCCGATGAGGTTCATCTCCGCAGGTTAGATAAAAAATCGGCCGTCTTCAGCGTCAGTTCGCTTGGAAAAGTGCCTGTCCGCGCGTCTCGGCGCTGAGTGCTGAAGCGCTCGCTTCATCGAGAATGACCGTGCATTGCCTGTGCAGGCGGATCGCCGAGGCGCTGACCTGCGGCCCGACCGGGCCTTCCAGCGCCTTGGCGATGATGGCGGCTTTCGATTGCCCGAGGGCCAGAAGCAGTAACTGGCGGGCTTCCAGAATGGTGCCGACACCCATGGTGAGGGCGCGTGTCGGCACGGCGTCGGGGTTGCCTCCGAACATCGCTGCATTCTGGATGCGTGTCTTCTGGTTGAGCGTGACGCAGCGTGTGCGGCTGTCAAACGGCGAGGGGGGCTCGTTGAAACCGATATGCCCTGTATCGCCAATACCGAGCAGTTGCAGATCGATGCCGCCACTGGCCCTGATGGACTCCTCATAGGCCGTGCATTCGGCGTCGAGATCGGGGGCATCTCCTGCGGGGAGATGGATGGCGTCGGGCCTGCTGTTCACATGGTTGAAAAGCAGGGCATTCATGTAATGATGATAGGAGCACGGGTCGGCTGCGCTCAGTCCGACATACTCATCCAGATTGAAGCTGGTCGTGGTTGAAAAATCGAGACCTTCTTCGCGATGCATTCCGCACAGGGCGCGATAAACCCCTTCCATCGTCCGCCCTGTCGCCAGGCCAAGCACGGGATTCGGGCGCTCTATCATCAGGCTGGCTATCTCATTCGCAGCGAATCGTGTGGCGGAATGCGGGTCTGGCATGATGAAGAGGCGCATGAAACTGCATGATCCTGTCAAAAAGAGCGGTAGGAAACCGTCAGGGAATATGGGGCTCTGCCCTCCCTTTAAAAAGGCTCACTTAGTTTATCGAGACAAATTAAACTGTAAGGCATGGTCATCACGCAAAATCGTTATTGGGCATGCTTTAAATCAGGAAAATTTCCAGATTCTCGGGAAAAATACTTAATTCTAATAATAAACAATTGCAGGGCGGAAATTTGCCGTCTAACGTTTTCTGATACAGTGGAACAATGCGGTAAAGAAACGAATTCTCCTGCAAATTCCACGTCACTTCAAAATCAAGAGCCCAACCGGCGGGAGTTGACCATGCGGCATATGAGACGCGATCTACTTCTTTTTTGTTCCGCAATCGGAATAAACTATGCAATGGGAAATCTGTCGGCATTTGCGGCACCTGCGGCAGGCGAAGAGCACAAGCCTGTTTCATCCCGGCACAAATCCGGCAGTGCTACTGAGGGCTCGGTCCTGGGGGCGAACCCTCAGGCCGAGGAAATTTCCGTCAAGGCTGCGGGCCGACATGCCGATGGCACCAGCAACACCACGCCGGGCGGCGGTCTTATGCCAAAACAGACCGCGCCGCGCTCGCAAAGCGGTGTGACGCGTGATTTCATCGCCAAGCAGGCGCCAACGGGCAATATCTCTTCAATGATCGCCAATCTGCCGGGCGTCGTTTATGCCAATCAGAGCCCTCTTGCGACGGCGGGCGATAACATCACCATGCGCGGCATGAACCAGAGCCAGATCGGGTATCTGTTCGAGGGCGCGCCTTTGGCCGACCCCATCAATTATGAACCCTATACGGCCATGCTGGTCGATACCGAAAATCTCGGTTCGGTCACGGTATCTCAGGGATCACCCGATCTGAACGCGCCGACATTCAATGCTGTCGGCGGGCAGATCTCGGCAACGGCCATGAATCCGTCTCACAAATATGGCGGCTTCATCAATCTGATGGGCGGCAATAAAAGCGCCAACAAGGAATTTCTGCGTCTCGACACGGGCGATATCGGTAAAACGGGCATTCGCGGCTTCATGTCGTTTTCGCATCAATCGAATAATAACTGGCGTGGCCCCGGCGGGCTCAAGCGTTACCATGTCGATGCGAAATTCCTGAAGGAATGGGGTGATGGCAATTCGGTCACGGCCGTGTTCGGCTATAACCGTCAGGAGCAGACGCCCTTTCGCTCGCCGACCGCCGCACAATGGAAGCAATGGGGTGAGGGTCTGAGCTACAGCGACCATTATACGCCGGGTGATGCCAATTATTACAAGCTGCAGCTAAGCAACCTGAACTCGCTCGACGTGGTGGTACCGACGCATTTCACGCTGGCGCACGGTCTCAAGCTCAGGGTCACCCCCTATTTCGTGCATCAATATGGTCCGGCTGTGGGCGGTGAGAATATTCCCGCATCGGGCGGCACATTCGGCACTCAGGTCTATGGCGATCTGAACCAGCCTTATGTCACGAATGGAAAGATCACGACGGTGGCCGTTGACCCGTGGAACCAGAAAGTGGGCGCGGTCAATACGTCGCTGGACTGGACATCGGGGCATAACACGTTGTCGGGCGGCTACTGGTATTCCTACGCCATGCATGAGGAGCATTCGACCTTTGCGACGGTCGATTTCTCGGGGAAGGCAGCCAATTCCTACGGGGCCTATGGTATCAGGGTACCGGGAGGGGCGCTTCTGAGCGGCTATAATCTGAACTTCATGCAGCAGACCAATGCGCTTTACATCGCCGATACGCTCAAGCTGCTGAATGACAGGCTGACGCTCAGCGCGGGTTTCCGCACCGTCATGGTGTCGCGTCAGGGCACGAATGACGTGCCGGGGGCCGATCCCTACAAGACGGTACGCAATTATTTTGCGCCACTGCCCCAGGTGGCAATCAGTTATTCACTGACCTCCAAAGACCAGATCTATATCAATGGCACGACCTCGTTTCGCGCTCCCGCCTCGGTGCAGGCCTATAGCCAGATATTCGATCCCAACTCGGTGGGCGCGACCTCCCAGCCGGGGAATCTGAAGGGAGAATACGGCATTGGAGAGGAAATCGGCTATCGCCATAATGGCACGCTGATTCATTTTCAGGTTTCGGCCTTCAATATGAACCTGACCAATCATCAGGTCAGCTCGACCTCTTATATTCCTGGCACCAATACGCTTGTCTCCATGCCGATCAATGTCGGTGGCGAGACCATACGCGGCATTCAGGGCGAGTTCGGTCTCAAGCCCTGGCATCATGTGAGCCCTTATGTCTCGGCGCAGTATCTGCATGCGACAACCGATAACAACCTTCCGGTCTCGGCAACCAATGCAGCCGGTCAGTCAGTTATCGATTATCTTCCTACCGCAGGCAAAACCATGGTGGCCACGCCTCATGTGACGGCGTCGGTCGGGCTTGCCTATGACGATAACAAGCGGTTTTTCGGCAATTTCAGCCTGCGTTACATCAGTTCGCAGTTTTCGAGCTTCATGAATGACCAGCGCATGCCTGGTTATGTGTTGTCAGATATCACTCTGGGCTACAGACTGCCGCATGTGCCCCATCTGAATGGACCGAAGATCCAGCTCAATCTCGTGAATGTCGGCAATAATCTCTATCGCTCCGCACCGGCGAGTTTTGTCACCAGCACCCAATCGCGAACGGGAATCTACGGGAATACAACCAAGGCAGGATCGCCGATCTATCTTGTGGGCGGCAATTTTGCGGCACTGGTCTCACTCTCGACGGGATTTTGACACTGGTGTGAGTCCAGGCATCCCCTGCTTGACTCGATACGCGCGCCCGGAGAAGTTCCGGGCGCGTTTCAACGGTTTAAAGACGGAACCAACGTGCAGAAAACCGAGATAGTCGCCATTGATGGCGGCGGTACGAAAACACTGCTCCTGCGCGTGCGTCAGGATGGGACCATAGCAGCGTGGCGCAAGGCAGGTGGGTCGAACCCGTTCGACGTGCCCGAATGGCGCGCAGTCCTGACGGGTCTCATGATGGGGCAGCAGCAGAATCTTGCCGCAGCCGCTTTCGGTATGGCTGGATTTGGCGAAAGTGGCCGGTTGAGCCGTGAACTGACCGAGACGCTCGCAACCCTTTGCCCGGCGCCTCACAGTATCCACAACGATGTCGATATGGCCTGTCGTGGTGCTTTTCTGAACGGGCCAGGCATTTTGCTGCTGTCTGGCACCGGATCGATGGCCTGGGGCATGGGCGAGGATGGGCAGACCGCCCGTGTCGGTGGCTGGGGCAGTCTTTTTGGCGATGAAGGTAGTGCCTACTGGATTGGTCGTCTTGCGCTGGCGCGCCTATCTCAATGTCTGGATGGTCGCGTGGAAGATAAATCCGGCTTTGTCTCGCGCTTTGCCGCTCTGCAGGGATGGCCGGAAGATGCAGCGCTTTGTGGCAGCGCCCTTCAGGAATGGTATGCCAATCTCGTTGAGATACGCCCCTCGGTAGCCGCCCTCGCTGTCGAGATCGGGAGATTTGCCGAACAGGGCTGCGAGATCGCGCGTGAGATTTTTGCCGAGGCAGCAGAGGCGCTCGCCTGTCATGTGCACGGTTTGCGTCACCGGCTGAGTGGTGAAACCCTTCGCTGGAGTTATGCGGGGGGCACCATGCGGAGCGCGATCCTGCGTGAGGCGCTGTCTCGGGAATGTGGCGCGCCTCTGGCTCCCGGTCTGCCGCCTATCGGTGGCGCTGTTCTTGTTGCAGCCTCGCTTGCGGGCTGGCAGACCGATGAGCGTTTTATCGCGCAGCTTGCCGTTTCGCTCGAGGCCGAGGGGCTTTCCTGAAAGGCGCTGACGGTTTTTGGGTACCCACCGCCTCAAGGAGGCGGGTACCAAAGGGCATAGCTTGTTGGCACTCTTTGCCGGTAGAAGTCACCGGCAAAGAATAGGCCGCAGACATCACTCAGAGCGCGGTTCGGTGCCAGCAATCGTGGTGCCCTTGAGCAGGATCGCGCTGGTCAGGCCTTCCTCTGCGGCGGAATGGGCAACACGCAGCTGATAGCTGCCCGGTGTGACATGCCAGCGATTATCGCTCTGGGAGAAGCGGGCAATGGTCTGAAGATCGACCGGTATTGTCACGTCCCGGCTTTGATGGGCAGGCACGGAGACGCGCTGCCAGCCAACGAGACGGCGCCCGATGCCCTGACCTTCGGCATAAAGCTGCACAACGTCGCAGCCATCGCGGTCTCCGTCATTGCGTATCGTCACCGATGCGGAAGGCGCGCGCTCTGCCTTGACGACGAAATGGTCGTAAGTGAAGCGGGTGTAGGACAGGCCGTGGCCGAACGGGAACAGCACTTTCCTGTCTGTGCGGGCGAACCAGCGATAACCGACATCCGCACCTTCATCATAGGCGATCTGGAAACTGGCCGGGCGCCCCTCGGTGAGAGGCGGTGCAACCGGCAAAGCCGGACGCGGCAGGTCGTTCTCCGAAAGCGGGAAGCTGAGCGGCAGATGGCCCGACGGATTGACATCACCAAACAGGATTTGCGCGATGGCTTCGCCCCCGGCACTGCCGGGATACCAGGCCTGAACGACGGCGCGCACCTGATCCAGCCAGGGCATTAGCACCGGCCCCTCGGTTTCAAGCACGACGGTCACATTCGGATTGGCACGCGCAATGGCTGCGATCAGCTTGTTCTGGGCATCGGTAAGTGACAGCGTGGCGCGGTCACGCCCTTCTGTTGACCATTGGGCGATGAAAAGCACCACGGCATCGGCGCTCTTTGCCGCCTGCTCGGCCTTCGGCAGGTCGGTTTCTTCAGTAAAGGAGATGGCAGCCTGCGGTGCCAGACGGCGCATGTAGGTGAGGGGCGCAGAGGGGTCCCAGACCTGCTGCGACATGATCTGCTCGCCTTTTTGCGGGATCGCATTGCCGCCAAAGGGCAGAACCGTGGGAGAGCCGCCTCCTGAGATCACCCCCTTGTCAGCATGGCCACCAATCACGGCAATCGATCTGATCGATTTTGACAGAGGGAGGGCAGATTTCTCGTTCCTGAGCAGAACGATCCCTTGCTGGGCGGCCTCAAGGGCTGTCTTGTAGCCCTCAGCCCGATCGACTGGCTTTTTCTCAATGGGTTGTTCGGCACCTGTGGCGAAGAGACCGTAGAGGATGGGGCGCGCCATGGCGCGCAGGGATTCGTCAGACACGACAGAAGCGAGCTGTCCGGGGGCGTAGAACGCCTGAGCGAACAAGGTGCCATTCTTTATGGCCGCGGCGATGCGGCTGGTAGTCTCTGCCGAGAGGGGCGTGTCCTGCAGCATTCCCGTGCCGCCAAGCCCGATTGCCGTGTCGATCTCAGCGCCGGATTCCTGGTTGAGACCGGCTTCGGCCGACTTCTCTGTGCTGTGAACGGCGCCCCAGTCGGACATGACATAGCCGGGATAATGCCACTGACGACGCAGGATGTCGGTCAGGAGCGGTTTGCTCTCGCAGCTATAGGCACCCCAGACCATGTTATAGGCACACATGACGGCGCCTGGCTTGCCGATGCGCAAGGCGATGTTGAAGGCGAGCAGATCGGATTCCATTGCCGCCTCACGCGGGATCGACACGTCATATTGCGTGCGGCCTGTCTCGTAATCGTTCAGGGCGAAGTGCTTGATGGTGGCAAGGATATGGTTCGACTGAGCGCCTCTGGCATAAAACCCGGCAAGACGTCCAACCAGAAGCGGATCTTCACCCAGATATTCGAAATTGCGCCCGCCACGCGGGTCGCGTGTAAGATTGGTTCCTCCCGAGAGCAGGATATTGAAACCGCGATCACGCGCATCACGCCCGACCGAACGGCCAAGGGCCTCGAGCAGGGCGGGGTTCCATGAGGCGGCGCTGGCGAGGGCCGCCGGATAGGCCGTGCTCTCATAGCGTGAATCCTGGATGCGGGCACCTACGCCAATCGTGCCGTCTGTCTCGGTAATGGCGGGAATGCCGTGCTCGGGCATGGCGGGTGACCACGCGGCTGCATGTTGCGCATCACCGGCAGCGGCAGGGTTTTGCATCATTTCGGGAATATGGGTGACGATCAGCGCTTCGAGCTGCGCGCGGTCGAGTTTGGCGAGTGTGGCATCAACACGCTCATCGAGCGCAGATCTGGCTTCGGCAGAACTCAGCAGCGGAAGCGCACAGAGCGCTGTTGCGAGCAGGCCAGCTTTCAGACGGGAGGACATGATCTTTTTCTCCTCAGGCATGGAGAGATAAAATCTCTCTCATCCTGTCAAACCAGATCCCCTCGCGTTATGTGGAAAAGGTGAAGAAGAGAACTGGTGGTCAACCAGATATTTCTATCGACCCGCAGCGAGGAATGGTTGCCGAGATCACGGTTATTTTTGTCTCTTCTGTCTCTAGGAACGGGATGGCGCGTAAGTTCTTACTGGTTGTTTCAGATCTGCCCGCAGGTCCGGTAGGTACTTGTTACGAATGGAAAATGATTTGACCGTGATAAGGCAGGGGTTAGTCTTGCGGGCAGCAGGATGAAGAGGGGAGGACACTCATGCGCGTGGCGCTCGGGCAATTTGCGGTATCGCCTTCATGGGAAGACAATCTGGCGCTCTGTCTTGCGCAGATTGCCGAGGCGAAAGCCGGTGGGGCGCGGCTCGTCGTGCTGCCGGAAGGAATACTGGCGCGTGATCCGTCAGACCCCGACCACGTGCTGCGCACCGCGCAGCCATTGGATGGCCCTTTTGTATCGGGGCTTCTCCCTGCGAGCGAAGGCATCATGCTCGTCTTTTGCGTCAACGTGCCCGATGGGGCAGGGCGGTTTCATAATACGCTGGTCGTGATGCATGATGGCCTCTGCGTTGCGCTTTATCAGAAGCTGCATCTCTATGACGCCTTTGCCATGCAGGAATCGCGGCTGATCGCACCGGGTCATGAGTTGCCTCCTGTCCTGACTCTGGATGGCATGAAGATCGGGTTCATGACCTGCTACGATGTGCGCTTTCCCGAAATGGCGCGTTATCTGGCGCTGGCGGGGGCTGACATTATCGTGGTTCCGGCGGCCTGGCTGCGCGGGCCAGCCAAGGAGCGCCATTGGGAGATCATGCTTGCGGCGCGGGCGCTTGAAAATACCTGTTTCGTGCTGGGGGCCGGGGAATGTGGCCCGCAGAATATCGGCAACAGCATGATCATCGACCCACTAGGCGTAGTCATCGCGGCACGCGGCGCCACGCCTGGTCTGGTATTCGAGACACTTGACCCTGCCAGCTTGCAGAAGGCGCGTCAGACTCTGCCGGTTTTGCAAAACCGTCGTTTCGCTGCTCCTGTGCTGAGCCCATCCTCTGGTAAGACATGATGGCGGGGCGTTCAGCCGCCTTTCGTGACCTGTTCCCAGTCCAGACCGAAACGGGCGAGATATTTTCGCAACCTGTCTGAGTCGTTCTGGCTGGTCTTCCCCTGTCGCGAGACGGCGAATAACTGCCGCCCTGCGATAGTAAGAGGAGCACAGGTTTAGTCTCTGCTCTGCTTTACGCAGATGACTCAGAAAATTTCCGCTCCACTTGTTTTGCGACATTGGCGCTTTACGCGCCAACGTCCCCCTCTTCAGGCGGGACCTGTTTTTCACGAAGCAGTGACCTCGCGCGAGGGTGAGTAACCCTGTTCCGGTATTCGTGGTTCTCTCACAACCGATGTTAACTGTAACGTCAGTTTGTTTCGAGGCGGTGCTTGCGGGGTCTTTCCTGGCGCTCATGCGCTACAAGCCCCCTGAATCGGTATCGCCATCAGCAAGAGGATTATGGTCATGTCCGGCTTGAAGGCTGCGCCCCCTTTCCGCGAACGCTATGGCAATTTCATTGGAGGGCAGTGGCGCGAGCCGATCGCCGGCCAGTATGTCGATAATCACTCTCCTGTTGATGGCCGTGTGCTTTGTCAGGTGCCGCAATCGACCCCGGCAGATATCGACCAGGCGCTGGATGCCGCCGAGCAGGCGCGCGCGGCCTGGGGGAAGACTTCCGTTGCTGATCGCGCCCTGCTTCTGCTCAAGGCCGCTGATCGGATGGAGGCCAGTCTCGATCTGATTGCCCGCGCTGAAACCTGGGATAATGGCAAGCCGATACGTGAGACGCTCAACGCCGATATTCCGCTCGCCATCGATCATTTCCGTTATTTCGCCGGCTGTATCCGCGCTCAGGAAGGCAGTCTGGGTGAAATCAACGACACGACTGTTGCCTATCATTTTCATGAGCCGCTCGGTGTTGTCGCACAGATTATTCCGTGGAATTTTCCCATCCTGATGGCCGCGTGGAAGCTCGCCCCGGCGCTGGCGGCGGGTAATTGCGTGGTCATGAAGCCCGCCCAGACCACGCCAGCCAGTATTCTGGTGGTGATGGATATTATTGGCGATCTCTTCCCACCCGGTGTGCTGAATATCGTCAATGGCACCGGTCGTGAGGTGGGCGATTATCTCGCCAGGAGCCCGCGCATTGCCAAGGTGGCGTTTACGGGTTCGACGGGTGTGGGCAAGACCATCGCCCATGCGGCGGCAGAAAGCCTTATTCCGGCGACGCTCGAACTCGGGGGCAAATCGCCGAATATCTTCTTTGCCGATGTGATGGATCGAGATGATTCCTATCTCGACAAGGCGATAGAGGGTTTTGCCATGTTTGCGCTCAATCAGGGGCAGATCTGCTCCTGCCCGAGCCGCGCACTGGTGCATGAATCCATTTTTGACCGCTTCATGGAAAAGGTTCTGCCCCGCGTCCGGGCCATCAAACAGGGTGACCCGCTTGATCCCTCAACCATGATGGGCGCGCAGAATTCGCAGATGCAGCAGGATAAGATCCTGTCTTACATCCAGATCGGCAAGGGGGAAGGTGCCGAGGTGCTGACGGGTGGCAATGCGGCGAAACTGGGTAATGGTCTCGAGAAAGGCTTTTATATCGAGCCGACGGTTTTCAAGGGCCATAACAGCATGCGGATTTTCCAGGAGGAAATCTTCGGCCCCGTTCTGGCTGTGACCACGTTCAAGACGGAAGAAGAAGCGCTCGCTATTGCCAATGATACCGAGTTCGGGCTCGGTGCGGGCGTGTGGAGCCGGGATGCGAATATTTGTTATCGCATGGGGCGTGGCCTGCAAGCCGGTCGTGTCTGGATTAATTGCTATCACGCCTATCCCGCCCATGCGGCCTTCGGCGGCTACAAGAAATCAGGCATCGGCCGCGAGACGCACAAGATGCTGCTCGACCATTATCAGCAGACAAAAAACCTGCTTGTCAGCTACAGCGAAACAAAGCTCGGTTTCTTCTGATACACAGGAGACGGAAAGCGCTCGATACCCGTCCGCCCTGTATCTGGTGTGGTGCGCGCTCCGCTCTATCTTCAGGTCAAGCTAGGTTTAGGGCATGTTGAGAGGGACGGTCCCTCTCAACATGAAAAATCTAGAGAGCGTGCCTGTTTTGTGTCTGGAGTGCTCGGCCTGTCGTGGCTGAGATAAATACGACAACGGGCCCGTTAAGCTCGGCCTTGCCCAGCGGAATAAGTGCTTTGCTTTTCGTCCAACGCTGCGTCTGAGCTTCGATTTCGTGCCAGCCCGTCCTGGTCCCGCTGATACTGTTCGGATGGATATCGAGACAGTTTTCTGGCGTAAAGACTTGAATTCCTTTCACCAGAATCCCTAATTCGCGGCGATCGTCCAGAAAAGGGCCGATCGTGTCACAGGGCCTGCGTGTCCGAGCTCGTAGATAGACAGCCTGCCCTTTAGGATGAAAGCGGAACACCCAGCCATCCTCGTGCTCGCGGGAGGGCAGAATAGTCCGTCCATCCAACGTCTCGAGAGCGATTTCCTCAGACGGACAAGGGGGGTGATCATTACCCGCCGAGGTGCCACAAAGCGCCGCTAACCTGCGCCAGACGGGCTCGACAGAACTCTGATCCGTGGTTAGCGGCGCTGCGGCATCCTGCTGCCATGATTGGGTTCTGCCCTTCGAAGGGGCAAGAAACGGTAATGTCGTCTGGAAACCGAAAATGATGCGGTTGCCGGTATCGAGAAAGCTCTCGCTCAGCGCGCCATTGGCGAAGATCAGGCCGTGGCGTTCCAGTTCGATATGATGATAGCTGTAAGTGGAGAGAGTCTCCTCATAGGTAATTGAGTGCCCATTTACCAGCATTCGGGCGGGAATGAGCCCGCCATCGAGATAGAGGCAATGCTCGGAGGTTACGAGTAGGTCTTCATGGGGCAGCGCATCGCCGAGCGCACCGGCCTTGATGCGGACAGGAAAACCTGCCAAATCTTTATGGGGAGTCATGCGTGTTGTGCAGACACCAGATCCGGACCAGATGATCTTTTCAGAAACGATGGCGCCCTTGCGCAGAACGAAAATTTCATCACCTGCGTTCAGGGTTTCAATCGCTCTATGTCCTTGCGGTGTAGCGATGAGTGTGCCGGGAAGATAGCAGACCTCGCTGACGGACGTGCCGTATTTACGTGCATCGTACCAGAGATCCGTCGTATTCTTGCCCGAGGTCTGAACGGTGGCGTTACCGCTCGCGGTTTTAGTCACGAGGTTCAGGATGTCTCCCGACGATGTCGGGATATAGTTCCAGCGCGCATTTGCCCCGGGCGGATTTTGCGTGAAGATCCAGAGTTGGCCTTGGTCATCGGTAAAGGCCAGTGTTGGAACACCGATCGACATGGAAGAACCGCCATCGACCAGAAAGGTCTGATTGATTGTCCCCGTGGTCTGGGTGCCGTCAGTGGCCTGATAGGTATAGCGCCGATTGGGATAATCGATAAAGAGCGTGCCGCCATCGGTATTCACGAGAGGCCCGGTCTGCGATGTGCCATTGAGCTGAATCGGACCACCACTCATATAGCCGGTCCATTTGATGATTCCGACCGGAGGTGGCTGAACCGCGTATTTCTGCTCGCTATACCAGAGATCGGATGAGGCTGAACCACTTAATTGCAGGCTTCCGCTACCCGGATTGGTCGCGACGACAACCAGTATACCGCCGCTCGTGGCGTAATAAGTCCAGCGCGAATTGGCTGCTGCGGCGTTTTGGGAAAAAATCCAGAGTTTTCCCTGTTCGTCGGTAAAGGCGAGGGTGCCCCCTCCCAGAGAAGTATTGGCAGCGCCGCCGAGGGGGAAGGTTTTGTCGATCGTACCGGTCGTGATGGTTCCGTCAGCAGCCTTGTAAGTAAAGCTCCGATCGTCATAATTGACGGTGAGGCTCCCTTTATCCCCGCTGTAAAGTCCGCCGGACTGAGTGCCGCTCGCGGGCAAGTCCGTAGGACCTGACGAAAGGTACCCTTCCCACACACCGATATTATTGCCGGTGGTTCCGCTGCTCGTGGTGTCGTCTGCCGTTTTTTGAACTGTATCGACCTGCATAATATCCCTGCCTTTCCGGGCGCAATGCATAGACGATGACTTGAGGCGAATCTGATCAGTACATTCACGAATAAATAAACATATGTCTATTTTTTATTCATGGTTGTTCATGATTTCTTTTGTCAAAGCCTTAACTGCGCATATTTTTATTATTTTGAATTTGTCGGCTTCCAAGGTTTGTCTACCGATAACTCAGCGTTTCTCCTCTGGAGCAAAAAAAAAGCGTTAGAAACCGAAATCTGCTTCACGGGATTCAACGAAAAGTTAAAGCTCCTTCGGTCGAATAAAGCGGGAAATAATGTGTCACGAACGGGCGGGTCTTATGGAGCACGTCCGGTGTCTCCCTGCGCTGCAAGCCCTCTGGTTACTGCGATCCATACGCGTATGTCTGCGAGCGTCTTGTGACAGGAAAAATATCGGAAAGCAGTAAATACGCCCGCCAAATGGCTATTTCCCCGATTGCGGGTGGTGTCGATGCCCTGAGCGCATCGGCGCATCTGACGGCTGGCACAAGGACGAAAAATGAAGGGGGCATTTTGCAGTCACGGGTAAGTGATCTGCGTTTGACGCAGAGGTGCTCTGAGCAAAACGCCTGAACGCGATGGGTGGGTTCTATGGAGCGATGAGGATGAACTGGCGCGTTTGTGAACAGAGCAGTCGGGATGCTGATGGTGCCACGAAGAGCCATGGGGCTGAGCGAAATCTGTGCGCGGCAATTCCTATCCTCATCAAGCATGAAGCCAGCTCATGATTTTGAAGGAAGCAATGTGTGAAGAGTTTGAACGAGCAGGTGATCAGGAAGATCAAGCTCAGATATCTCCATTTCATCGATGTTATTTGTGAGACGCAGTCTCTCGTGGGGGCTGCGGCGAAGCTCAATGTGACACCGGCAGCGCTTTCGAAATCCTGCCTGGAGATCGAACGCATACTGGGAGTGCAGCTTTTCGTGCGGTCCCATCAAGGTATGCAGCCGACGGAGATATGCTCCCTTATTGTGGAATCCAGCCGCTCTATTGGCCACGAGCTGGATAAACTCGTTAAAACAGTCAATGAATATAAAGAAATCGAGTTGGGTCCATTGACGATCGGTATGCAGGCAATGGGGCTCGAAACCCGCATCATGCACGGCATCGCGAAGATCAAGAAGGGCGACCCGGATCGAACCATTCGCATCATTCACCGCGAGCGCGATCATCTGATCGATATGCTCAATCGGCGAGAGCTTGATCTGATTTTTATCGATTCATTCCAGATGGACAGGCAGAGCCATGTCTCGTTTCATCCCATGTTGCACGCCGGATGTGTGGCCGTGTCGCCGCATGGCGTCAGGACGATGAGGGAGGTCGTCGAAGGGTGGGCTGGATATTGCGACGATATCTGGATATTGCCGCAGAAGGGCATCGCCATTCGCGACAGGTTCGACGCAGTGCTTTATGCGCGCGATCTTGAGCCCCCTGCGCGCCTGATAGAATATAATGCATCGATCGGCCTGAGCGCGCTTTTTCTGCAATGTGAGGGCTGGGGCATCATCCCGACATATGCGCTATCTGCCGCTACGGCGTATATCGAAGTCGCGCCGAGCTATGAAACCATGGACGAGATGCAGCTGGAAAGCGGGCTCGCATGGCTGGGTGCCTTTCCGCAGAAAAAATATGTCGAGGACGCGATTGAGGTCTTTAAGACGGCCACTTGAGAAAAGCAGTGCGAAAGACTCTGTCGGATTGCTAATTTATGCGTTCGTTCACAAGACTTTCATGGCGTGGCAGGAGCACTGCCACGCCATGGAGCATCGTTATTTCGACGTGTCGTTGTAAAAGGCGCTGACGTCACGCGTGAGCGCGGCGCGGCTGGCGGGGCGGGTATAGAGCATATGGCCGCCTTCATAGAGATGCAGCGCGATACGATCGGCGCCGACCGGTATATGGTCCTTGGTCCAGCGCGTGGTGCCGAACGGGCAGGCCATGTCGAAATAGCCATTGGCGATGAAGATATGCAGGCTGGGGTCGAGCGCCAGCATCTTGCGCAGGATACCGACCTGATCGGTCAGCTGTGAGCCGGAGCTGGTGAATTTCCAGGCGCCGTTCACTTCCATGCTCAGCAGATCATAGGTGAGGTCGGTCTTGTAGCCGAGCTCATTGGCCAGATAGCCGCTATAGGCATTGCCATAGGCGCGGCCGAAACCGGAGAGCGTCATTTCCGGGCTCTGGCCGTTCTCGATGCCATCGGCATAGGGATCGGGGATCGACTGGGTGAAGTCGTAAATGCCGTACAGGCGGCCATCGCGGCTGCGCACGTCATGCGCAAACGGGTTGGGCTCGCCCATTTCCTTGGTAATGACATCCACCGGCAGGCCCGTGCGGGCGGCGAGATCGGTATAGAACTTCTTCGCGTCATCGCCCTTGGGCGGGGCATTGGCGATGGTGGTCAGATACGGCCCGAGCGCATAGTGATAGGCCTCATCCACCGCCTGCGGCGTCAGCTTGCCGGTTTGCGACAGATGCGAGGCGATGAAGGTGGGCAACGCCATGGCCGAGGCCATCGGGTTGTTCGTGTTGTCCAGAAACTGCATCTGGATGGCGGGTGAGATCATCACGATGCCATTCACGATAAGGTTCTGCTGCTGCTGCAGCGCATCAGCCACCTGTGCCGAGCGAATGCCGCCATAACTCTCGCCCACCAGATAATGCGGCGAGCCCTGACGTCCGTTTTCACCTACCCAAAGCGCAATGGCCTTGGCGAAAGCCTCGCCATCCTTGGTCACGCTATAGAACTGCTCGGCAGCCTTTTTCGGGTCGGTCGGCTGCGAATACCCCGTGCCCACGGCATCAATGAACACCATGTCGGTGGCGGGCAGCCAGCTATCCGGGTTGTCGGCCAGATGGGCGCGCGCGCCATCTTCCGGATGATCCGCCGGGAATCGCAGCACGCGCGGGCCTGCCGCACCGAGATTCAGATAGGCCGTGCCCGCACCGGGGCCGCCATTGAAGAAGAACGACACCGGGCGCGTCTGGGCATTCGCCCCGTCCTTCGTATAGGCCACATAAAAGACCTTGGCGGAGGGCTTGCCCTCCTTGTCACGCAGCGTGACCGTGCCCGCATGGGCGGTATAGGCAATGCTCTGGCCGCCTGCGGTCAGATGATGTTTGGTGATGGAATCCGCAGGCAGCAGCGCCGCCAATCCTTCCTTCGGCACCTCGCTCTTGGCAGGCTCTGCCGCGTGGGCGGCGGGGAGAAGGGGCAGGGCGCAGCAGGCCGAAGCCAGCAACGCCGCAACAAGAGTCTTGCGCGACATGCAAAGTCCTTTCGAGTTTGGAACAGTATAACAATCTCGGAAGGGGGTGCAATGAGGGGAGGGTCGGGGCGTTGCCCTGAAACCCGTTAAAGGGCCGTCGCCCTTTGGAAGTCTGTGCGGAGGGTGGCTATCAGACATCTATTTTCGCCTCATACTAGGCCTTCACAATGTCAATGTTACTCCCACAAAGCAGGCGCGCTCCGCCGTATAAAGATCGAACGCTGCACTTCGTGGAGTGGATATAGAAACTTCATTTCGGTAATAAATGAGGTTTTGTACTTTCCAATCTGATTAAGGAGATATACAGATAATAAAAATAACGTCTTATCAGAGGTGATCGTAGTGGAATACAATAGAATCGTCTACCCTGAGCGCGCAGAATATCTGAATGAAGATATCTTCCAATCATATAAAGTATTTCTAAATCACTGGAATGATTTGGCCTCAAAATTTAAATCAAACTTCGAGGAATCAATTCTCAGAAGGGTGAGTAAAACTCTTATAGTTGTTGGAGAGCAGAGTAGTGGGAAAACATTATTAGCCAATAAAATTGATCAAGATTTTCGGGCAACGAAGGAAAAATGCCGAGAAAATACTATTGAATACGACAGAAGTAATATTTGGCATAGGATTGTATCTGGAGTTGGAAAAAATAATGATCTAATAAAGTCTAATACTGATAAAAGCGTTCTACTTCATATAGAAAACAATGCTGAATGGGTTGAGCGGGTAAAATCATTTTGTGGTGCTAATTCGGATAGAACCTGCGTTATTATTGCGGATAACTGCGAAAATCATTATTTTATCCAAGGTATAATGGGAATGACAGACACGGAATTCCTTCAGTTCGGCTATACAGAGACTTTGTTAACATCAGCGGCTCAGCGTTTTGTAACATTATGTCGCACTGATTTGCGTGGTGCAATGTTTGCAATGTTCACAAACAACTCTTCCTTTGCCGAGAGTTTTTACGAAAAAGTTAACAAGTTACATAATAGATTGGTTGAAACTATACCTCTTCCAATCCCGAGCCCTCAAGATAAAGAAACTATTATCAGAGTAAATACAAACAGATTAAACCCGTTTTCATACTGGTATTGTCTAGATCGGGCAGGAGTAGAGGAAAAACTCAACGTTTTAGAAAAAATAAAAAGTGAAGCCGGATTCAAAGATGTGTTTGAAGCTGTTGATAATGCCATACAAAAAGCGTCGCCAAGCAGAGTTGGGCGCCCGCCCAAAAAATGTCTCCTAACGCTTTTCGCATTTACGGACCAAAATGATATCACGGGAAAAGTCGAGGAATTAGGTATCGCTGAGATAGAAAAAAATATAAACAATAATGAATTCGTTGATATAGCAACTTTTAAAAATAATTGGCAGGACTTTCTTTCCTTTGGTGATGTTAGAAAAGGAAAACTACTTCAGTCAGAATGGAATCTGAGAATTGTTTTGGCTGGAAATCAATTTACCTCCCTTCTTTTATCTCAAAAATATAGGAGCGAAACAAAAAAAATTATTGAATCATGCCTCAAATACCATGGTCCAGGTACCCAGACTGAAACCATTCGAAACCACAAAGACGCGTTGGAGAATGATCTATCTATTTTAAGTACTATTCCGCAAATCGACTTAAGCGCTTTCTGGGCAAGTGGTCAGGTACGTTCGCATCAGTATGAAAAAGAACTACTCGAATTATTTCCTAACTATAATAAATCAGATGAAGGATTCTTGTCCTATCGCCCAGATTGGGTTGTCGAACCGTACAGCGTTTGTAAATTAGCATCGAGCCGGGATAGTAATATTGCTTCAGTCAACGATGCAATCCGGCGAGAAGCTATCGTATGCGAATTTACAGCCTTGAAAGACTTCAACAAAACAACTGTCCAGACCTATCTGAATAGGAAAATTTCAAACTATGTGAATATATTGCAAGATCAGTAGAGGGGTGGGGCGCATACGGTAAGCGGAGCATCCAACGCATGGTCTGACCATGTTTCAGTGGCATCGGAAAGAGCGCTTTGGATGCTTTAAGATAAGTATCGTATTCTCCCTTGCCAAGGCAGATGCAGTGTGATGCTGGGTTTCTTATTATACGTGAGGCTCTTTTACTTTTCCGTGGGCGGGGCAGAGCCCCGCTTTCCCTTACTTCCCCTTCAAATTCGGTGCCAGCATGGTGCGCGGGTCAACCAGACGGTCGAAATCGGCTTCGCTGACCGCGTTCAGAGCCAGGGCGGCCTCTTTCAGTGTGCAGTCATGGTCCATGGCATGATGCGCGACTTTTGAGGCTGTGTCGTAGCCAATGGTGGGAGCGAGGGCCGTCACCAGCATGACGGACTCCGCCACATAGCGCTCGATGCGGGCGAGGTTCGGTTTGGTGCCTTCAATCAGGAAGGTGCGGAAGTTCTCGCTGCCGTCATGCAGCAGGGTGATGCTCTGCATGATGTTCTGGATGATGAGCGGCTTGTAAACGTTCATTTCCAGCAGGCCACCGGCGCCGCCAAAACCTACCGCCACGTCATTGGCCATCACCTGCACGGCCAGCATGGCCAGTGCCTCGGCCTGGGTCGGGTTGACCTTGCCGGGCATGATGGACGAGCCGGGCTCGTTCTCAGGCAGGTGCAGCTCGGCAAAACCGGCGCGCGGGCCGCAGGAGAGCAGGCGGATATCGTTCGCGATCTTGTAAAGCGCGCCTGCCGTGGTGCGCAGCGCGCTCGAGAAATGCACGAGCGCATCATGCGCGCCCTGCAGGGCGAACTTGTTCTCACCGCTGATAAAGGCGGCGTCGCTCAGGCGGGCGATTTCGGCGCAGGCGCGACCGGCAAAGGGGGCATCGGTATTGATGCCGGTGCCGAGCGCGGTGCCGCCAAGGGCGAGGGGGTAGAGACCCTTCTCGGCTTCCTGAATACGGGCGATGTTCTCGCGCAGCATTCCGGCGTAGCCGTGGAATTCCTGACCCAGCGTAACCGGCACGGCATCCTGCATATGGGTGCGGCCAATCTTGACGATGTCCTTCCACTCTTCGGCCTTGGCCTCGATGGATTCCGCCAGACGGGTCAGGGCCGGAATCAGCCTGCGACGGCTGCCCAGCACGACGGCCACATGCATGGCAGTGGGGAAGTTGTCGTTGGAAGACTGCGACATGTTGACGTGGTCATTGGGATGAACCGGGCGCTTGCTGCCCAAAGCCTCGCCGGAAAGCTGGCAGGCGCGGTTCGAGATGACCTCGTTGATGTTCATGTTGAACTGGGTGCCTGAGCCGGTCATCCAGACATGAAGCGGGAACATGTCGGCGTGCTGACCGGCCAGGATTTCGTCGCAGACCGTGGTAATCAGCTTGTATTGCGTCTCGCCCAGACGACCGCTTTGGTGGTTGGCCCTGGCGCAGGCGCGCTTGACGATGGCATAGGCCTCGATCATCTCGCGCGGCATCAGCTCGCGGCCGATGCTGAAATAGTGAAGCGAGCGCTGCGTTTGCGCGCCCCAGAGCTTGTCGGCCTGAATTTCGATTTCGCCGAGGCCGTCGCTCTCGATCCGTGTGTCGGTCATGTCAGATCTTCTCATAAGCACAATAATCGGGCGTCCAGACGAGAGACTGGATGCGCTCATGCAGTTCCTCGTCGCTGAAAGCAGGACATACGCCATCTTCGCGCGCCTGTCTGGCGGAAGCTTCTGCCACGGCCAGTGCGACTTTTCGCATTTGCGTGACCGGGGGCAGCAGATTGCCGTCCGGATTGCTGCGCAGCGGCGAGAGCGAGGCAAGCCCGCGTGCGGCGGCCATGAACATGGAATCGGTTACGCGTGTGGCGCCGGTTGCCAGCAGGCAGAGCCCGAGACCGGGAAAGATATAGGCGTTGTTCGTCTGGTCGACGCGATGGGTGCGTCCATGCAGATCGAGCGGCGGGAAGGGGCTGCCGGTGCTGACCAGCGCACGCTCGTCAGACCACGCCATGATATCTTCCGGTGTGGCCTCAGAATGCGAGGTCGGGTTCGAAAGCGGAAAGATGATCGGGCGTTTGCAGTTCCTGGCCATCTCGCGCACGACGGACTCGGTAAACAGGCCCTTCACCCCCGATACGCCAATCAGAATGCTGGCCTTGGTCTCGCGGATGACGGTCTCCAGGTCGATGTCACGATCGCCCCAGTCCTTGCGGGCAAAGAGTTCCTGACCGGCATTGCTGCCCTTGCGCCCCTCAACCAGCAGCCCCTTGCGGTCGAGCAGGTAGAAGCGTGCGAGTGCCTCTTCTTCCGTGGCACCTTCATCACGCATGACCTGCAGCAGCAGATTGGCAATGCCGACACCCGCCGAACCAGCGCCGAGCATGACGATGGTTTCGTCTTTCAGCTTGCCGTCATGGGCGGCATTGGCGCTCAGAATAGCAGCGGTGGTGACGGCAGCCGTACCCTGAATGTCGTCATTGAACGTGCAGAGCCGGTCGCGATAGCGCTCAAGAATGGGGGCCGCGTTGACGCCGCTGAAATCTTCCCAATGCAGGGCGATATGGGGCCAGCGTGTCTGCACGGCGGTCACGAAACGCTCGATGAAGGCGTCGTATTCCGCCCCGCGTATGCGCTCATGGCGCCAGCCAATATAGGCGGGGTTCTGCAGCAGGTCTTCGTTATTGGTGCCGGTGTCGAGCAGGATCGGCAGGGTCTGGTCGGGCGAGATGCCTGCGCAGGTGGTATAAAGCGAGAGCTTGCCAATGGGGATGCCCATGCCCCCTGCGCCCTGGTCGCCAAGGCCGAGAATACGCTCGCCATCGGTCACGACAATCACGCGCACATCGTCATAATCCGGGTTCGCGAGAATATCTTCCATCGACTCGCGCTCGGGATAGCTCAGAAACAGCCCGCGCGGACGTTGCCAGATTTCGGAAAAACGCTGACAGGCCTCGCCAACGGTGGGCGTATAGACCAGCGGCAGCATGGTATCGATCTTGCGGGTCAGCAGGGCGTAGAACAGTGTTTCGTTCGTATCCTGCAATTCGCGCAGATGCACATGGCGGGCGAAGGGCGAGGGCAGGGCATCGAGAAATTTGAGGGCTGCCTCTACCTGCTCATCCAGCGACTGCACGGCGCGGGGCAGGAGGCCATGGAGTTCGAAGGCGTCACGTTCTTCCGCGCTGAAGGCCAGGCCCTTGTTCAGAAAGGGATGATTGAGCAGATCCTGCCCCGAAAGGGCTATGGTGAGCGTTTTGGTCATTGGCCTGTCTCCAGACATGAGGCTGCGTTTTCACGGGAAAGCGCGGGCCGGGAAGTGAACCACAAGCCCCCCGAAGACGCGAGATCCCCTGAACCTAACGTGATCAGCCGCAAGCGCCGCGGGCCGTATCTGCTGCCGGGGCGTCATGCGGGCATGGCTGCCAGCAATGCGCACCGGAGCGCAGGTTCAGCATGGCGGGTGTCGCCATGGATTGATATAAAAAGACACAAAACGCGCCCGGGTTGCGTCAGGCCTCGCTGACATGGCCGAGAGACAGGTCAGCCCGGCAGGGCCGACCAGAGTGGCGCGTTCATGCCGGGGGGCTGTGTCGCGCTATAGACGCCGCGCGCGACGGCACGGGCCAGTACATCGGCGGCGATGCTGCCGAGATGCGTAACGAGCAGTTCCCGCCCTGCATCCGGCACAGATTTGTGTCCTGTCGCGAGGGCGAAAATAGTGTCGCCATCGAAGGGGGAGTGGACCGGATGGATGGCGCGCGCCAGCCCGTCCTGCGCCATCATGGCAATGCGTTTCAGCTCTTCCTGTGTCAGGGCGGCATCGGTTGCGATACAGGCCAGCGTCGTGTTTGCTCGCGGTGCGGGGGCGAGTTTGGTGCCGCTCCAGTCTTCAGGCGCGATATGTGAGGCAGACACACCGAGCCCGCCAAATTCACGCCCCTGCTCGAACGGGGCTGCCCAGAAATGCTTCTCATGCGGCAGGGTGACGGAACCCAGACTGTTGGTCGCGACAATAGCCGCGACAGTAAAGCCGTCATGGCTGACCCAGGAGGCGCTCCCGATACCGCCCTTGAGCTGCCCGGCCATGGCGCCATAGCCGGCGCCCACTGTTCCGAGCGTCATGCTTCGCTGCGCCTGGCTGGCGGCTTCGATGCCGAGTGCGCGATAGGGCGGGGTTTCACCCCATGACTTGTCGCCCCCGTTATCAAGGTCATAGAGAATGGCCGCCGGGACAATCGGGGAAACCGGTATGTCCTTCACCCGGCGCATGGCGAATCCTCGCCCTCTGGCGCCAAGCCACGCTGCCACGCCATCGGCTGCGGCAAGCCCGTAGACCGAGCCGCCGGAGAGAGTGAGCGCATCGACTCGATGGACCAGATTCCAGCCATTCAGGGCGTCGGTCTCACGCGTGCCGGGGCCGCCGCCGCGCACATCGACGGCGCAAGGGGCTGGGCTGTCAGGCAGAATGACCGTCACCCCGGTGCGGGCGCCGGGGCTTTGCGCCTGTCCGACGCTCAGCCCTGTTACGTCGGTCAGGCTGTTTGTGGCCCCAACATGTCCTTCGGCCTGGGGCGGTGTGTCTGCCCGCGCGACCCCGGAGAGAGGAATGCCAGCCGCCAGGCCGGAGAGCAGAAAATGACGACGCTTCATGAGAGATCAGACTGAAATGAGGGGAGCGGGAAAATTGGCTGCGACGAGTGCCTGCTCCCTATCATGCCTTGTAAAAGCCCTGAGGAGAAAGGGCTTCGGGTGAGGAATGAAGCAGTCTGTGTCTCGGGTGGGGTGACGTGTCTGACCAGGACACCCAGGAGAGGGTCGCTCGTAATAACGGTTACGGGCATGCGGCTGCCGGTTTCATGAGGGGGGGGGGATGCGCGAACTTGTCGCTCGCAGGCTCTCCATCATGTGTCCGGGCGAAAGGGTCAGGCTGCACGTATAGTAAAGGCGCCTCGCGACAGGGTGATCCGTCGGCGGGCGCCTTTTGGGGGTCTTCGCAACGCCTCGGGAAAGAGGCTGCCCTTGCGGGCTTAGATGTAGTGTTCGCTCAGCGGCGCAAAGCCATTGAAGCCGGTGGAGCAATAGGTGGTGACATAAGCACCGGTGGTCAGCAATTCGATGCGGTCGCCGGAATTCAGCGCATGGGGCAGCTGAACGCGGTTCTTTTCATACATGATGTCCACGCCATCGCAGCTCGGTCCGGCGACAACGGTTTCACCCGTGGGCAGGCCATCATGCGGCGTGCGGAAACGATAGCGGATCGCCTCGCCTTCCGTCTCTGCCAGACCGCCAAAGCGACCGATATCGAGATAGACCCAGCGCGGGTCGCTTTCCTTGCCGCCGCGACGGCTGACAAGCACGACTTCCGTCGATACCACACCGGCTTCAGCAACCATGAAGCGGCCCGGCTCGATCAGCATCTGCGGCAGGGCATTGCCGAAATGCTCGGTCATGGCGCGGCCGATAGCGAGGCCGAACTGCTCGATCTCGGGGATGTCGTCGCGATAGCGCACCGGGAAACCGCCGCCGAGATTGACCATCTTGAGGTCAATGCCAGCTGCCGACAGGTCGGTGAAAAGCATGGCGACCTTGGCAATGGCGGCTTCATAAGCCGCCGTGCTGGTCTGCTGGCTGCCGACATGGAAGGAGAGACCATAAGGCTCAAGCCCGAGGCCGACGGCCTGAAGCAGAAGATCCTTCGCATGAGCGATGGTCGTGCCGAACTTGCGCGAAAGCGGCCAGTCGGCACCCTCGTTCTCGACTGCCAGACGGCAGAAGACGCGCGCGCCCGGGGCGTGTTCGGCAAGCTTGGCCAGCTCTTCTTCGCTGTCGAAAACGAAAAGATCGACGCCCAGGCCGAAGGCCTCGCGAATGGCGGAGACCTTCTTGACGGTATTGCCGAAAGAGATCTGGCTGGCCTGCGCACCGGCAGCCATGCACTGGTGAATTTCACCAATGGAGGCCGCGTCGAAAGACGAGCCGAGGCGCACCAGACGCTCCAGAATAGGCGCAGCCGGATTGGCTTTTACGGCATAATAGATCTGTGCCAGCGGAAGGGCATCGCGCAGGGCGTGATAGCGCTCTTCGACGTGGTCGACATCAACGACCAGGCAAGGGGTAGCCGGCTGCTGCTCGGCAAGATAGCGGACGATTTTCGGAGTCATGAGTCACTCCTCCCGAAATCCGCCCGAATCTCCACGGGCGGAATTGTTGCGAAACGGTCGAACGGACCGGCGATCAGGACGAGGCTGGTTGCTCGAAAGAGAGCAGGATCAGCCCGATTGCCAGAACGCTTGACGTCGTTGCGTAACCTACAGAGGGCCAGTGGCACGTGCGTTGCTGCGTGGGGCGCATATGGGACCAAACCCCCCCTCATGCAACTAAAAAATGGACCCCGATTTCTTTTTCTGCACTGGATGCATGGTCACGTCCCCCCAACGCGAAACGCGGTGCAACGTTTCCGCCGCCAGAGCGTCATGCTGGTATCAATTGCCTCGCGTAACTATAGAGGGGCTGCGACAGATCGTGCGTCTCGGGGTGCAGCGTCAATGCATGGCGGGGGCAGGGATCAGGCCAATAAGAGGAAGGAACACTGCGTGGACGAAACCTCCACCCCACGAAGCCAGATGTCACAGGAAGCGGCAGAATCGGGCGGCGCGGTCGAAGCGCAGAAAGTCTCCGACGATCACGCGGCGCATGGTAGCAACGCTGCGGCCACGTCAGAGGGTGATACTGTCGAGGCGCTCGGTCGTGAGGCACCGGGCACAGGGGCCAGAAGTCCCATCCACATGCCTTTCGGCGGGTGGAAGCTGGTTCTGCGCCAGACGCTGAGCAATCTCGGGTCGAGCCAGACGAGTCTCTCTGCCGCAGGCTGCGCCTTTTACGCCACGCTCTCGCTCTTTCCGGCCATTACGTCGCTGATTTCAGTCTACGGGCTGGTTTTTGACCTTCAGACGGTCGAACCTCAGCTCAATGTGCTGCGCAGCCTGCTGCCCCCAACGGCTTTCGAGCTGATCGCATCGCAAATTCATACCCTTATCGGACAGCCTCATGCCTCGCTGACGATGGGGCTGATCTTTTCCATCTCGATTGCGCTCTGGTCTGCTTCGGCCAGCACCAAATCAGTGCTGTCGGCCCTTAATCTCGCTTATGATGTGCTTGAGACGCGCGGTTTTTTCCGCTTCCAGTTTCTGGCACTGGGCGTCACGTTCGGGGCGGTGATTGGTGCGTGCCTCACGCTGGCACTGATGGTCGCCTTCCCGGCACTGGTTGATTACCTGCCCGATCTGCTGAATCGCTTCGGCCTGCGCAATCTGCCACCCGAGATCCTGTATCTCACCGATTATCTCATGAGCTACAGCACGCGCTATATCGTGCATTTCGGCGCCCCCGCCCTGATGCTGCTTTTCGTCTTCGTGGCGGTTACGCTGCTCTTCCGCTACGGCCCCTGCCGCGACAAGCCCGACTGGCGCTGGATCGTTCCCGGTTCGCTTGTCTCGACCCTGCTATGGGTCCTGACCTCGCTGGCTTTCTCCTATTATGTCAGCCACTTCGCGAGCTATGGCTCAACCTATGGGCCCCTTGGTGCGGTGGCAGCCATCATGATGTGGTTCTTCGTCGGAACCTATGTCGTGCTTTTTGGCGCCGAATTGAATGCCGGCCTCGAAGACCGTATAAAAGGCTTCAACCCCAAAGTTCCCGGGCTGACGCGCGTCCAGGCAGCTCCCGAACCTGCCGAGGCCGCAACCTCCGAGGTCTAAGGCATAGAGTAGAGGCTGCAAAACACGAAAAGGGCGTGAGACCAAGAGGTCCACGCCCTTTTTGATGTTCAGACGAAAGCGACCTCTTCGTTCGAGGCGCCGTAGTCGCTTTTATTTGTGGTGACGGGGGTGGCGCGTTGCCCGGGCCTTGCTGGCATGGGGGGTAACAACGGGCGTGACCGCATCAAGAGCCTGCTCGTTGGTATCCTCAGCCTCGGCTTCGGCCACTTCGAGCGGCTGGTCTTCTGCAATGGTCGTATCGGACGGAATGGGTGCGAGCTTCACATGCGCCGTGCCACTGCCCAGCATGCCGATCTCGGCGGCCGCAGCGTGAGACAGATCGATGATGCGGCTGTTGAACGGCCCGCGATCATTGACGGTTACGATGACAGACTGCCCCGTATCTTCGTTCTGTACCAGAACCTTCGAGCCCAATGGCAGGGTGGGGTGCGCTGCGGTCAGGGCGTGGCTGTCGAGCCTCTCGCCGCTGCTGGTGCGATGTCCGACAAGGCGTTTGCCATACCAGCTGGCAACACCGTGCTCTGACCACGCCAGCACATTATGGCTGGCAAGGGCGATACTATGGGCGCGACGGGCGAGGGCCATCTTGACCGAAGAGGCCCAGGGCGCGTGTTCCGAAGAGGGGGCGGTGACCGTGGTCACATCGGTCTTGCTGGCCGCATGGGCGCTGTGCTTCGGCGCAAATGCCGTGCAAAGCAGTGCCAGACCTCCGATTCGGGCGCGGATACGCATTTTTTTGCGTTCCGTGGATCTGAAAGTAAGCATTCTGCTTTTAGACGACTTCACGACAGCTGACAGCCTTTTGCTCAGTAACTCCGAACGATCGAATGCCCTGACAAGCCAGGACGGCGAAATGCGACCCTAACACGATAAGCCCTGAACGCGAAATCGTGAGGTGAGACAGGGTTAATCGTTATGGATCCATCCCCGCTGACGGGAGTGCCCTGCCTCATGGTCAATCACGATAAAAACGGAGAAACGCGGCAGGAATGAGGCGTAATCTGCCTGACACAAGCAGGAAGGCTTTTACGCCCCAAGCGAAAGTGCTACGGGCTGCACTCATGATTCGCCCGATGATTGCCGTGCTAAACGGCCCCAACCTCAACATGCTCGGTATGCGCCAGCCGGAGATATACGGCCATGCGACCCTGGACGACCTTGAACAGGTCTGCATCCAGGCTGCCGAGCAGCTCGACGTCGCCATCGATTTTCGCCAGACGAATATCGAAGGCGAGCTCGTTTCCTGGATTCAGGAATGCCGGGGGCGGGCGCGTGGTATCGTGATCAATCCGGCGGCTTATGGGCATACGTCCATCGCACTTCTGGATGCGCTTCTCGCAACAGGACTGCCGACGGTCGAGGTCCATATCTCCAATATCCATCGCCGCGATGCCTTTCGCCATCACACCTATACCTCTCAGGCCGCTATTGGCGTAATCTGCGGGTTTGGTGTGCGAGGCTATGCCATGGCATTGCGCGCACTTTATGACATGATCGAAGACGAGGACGAACGATGAGCCGTATGCTCGTGGACGCAGATGCCATCCGGGCATTGGCTGACATTCTGACCGAAACCGGTCTGACCGAAATCGAGGTTGCCGAGAAGGACAACCGCATCCGCGTGGTGCGTAGCGCTGGCGGTCAGATCGTTCATGCCGCCGCTCCGGCGCCCGTCGCCGCAGCGCCTGTTGCCGCTGCCGCTCCGGCACCAGTCGATGCCGCCAACCACCCCGGCGCTGTCAGCAGCCCGATGGTCGGCATTGCCTATCTGACGCCAGATCCGTCGGCCCCGCCTTTCGTGCATGAAGGCCAGGTCGTGACGGCCGGTCAGACCATCATGCTGATCGAGGCCATGAAGACCTTCAACCAGATCAAGGCGCCCCGAAGCGGTACGCTGACGCGCTTCTTGGTGGCCAGCGGTGACCCGGTTGAATTCGGCGAAGCTCTCGCCATCATTGAATAAGCATTACTGACTGAGTCTGGGGCCAGATGTTTTCCAAGATCCTGATCGCCAATCGCGGCGAAATCGCGCTTCGCATCCTGCGCGCCTGCCGTGAACTGGGCATCGCAACGGTTGCCGTGCACTCCACGGCAGATGCCGACGCCATGCATGTCCGACTGGCGGATGAGGCGGTCTGCATCGGGCCGCCATCCTCGCGTGAATCCTATCTCAACGTTGCGGCCATTCTTTCGGCCGCCACGATTACCGGCGCAGAGGCCATTCATCCCGGTTACGGCTTCCTGTCGGAAAACGCCGATTTTGCCGAGACAGTCGAAGAACATGGCTTCGTGTTCATCGGTCCGACCGCTCATCATATCCGCACGATGGGCGACAAGATCATGGCCAAGACGACCATGCGCGAGCTGGGCGTGCCCCTCGTGCCGGGTTCTGACGGCGCTCTGCGCGATCTCGCCGCTGCTCGTGAAGTGGCAGCGAAGGTCGGTTATCCGGTGCTGATCAAGGCTGCCGCTGGCGGCGGTGGTCGCGGTATGAAGGTGGCCCAGAGCGAAGCCGAGATCGAGGAAGCCTGGACGGTCGCCCGTACCGAGGCCCGCGCGGCGTTCGGTAATGACGAGGTCTATCTCGAGAAATATCTCGACAAGCCGCGTCATATCGAACTGCAGATCATGGCCGACACACATGGCAATGTCGTGCATTTCGGCGAGCGCGATTGCTCATTGCAGCGTCGTCACCAGAAGCTGCTCGAAGAGGCTGGTTCACCTGTGCTGACCGCTGAAGAGCGCGATGCGATCGGTGAGACCGCGACGTCGGCGCTCAAGAAGATGGGTTATCGCAATGCGGGGACGCTGGAGTTCCTGTATCAGGATGGCCAGTTCTGCTTCATCGAGATGAACACCCGTCTTCAGGTCGAGCATCCAGTGACCGAGATGGTCTGCGATGTCGATCTGGTGCGCGAGCAGATCCGTGTCGCAGCCGGTGAGGCCCTGGGCTACGAGCAGTCGGATGTGACCTTCAGCGGTCACGCCATCGAGTGCCGTATCAACGCGGAAGATCCCGAAACCTTCATGCCGAACCCCGGCACGATCAAGGTTTTCCATGCACCGGGCGGTCTGGGTGTGCGTATCGACAGCGCCATCTACGCTGGATATCGCGTGCCGCCCTATTACGACAGCATGATTGCCAAGCTGATCGTTCACGCGCCTACGCGTGCCGAGGCGATTGCCCGTATGCAGCGCGCGCTGGATGAATGCGTGGTCGATGGAGTGAAGACCGTCATTCCGCTTCATCGCAAAATCCTGGCTGACCCGCAGTTCCAGAAGGGTGACTACACGATTCACTGGCTGGAAAAATTCGTCGACTCGCTTAAGAGTTAAGAAAAACAACAAGGAAAAGTCCCGATGTCCGCCAGCGTTGAAACCTTTGTTCTCACCTGCCGATCGGGCAGCGTTCCCCAGGTCGTAGCGGCGCTTGAAGCGCATCTCGTGGGGCGCGCAGGTTTTCTGGGATGCTGGACGACCGAGCTCGGCAATCTCAATGAGGTTGTCGTGATGTTCAGCCCCACCCCGGCCGATCTGGTCTGGCCGGGTAATGAGGTCGGCGTAGAGCGTATCGACCGTCATGGCTGGACCCTGATTGCCGATACAAAGCCGGCTCCCGGCACCTATGGCGGCGCCTATGAGTTCCGCATCTATGATGTTCTCCCCGGCCATGAGGCCGATGTGGCGGCCCTTATGGAAGCCGCCGTCCCGGCCCGCGCGACGATCTCTCCTGCCTATGCTGTCATGATGTCCAGTGACGGACCGTCGCGTCTTGCCCATTTCTGGCCTTATGGCGATCTCGCCGAGCGTGCCGAGAAAAGAAAGGAAGCCGTGGCCTCTGGTGCCTGGCCGCCGAAAGGCATCCTGCCTATGTTGGGAACGATGCGTAACGCCATTCTGACCCCGGTTGCTTATTCGCCGAGTATCTGAGTTTCGTTCCGGGGAAAGAGGCCCTTGCCCCGAGCAGAGCGGCCTTTTTCTCAGGCATACTCGTCCGAAAGGATGAAAGGGGAAGGCCCCTTTCCGGGGTTCGGAGCAGAGCCCCAAGGGGCGCTGCCTTCTGCGTGTTTTACTCGGGTCTGGCTTCAGCCTGTCCAGAGAATGGCTCGGGCACGAGGGGAGTGACCGGCTGTTTTTCGAGCAGGGTCTGTAATGTCTCCAGTGCCTTGTCGAGCTGCTGGTCCTGCCCATTGAAGGTGGCGACCGGCATGTTCTCAACCGTGACGTCAGGCTCGACGCCATGGTTCTCGACCAGCCAATGGCCTTTCATATCGAAATAGGGGCGTTCTGCCGTACGGGGCAGGCCGTTATCGACAAGGCGGTCGCTATCGGAGAGCCATACACCGGCACCGGCCGTGCGGGCGCCAATAAGCGGGCCGATCCCGAGAGATTTTATGCCTTGCGAGAAGGTCTCGCCATCCGAATAGGTGAATTCGTCGCAAAGCACGACGACATGGCCCCGGAATGTCTGCTGCATGTTGCCCTGAGGCGTTCTGCCGTGGTCGGACCAGAACATCCAGACCTTGCGCAGCAATTCCGACAAGACCCATGAATCGATGTTGCCGCCCAGATTGCGCCGGACATCGATCACGAGCCCGTCTTTTTCGGTCTGGGCAAAGAAGTCTCGCGTGAAGCGGGCCATGTCATCCTTGCCCATGGCGCGCAGATGCACATAGCCGATATGGCCATGGCTTGCGGTCGCGACATAACGAGCGCGTTCGCTTTCCCAGGCGCGAAGACGAAGCGCCGCATCCTGTTTGGCACCGATCGGAGAAACCACGATCTGAAAGACACGGTCCTTGCGCTTGAGGGTAAGGAGCACCTGACGGTTGGCCTGATTGGCCAGAAGGGCGGACAGATCAGGCTGATCGGCAAGGTTCTGCCCGTTGAGCGCGGTAATGAGATCGCCCGGCTGCACATCGAGATCGGGCGCAGCGAGGGGCGAGCGGTCTTCGGGCAGATTGGGATCGCCCTCATAGAGGCGATCGATCAGAAAGCCGCCGGGCTGGCGCGTGAGATGCGCACCAAGACTGGCGATCAGCACGGCATTATCGCGTGCAAGGGGCTCCGCCGGGCGGAACTGGGAGTGCAGGGCGTTGAGTTCGCCCATCATCTGGCCCAGCAGATCATCCAGATCGGAGCGGTCGCCCAGTCGTGAGAGCAACGGGCGATAGCGGTCGCGCATGGCAGGCCAGTCAACGCCATGCAGCGACGGATCGTAGAAATGATCGCGATGCAGGCGCCAGGCATCGTTGAACAGACCCTGCCACTCGGCACCCGGATCGACACGCAGGCGCAAGCCGTCGAGCGCGATCGTCGTGTCCGTGCTGTTCACGCCGGAAAGACTGGCTGCAGCAGGGACGAGCTGAATTTTTGGAGCGCGCTTTTCCTTGCCTGAGACGAGCATGAGCGTCTTGCCGTCAGGGGTAAGAGCCACATCGCGCAGACCGGAAGCAAAGTCGTTGAGCTTGGCTTCGCCGGGCCCGATCTTGAGCACTTTCAGGACCAGATCGTCGTCCTTGCTGGCAAGCTGATCGGGCTTATGGGCGAGGAGGTAGAGAAACTCCGGCCCGATTTCGATCCTGCTGAAATCACCCGCCGGGATCGGCAGTTGATAAAGCCGGGTGACAAGGCCAGCAGCCTCCAGGGTCAGAGGCTTTTTTGCAGGCGCGGTCGCCGTCTTGTCGGCGGGTTGGGCCGGCGCGGGCTGATCGAGTTCGGTGCGCGGCGCGAAGGGGAAATGCGCGTCTTTCTGCAAGGCGAGGGCGAAGACACCGGTGCGTGGCGCATAAACCGGCGCCGGATTGCGGTCCCCCCAGGGGCCGCCATTATTGAGGGTGAAAAGCCGGTCTGACAAAAACCACAGGAACTTGCCATCCGGGCTGAAACGCGGCGCATAGGATTCGTAGTCGGGGGTGGTCGCCCAGATGATCTCGCCCGTATCAAGCGGATAGAGCGCGATCTGCCGCCTTGTGGTCTCGCCGCGTGCTCTGGCGAAGGCCAGGATACGCCCGTCTTTCGACCAGGTAAGGGAGTCGTATTCGCTGCGCCCGTCCAGACGGGCATCGTCGATCATCTTGTCGGTATGTGCTGCGACATCATAGAGAAACAGCCGCCCGGCAATATCGGTGTGAGCCAGATGGGTGCCATCAGGCGAAACCCATAGCCCCATCGGCTCGCTTTTCGATCCATGGGTGAGCTGCGTGCCCTCAATGCTTCCTGAACTCGGGAACACCCATAGCTCGGACTCCCCGCCCTTATCGCTGAACGCATAAAGACTCTTGCCATCGGGCGAGAGGGTTGCGTGACGCAGGCGCGTGCTTGCGGCGCTGGCCAGGGTCACGCGCCGCAGCGGGCCGGGTGAGGCAAGGGCGACATGGCCGCGCAGGGTCAGCGCAACCTGTTTGCCGTTCGCGGCGAGGCTGGTTTCGGTGAGATAGGCGAAGGGATTATCCAGCCAGAGCGGGCGTCTCGCAGCACGGTCGCTGGCGATGTCGATCGGAAGGATGGCGTCGCTATTGTTCTGCAAATCGAAATGACAGAGATCGGCGCCAAGTTGATAGACGATGTCGTTGCCGCTCAGGCTGGCCTGTCTGACGTTGAAATCGTCATGATGGGTGAGTTGATGCCCGTCACTTCCGTCGAGTGCGAAGCTCCAGAGATTGTCGCGACCATCCTTGTCGCTCACGACGATCAGACGGTCATTCCAGAGCATGGGGCGACGCAGATTGGCATCCTGCGGGCCGATACGTTCTGCCTCCACACCGCCCTTGAGGTGGTACCGCCAGAGCTGTGCCATGGCGCCACCCCGGTAGAGCCGCAGATGGTCGTGGCTGACAGCCGTGCCAAAGCGAATGAAATAGAGCCACTGCCCATCTGCGCTCAGAACTGCATCATTGGCATCGGCCAGGGGATAAATGTGCCGTGTGCCACTGACCGGATGGATGGCAACGACAATGCGGCTCAGACCCGGACCGGTAGCAGGCGCCGTGCTGTAGAGAATTCCCGCTTTCTTGTCCCAGCCGATGGGCATCACGTTCTGGTTTTCAAACGTCACGCGCCGCGGTGTGCCCCCTTCGATCGGCATGACGTAGATTTCTGTCGGGCCATCGTAATCGGCCAGAAATGCAACCTGCCTGCCATCGGGCGACAGAATGGGGTGCGGGTCCGTGCCGATGGGCGCCGTCAGCCGGCTCGCGCTCCCGCCTTTCAGCGGAACCTGCCAGACAGATTGTTCGTCGTCGAAGACAATCGTCGTTCCTGCAAGGGAAGGGTCACGCAGATAGCCCGGCGCGGCGTGGGCGGAGAATGGCGCAAGGCTCAGCAGGGCAACGCCGGCGAGAAGCGGGGAAAAACGCATGAACATCTTCCGTAGCGAATGGGAGCCTTGTTAGAGAACGTGAACGGGCTGAAAATTCAAGCCCTTATCCCCTCACGAACTTGCTGCTTTCAGGCCGCTTCCGGCTGCAAAGGGGCAGAGCACGAGCGCCAGCGCGAGGAATGCACCGAGAAAATCGAGTTCGGGGCCGAAGCTGCGCCCGTTCGTTGCCGCATCGGCAGAAGCTGCCCCGAAGATCAGAACCGGGGTCGCGAGCGGCAGGATGAGCAAGGGCAGAAGCACGCTACCACGACGGGCGCCAAGCACCAGTGCGGCGGCCATGCCACCCAGAAGAGAGAGAAGCGGCGTGCCAAGTGCCAGCCCTGCGAGAAGGGGTGGGATATCCCCAGGGGAACTGCCGAGCATCAGACTGAGTGGTATGGCGGCAAAGAGCAACGGGAGCCCGGTGGTCAGCCAGTGGGAGATGATCTTGGCCAAGGCGACGAAAGCGGGAGAGAGGCCAAGGAGAAGGAGATGGTCGAGCCCGCCATCTTCCAGATCGGCGCTGAAAAGCCGGTCGAGCGGCAGCAGCGTGGCGAGCAGGGCACAAACCCAGATGACGCCGGGCGCCATGCGGTGCAGCAAGGCAGGTGAGGGGCCGAGTGCCAGTGGGAAGAGACTGCCGCACAGCACGAAAAACAGCAGCGCAGCCAAGGTATCGGCCCCATGTCGCAGGGCAAGGCGCAGCTCGCGCCCTATGAGGGCAAGAAACAGGCTCATATCCATGTCGAGCCCTCCTGCGGTGTCAGCACGAAGCGACGTGACTCTGGCAGAGGCAGCACCACATGGGTGGTTGCGATAATCATGCCGCCAGCTGCGCGATGGGCAGCCATCAGGGTGCCGAGCGTTGCGATGGCGTTGTCATCGAGGCCAAGACTGGGCTCATCGAGCAGCCAGAGCGAGGCCTGACGCACCATCACGCGCGCGAAGGCCCCGCGTCGTTTCTGCCCGGCAGAGAGAAGCCGGGTTGGCAGATCGGCCAGTGCCAGCAGATCGAGCGCCTCAAGAGCCTCGTCACAGGCGCCGCCACCGATGCCTGCCTCAAGAGCAAGATTTTCCCGCAGGGTCAGGCCGGATTTGAGTGCATCAAGATGGCCGAGATAGGCGATATCCAGCGCCTGTTCCGGCGTGCCCCCCTTGCGCCCCTCAAAGGTGAAGCTTCCCCCCTGAAAAGGGCAGAGCCCGGCAAGCACGCGGAGCAGGGTCGACTTGCCAGCACCATTGGGGCCGGTCAGGAGAAGTGCCTCGCCACGGTCCAGCGAAAGGCTGACCTGATCGAGCACCAGCCGCCCTCCGCGGATCACGGTTATGTCATGAGCGAGCAGCCAAGGCGCTGGAGACGAGGGAAAACCTGACATTGTGCAGAAATAACATCTTCCTGAGAGAGTTTCATTCGACTCTGTGCGAATAAGGGTCGAGACTGTATAGAAGGGCCAGCCCTGAGGGGCCAGTTGACAAGGCAGGAGGACAAGCCATGAGAACCGTCGGACGGGATTCCCTGGGCGTGATGCGGGATCTGGAGGTTGATGGCCGAAAGTACCACATATTCTCTCTGCCGGATGCGGCGGCCAGGCTGGGCAATCTGTCCCGACTGCCGGTCAGCCTCAAGGTTCTGCTCGAAAACGTGCTGCGTTTCGAAGACGGGCTGAGCTACCGCACGGAAGATGCCCAGGCGATCGTCGATTGGGCCGCAAAAGGTCATTCCGATCAGGAAGTGCCGTTCAAACCGGCGCGTATCCTCATGCAGGATTTCACGGGTGTTCCCGCTGTAGTCGATCTGGCTGCCATGCGTGACGGCATCATCGCGCTCGATGGCGACCCGGAGAAGGTGAACCCGCTGGTGCCGGTCGATCTCGTGATCGATCACTCGGTCATGGTCGATGTGGCAGGCAGCGCCGATGCGCTGGAACGCAATGTCGAGATCGAGTTCGAGCGCAATGGCGAGCGTTATGCCTTCCTGCGCTGGGGACAGACCGCTTTCGAGAATTTCCGTGTCGTGCCGCCGGGTGCCGGTATCTGTCACCAGGTGAACCTCGAATATCTGGCGCAGGCCGTCTGGACCGGCAAGGTCGATGGCAAGGAATACGCCTATCCCGACACGCTTTATGGCACAGACAGCCACACCACCATGGTGAATGGCATGGGTGTGCTTGGCTGGGGTGTGGGCGGAATCGAGGCCGAGGCTGCCATGCTTGGCCAGCCTATCGCCATGCTTATCCCTGACGTGATCGGTGTGCGCCTTGACGGTGTGCTGCCAGAGGGCGCAACCGCGACCGATCTGGTGCTGACCATCACCGAAATGCTGCGCGCCGAGGGCGTGGTTGGCAAGTTCGTCGAGTTCTTCGGCCCTGCCCTCGATCATCTGCCGGTGGCCGATCGTTCGACCATCGCCAACATGGCACCGGAATATGGCGCAACCTGCGGCTTCTTCCCGGTCGATGCGCTGACGCTGGATTATCTGCATCAGACAGGCCGCGACGAGCATCGCATCCGCCTGACCGAAGCCTATCTGCGTGCCCAGGGCATGTTCCGCGATGCAGACACCCCCGAGCCTGTGTTCTCGAAGGTGCTGTCGCTTGATCTGTCGACCATCATTCCTTCGCTGGCAGGCCCGAAGCGTCCGCAGGATCGCGTCGCGCTGACCAATGCGACCTCGGCTTTCGAGGAAGCTCTGACCACCACGCTGGGCGTCAAGCCTGATGATGTGCGCAAGCGCGCCATCGTGGCCGGTTCGGATTACGATATTGGCCATGGTGATGTGGTGATTGCTGCCATCACCTCCTGCACCAATACCTCGAACCCGGCGGTTCTCGTGGCTGCCGGTCTGGTGGCCCGCAAGGCGCGTGCGCTTGGTCTCAAGCCCAAGCCCTGGGTCAAGACATCGCTCGCCCCCGGTTCGCAGGTGGTGACGGATTATCTCGACAAGGCCGGGCTCAGCGCCGATCTCGACGCGCTTGGCTTTGAGACGGTCGGTTATGGCTGCACGACCTGCATCGGCAATTCCGGCCCCATCGCCCAGCCGATCGTGGATGCGATCGAGGGGAATGGCCTTGTCGCCACGTCGGTACTGTCGGGTAATCGTAACTTCGAAGGGCGTATCTCGCCCAACGTGCGTGCCAATTATCTCGCCAGCCCGCCGCTCGTGGTGGCCTATGCCCTTCTCGGGACACTGCGCAAGGACATCACGAAAGAGCCGCTTGGTGTCTCGAAGGATGGCAAGGAAATCTTCCTGCGCGATATCTGGCCGACCAATGAGGAGATTGCTGCGCTCATCAAGTCTTCCGTCACCCGCGAAAGCTTTGTCGAGCGTTATGGCAGCATCTCGAAGGGAACCAGCCAGTGGCAGGCTCTCGCCGTGGCCAGTGATGCCCGTACCTTCGCCTGGTCGGACAGCTCGACCTACATCCAGAAGCCGCCTTATTTCGAGGGGCTGACCAAGGAGCCGGGCGAGACGCATGACATCGAGAATGCCCGCATTCTCGCGCTGCTGGGCGACAATATCACCACCGACCATATCTCTCCGGCTGGCGCCATCAAGCCGTCTTCACCGGCAGGCAAGTTCCTGAGCGAGCATCAGGTAGCGGTTGCAGATTACAACTCCTACGGGTCGCGCCGTGGCAATGACCGCGTGATGGTGCGCGGTACTTTTGCCAATATCCGTATCCGCAACGAGATGCTCCCGGGTGTCGAGGGCGGCATGTCGAAATACCTGCCCGATGGCACTGTCGCTTCGATCTATGATGTGGCGCATCGCTATCAGCAGGATGGTACGCCGCTGGTGGTGTTCGGTGGCCGTGAATACGGCATGGGTTCGTCGCGCGACTGGGCCGCGAAGGGTACCAAGCTGCTGGGCATCAAGGCGGTAATCGCCGAGAGCTTCGAGCGTATCCATCGTTCCAATCTGGTGGGCATGGGCGTGTTGCCGCTGACCTTCCAGGAAGGCACGACGCGCAAGACACTCGGCCTCGACGGCTCCGAAACGATTTCGCTGGGTGGGCTCGAGTCCATCACCCCGCGCATGACCGTTCCCATGACGATCACGCGTTCCGGTGGTGAAACGGAGCAGGTCGAGCTTCTTTGCCGAATCGATACGCTTGATGAAGTCGCCTATTACAGGCATGGAGGAATTCTTCCTTATGTCCTGCGTGGGATGACCGACACTGACTGACAACGCCGAGCCCGTTCTCGACGCCAGAAACATCACCAAAAGCTTTGGGCGACATGTCGTGCTTCACGACATGTCGCTTTGCGTTGAGCGAGGGGAGCTGGTCTCGATCATCGGTCCTTCGGGCTGCGGAAAGTCGACTTTTCTCCGCTGCCTCAATTTTCTGGAAATTCCGGATTCCGGCGTGCTTCGCATCGAAGACGTCGAAATCACCAAACAGACCGGCCACGGCTGGAATCGTGCCCAGGAGCGGCGCGCCCATGCGCTGCGTGCGCATGTCGGCATGGTGTTTCAGTCTTTCAATCTGTTCGCCCATCGCACGGTGCTGGACAACGTGATGATGGCGCCCCGTTCGGTGAAGGGGCTCTCGCAGCCGGAAATCGAACCGCTGGCGCGGGCGCTTCTGGCAAAAGTGGGGCTTGAAGGGATGGCAGACCGATACCCTTCGACCCTTTCGGGTGGTCAGCAGCAGCGCGCGGCCATTGCACGCGCTCTGGCCATGAAGCCGGCAGTGATGCTTTATGACGAGCCCACTTCCGCGCTCGATCCTGAACTGGCGGAAGAGGTGCTGCAGGTCATGCGCCGTCTCGATGACGAGGGCATGACCCAGATCGTCGTGACCCACGACATGCGTTTTGCCCGCGCGGCATCGGATCGCGTTCTTTATGTCGAGGCTGGCCATATCGTTGAGAGTGGCGACCCGGACGTGCTTTTTGCAGATCCGCAGGATCCCAGAACACGTCGTTTCCTGAGGACGCTGCTGTGACTTTCCGCCTTTCTGCCGGAGCCGTGGCGCGGTGGAGCGCCTCGGGCCTTGTCCCGCGTGCTGTTCTTGCACTCTGTCTCGCTGTTCTGTGCTTCTTGGCCCCCGTTGGAGCTGTCGCGGCGCCGGATGCCGCAGCATCAGCGCCTTCTGCCAGTGCCACGGGCCCAAATGCAGGGCTGCCCGAGCTGAGCTGGGCATCGGACGGCGAAGCCAATGTGCCGTATGTCTTTCATGATCCTGCAGATCTGAACCATCTGGAAGGGTTCGAATATGACATGGTGCAGGAGATTGCGCGTCGCCTGCATCGCAAGGCCCGCTTTGTGCAGAATGACTGGGATGGTCTGATCCCCGGGCTGCAGCGCGGCATGTATCAGATGGTGGTCGATGGCATCGAAATGACGCCCGATCACCTCCAGGCCGCTCTGTTTTCACGCCCCTATTACGTGACGGGTGACCGCATCGTGGTGCGGCGCGACCGCATGGATCTGAACAGTTTTGCGGCTCTGCGCGGCCATGTCGTCGGGACCATCAAGGAGACTCTGGCGGAGCGTCTGCTTCAGCGCGAATCCAGCATCACCGTGCGCTCCTATGAGGAAGAGACCTACGCTTTTTCGGATCTGCGTAATGGCAGGCTCGATGCCCTTCTGCTCGATGGGCCGATCGCGCTCTATTACGCCGGCATCACCGATGACCTCGAAATTGTCGGCCCGCCTGTGGGCCAGACCCGTTATGGCATCGCCTTCAAACAGGGCAGTACCGCGCTTCACGACGAGGTTGACCGCGCTCTCGGTGCGATGATGCAGGACGGGACATTGCAGATCCTGCTGGCACGCTGGAATCTCTGGACGCCGGAAATGGCAGAGATGACGGGCGACCATGTCCAGCGCGACGTGAAACCGGATGAGTGGCTGCGCTACCGAAATGCCATGCGTGCCCAGACGGGCTGGCTTGGCCAGTTGAAGCGTTATATCGGCTTCCTGCCCGATATTGGCGAGGCCGCGATCCTGACGCTTGTCGTCTCGGCCCTGTCGATGGTTATTGCGGTGAGTCTCGGGTTGGCGCTGGCGCTCGGGCGTCATTATGGTCCCGGCTGGCTGCGCTGGATCACCGGGCTTTATATCGAGATCGTGCGCGGCACGCCGCTTCTGATCCAGATCCTGTTCATCTTCTATGGCCTGCCAGGGATGGGCATCAAGCTCTCGCCTTTTTTCGCAGGTGTGCTGGCGCTGGGGCTGAATTACGCTGCGTATGAGGCCGAGAATTACAGGGCAGGCCTGTCTTCCGTGCCGCGTGGCCAGATGGAAGCCGCCATCGCGCTCAACATGACGCATCGTCAGGCATTGCGTCTGGTCATTATTCCTCAGGCTTTCCGCACGGTCCTGCCGGTAATGACCAATGACTTCATCGCACTTCTGAAGGATTCGTCGCTTGTGAGCGTGATCACGCTCACCGAACTGACAAAGACCTATATCCGGCTTTCCTCGACCTATTATGACTATATCGGCACAGGCCTTCTGATTGGTGGCGCTTATCTGCTTCTCGGTCTGCCTTTCGTCCGTTTTGCCCGTCATGTCGAACGCAGGCTGGGACGTAGCCTGATGCGCTCGGGGCATCACTAGGAAATTCTGTTACAAAAGGGCGCGTAAAAAGTACCCTGATTGCGGTGCCGGGTTGGCGTCAGAGAGGCCTCTGTCCCGTGGTCCCCCTGCTTGTAAGTAGCAGGAAACCGAGTCGGCAGCGTGGGTGGCGTCTCCCGGCTTTTTCATCGCGGCGATGGCATAGAGATGTCGCTGCCGCGATTGCACAGACCCGCAATCCGGGTGGTGTAAAGAGGTAGGCGAGGTAGCAAAGGACAGTGCGCAGGATGAAGTGAATGAATCCTGCCCTGTCATCGGCGCCCCAGCCATGGGGGACCCATACCATTCCGGCCAGAATGGCAAGGCCCAGCACGAGCAAGGCAGGGTCATGTGCCGCACGGGCTGCCAGGATGACAAAGGGGAACAACAGCCCCGCGACGGTCATGAAGAGCTGCAGGATCGGATTATGCCGATTGTCTGGCTTGAGACCGGTATTCCCACGCATTCTGTCTATGAGCAGGGCAAGGGGCACTGGGATTGCCGGGACAAAAAACACGGCGATCAGAGGCAGTCTCGCCCCCATGAGAAAGCTCGCAACCGCGAGCGTTGCCCATAAAATCAGCCCTGCAACCGGCATGGCCGTCGCGCATCCTTGCAGATACTCTCTGCGCAACGTGGAAAGAGGTCTCTCTGATTCGTCTGACATGAAATGAACCCCGCGCTGCAAGGGTACCATTCTGCCTCTCAGGACGAGGGCGTCGAAGAGCGTTTCGCTATGAAAACGAGGGAGAGGAGATCACAATATCCCGATCATACAGGCTGCGGCCTGCCGGTAATGATCGCCCTTCCTAGCCGCCGGGACGAATCCGGGCGGGCAGGGAAAGGCAAGGGGCGAGAGATCAGGAAAGCTGAGGGGATCTCCAGCCCTCGAAGAGCCGGGGGATGATCTCAGGGGGCGGAAGGGTCGCGCGCCAGATCCGGGGAGACCGCCATATTGCCGACATCGCGCATCATGCTCTGGCGCAGGAGGGGGACCCAGCGCGCCAGCCAGCGATCCGTCTTGCGGATAAACTCATCAGCCGCAGGGACCTGGGTGAGCGCGGCCTTATCCCAATAAGGCAGAGGCGCCAGAAGCTGGATCGTGCCCGGCTTTGTCGGAGCAAGCAGATAGGTGACGGCAGAGCTTCCCTTTGTGGCATCGGTTGCACCGCTGCTCAGTATCCAGTTGGCGACGACAAACAGTGAGGGCATCGGGAAGCCAAGGGCACTCAGGCGCTTGAAGGCGATCTGGATCAACTCGTCAGACGAAATTGCGCCGTTTGGCCCCATCACGGCATTGGCGACAAAGGCGCATTCGTTCCGCCCATCCGGGCGGTCGGAGTAGATATGGGAGGCGTAATTCCGGTCGTCATGGCAATGCGACGTGGCAGCCTGAACGACATCCAGAGGAAGCTGCTCGGTTGCCGTGCGGGCAATCATGACTCCGGTGACTACGCCGCGATCGGTCCGTACCAGTATATTGATCAGCATAAGGCCGCCCGGGCCGAACTGCCCCGTCAGCACCGGGTGCCATATACCAGCAGGCAAGGGCAGGGTGTGTCCGCCAAATGGAATCGTGCCGGTCAGTGCCGTCGTGATGTCAGGCGTTATCAGACGATTGGTGTTATCAACCGGGGCATCCGGTGCTGGTGCGCCCGGACCAGGAGCGGCGGACTGATTATCAGCCGAGCTCGCACTCGACGCGCCCGGGCGTTGCATTCCGGGGATGCGCTGCAGCCACGGAGCGTGTGACAGCATCCACGGCATCGGGAAAAACAGACTCATGATCGTGAAGAAGACCATGAAGTAGATCATGGAACGCCAGACAGGAGCGCGGCGCCAGAGGCGGGTAAAGGCTGACACTGGTGATAATTCCGCCTGGGCTCAGGGTGCTAGACGCGCATTGAGGGATACGGAATCATCCGCGATCTCGGCCTTGACGCCATCGCTTTCCATGACAAGGCGCACGAGTTTGGCGTTGTTCTGCCGTGCAAGAATCAGGCTTTCGCTCACCATATCCTCAATCGAGCGGACAAGATCGCGTGCTGACGCGCCTGCACCCAGCTTCTGCTGACGCTGCATCAACTGGAAGAGCAGATGGGCGTCGATACCGCCTGCCTCGACGTTGAGGCCATAGCCTTTGATCATTGCCTCGATTTCCAGGGCAGCAACGCGGGCAAGATCCAGATCGCGCAGCTGGCGGAATACGAAGATCCGGTCGAGGCGGTTGAGCACCTCAGGGGCAAACCCGGCCTTGCGAAGGGCCTCTGTCGATTCTGCGCGCATTTTATCGGCATCGTCATGAAGGCGATCCGCGATCTCGGTCAGGGCTTCGGTCGCGATATTGGACGTCAGCATGAAGATGGCGCGCGTGGTCGAAATCTGGGCGCCAGTCGATGCCTCGGTTACGTGACCGTCGTTCCACGCCGTCAGGAATTTCTTGAAGACGTCAGGATGAGCTTTTTCGATCTCGTCCAGAAGCACGATCGCATCGGGCTTCTCCTGCAATCCGCCTGTCAGCTTGCCGAAACTGTCCGACCCGACATAGCCCTTTGGCGAGCCGAAAAGCATGGTGGCTGCGTGAGGGCTCGACATCTGCGTCATATCGAAATGAAGGAGCGGGCGATCCATCTGTCGGGCAATCTGCTTGGCAAGGTAGGTTTTGCCAGTGCCTGGCGGCCCTGCGAGAAGAAAGATACCAACGGGCTTGTTGCGGACGGTAAGCGCAAGCCTGCGTCGAAGCTGCTGGGCGATATCCTCGCAGACCTGGTCCTGCCCGACCACTTTTGCCCTCAGCCCGGCCGCAAGCTCTTCTGCATTGATGGCGACCTCTTTCTGCTCCTGTGCGAGCAGATCCTCAAGGGCGACGCGGTTTGTCAGGCGGGCCAGAATATCCATAACGAAACCTTTGCGACGGCGGAGCCCCTTGCGGGCAAGTTTTGCGGAACGAACTTCGTAAAGAAGCCCGGAAATGGTGAGGAGAGCGGTCAGACCGACTATGGGAGGATACGCGTCACGCGCCCAGGAAAGGAAGTGAATCAGCATCCCGCCCGAAAGATGCAACGACACGGCCGCCTGGATGCTGGCGAGGATGAGAAAGATCACCATCATGACGGGCATGAGGCGATTGAGGGCGGGCATCAGCGCTTTCATTGTACGATAACGTCCAGAACGATCTGCTGGTCAAGGCGGGCCAGAGTGGGAAGAACCTGGGGGCCGAGCGCGGTCAGAATTCCCGTTTGCAGGCCGCCTGCCGGGGGTGGGGTTATGGGGGTGATTGTGACTTCACCTGCAAGATAGATCGGCAGGACAACCGCCTGAAGTTCGGGTTTCAGCATCAGTTTTTGCGTTATGCCCCCTGAAGTAATCGCCACTGTCTGTCCCGGTATCCCGGCAATCTGGGCAATCGGCATCCTGACGAGACGCATGCGCCGGTTTTTGACTGCGGCAAGAATCTCGGTTTTCTGCTGGCCGTCGAAACCCGAATGGCCGAGCGCCGCAGGAGCCTGTCCCGCTCCAATGAGCGCGAACTGCGCCCCAAGATGCATGGCATCGGCCCGTATCTGGGGTTCCGCAGCTTCAACGGGGGCCGCTGCACGCGAAGGCTGAAGTCCGGCAGCTGAGCCTGAAGATGCGTTATGCCAGTAGGCGCCGCCCATACACGCCATCACGATTGCCGAAGCCATGACGAGCTTGGGCACCATGCTGCCGCGCTCGTGGGCATGCTGATGGCGTCCGCCATCATTGCCGTGAGTGAGCGGTTTGAGTTGTGGCTCGGGCGTATCGTTCATCGATGCGACTGTGGCAGGATCGAAACCTCCCCCGCAAGAGGGGTGTTACATGGCGAGTGTAATCAAAAGTTACGAGGCTCTGGGTCTGCGGCTGCTTCTCCGGAGAGGTGGCGTCAATCACGTGGCGCGGCGATCTGGCGCCTGCACGGGACGAGTCTTGCATTGAGCTCTGGATTGGCCTAGACAGGCGTAATTCCTTTCATCTTTCGTCTTATCGGGGGGTGGCCTTGACGGGCCGCCTTTTTTGTCTTGGCTAATGAAATTCCCAGCCTGAACGGTCTTGAAGCGCGTATCGCGCAGCAGATCGAGCCGACTCTGACCGATCTCGGGTATGAGATCGTGCGTCTGAGCGTCCTGGGGCGTGAGACCCCGACCATCCAGATCATGGCCGACCGTGCTGACGGCTCGCTGATCGGGATCGAGGATTGCGAGCAGATCAGCCACGCCGTGGGTGCTGTGCTCGACGTCGATGATCCGATCCCCGGCGCTTGGACACTTGAAGTGTCCTCCGCTGGCATCGATCGTCCGCTGACGCGCCTCAAGGACTGGGACCGCTTTGCCGGGCATCTCGTCAAGGCCGAACTCGATCTGCCGCTCAATGGCCGCAAGCGTTTTTCCGGAATCATTACCGGCACGCGTGAAAATGCCGCAGTGATCCGTCTGGATGATGGCGAAGAGGCCGTCCTGTCGATCGAGACCATCCGCAAGGCGCGTCTGGTGCTCACCGATGCCCTGATCGAGGCCAGTGCGGCCATGATGGGCATTGCGTCGGAAGACGAAGGGGCAGAAGAAGATGATGCCACGCGTCGCAAGACGCCGAAGCTCAACCCTGCCAAGCCGGGCAAAGGTTCCAGACCCGGACGCAAGACGCACTGAGTTTTTCGCCTATTCCGTTTCTGCCGTTCCGCGCGGTTTCGCGCTCCGTATTTGAGGATTTCGTCTGATGGACACCTCCGTTACCCGTCCTGAGCTGCTTCTGGTGGCAGACGCTGTTTCGCGTGAAAAGAATATCGATCGTGAAGAAGTTCTGGAGGCGATGGAACAGGCCATCCAGAAGGCCGGACGTGCGAAATACGGTCATGAAAAGGACATTCGCGCGACCATCGACCGTCGCTCCGGTGAAGTGCGCCTGTCGCGCTGGACCGAAGTTGTCGAGACCGTCGAAAACGAAGATACGCAGATTCCTCACGCCATCGCGCTGAAGTTCCAGCCCGAGATCAAGATTGGTGAGCATCTGGTCGATCCGCTGCCGCCGATCGATTTCGGACGCATTGCGGCCCAGACGGCCAAGCAGGTTATTGTTCAGCGCGTGCGCGAATATGAGCGCAAGAAGCAGTACAACGAATTCAAGGACCGCGTAGGCGAGATCGTCAACGGTACCGTCAAGCGCACCGAATACGGCAACCTCATGGTCGAGATCGGCCATACCGAGGCTCTGCTGCGTCGCGATGAACTGATTCCCCGCGAGTCGTTCCGCAACTCGGATCGCGTGCGTGCCTATATCTATGATGTGCGCGACGAGACGCGTGGCCCTCAGATCTTCCTGAGCCGCACGCATCCGGCCTTCCTTGCCAAGCTGTTCGCGCAGGAAGTCCCCGAGATCTATGACGGCATCATCGAGATCAAGGCGGTTGCCCGTGATCCGGGTTCGCGCGCCAAGATGGCCGTCATCTCCAAGGACGCCTCGATCGATCCTGTCGGCGCCTGCGTTGGTATGCGCGGCTCGCGCGTGCAGGCCGTTGTTGCCGAGCTGCAGGGCGAAAAGATCGATATCATCCCCTGGAGCCCGCAGGCTGCGACTTTTGTCGTGAATGCTCTGGCACCTGCCGAAGTGACCAAGGTGGTCATGGATGAGGAAGCTGGTCGCGTTGAGGTCGTCGTGCCGAACGAGCAGCTTTCGCTGGCTATCGGTCGTCGCGGCCAGAACGTGCGCCTGGCAAGCCAGCTGACGCGCTGGGACATCGACATTCTGACCGAGGCTGAAGAATCGGAGCGTCGCCAGGAAGAGTTCCGCAAGCGTACGCAGCTCTTTGTCGATGCGCTTGATGTCGATGACGTGATCGCCGGTCTGCTGGTGACCGAAGGGTTCCACACCATCGAAGAGCTGGCTTACGCCGATCCCGATGAGCTGCATGCCATCGAAGGTTTCGACGAGAGTGTGGCCGAAGAGCTGATGCGCCGTGCCGAGGAATTCCTCGTGCAGAAGGAGCAGGAGCTGGACGACAAGCGTCGCGGCCTCGGCGTTGAAGACTCGATTGCCGAGCTGGGCGTGTTTACCAATGCCATGCTGGTGACGCTGGGCGAGAAGGGCGTGAAAAGCCTTGATGATCTGGCCGATCTTGCCGGTGACGAGCTTGTCGAAATGCTCGGCGATGACAATATAGATGAAGACGCTGCCAATGAAATCATCATGGCGGCACGCGCTCACTGGTTCGATGGAGAAGCGGATGCCGAGTCCCCCAAGGAAGGGGAGGCTTCCGACGTCTGAGTTTCACGAAACAGGGGCGCAGGATATACTCTCGTCAGACAATCTCGATCCGATCGAGCTGGATGACGAGAAAGGCCCGCAGCGACGCTGCATCGTCACTCGAGAGAGTGGAAATCCCGATGTCATGCTGCGTTTTGTCATCTCGCCCGATGGCCTGGTGGTTCCCGATCTGGCAGCGAAGCTGCCGGGGCGGGGAATCTGGTTGAGTGCCAAGCGGGATGTGCTAGAAACCGCGCGGACGCGTCATGTCTTTTCAAGGGCAGCGCGTCAGCCGGTAAAGGTACCTGAGGATATTGCGCAGGTACTGGTTTCAGGAATAGAAGCGCGGCTGGTGCAGGGGCTCGGTCTCGCGCGCCGGGCCGGTCAGGCTCTCTGTGGGTTTGTTAAGTGTCGCGAATGGATTGCCGGCGGCAAGGCTGGTCTGGTGATCCAGGGATCGGGCGGAAGCCCGGATGAGTTGCGGCGTCTGATATCGGGAAATAACAAGCTTCCGATGCTGACGTTACCGGCCCAGATGCTTGCGACGGCATTCGGACGGGAACATGCGGTCTATGTTGTGATAGCGCCTGGGGCGCTCGCGCAGCGTCTGATGGCTGAGCATGAACGATTTTTGGGGCTGACCGATGGGTTGGTTCCTGAGCCGCTTGCAGAGCGGCTCGCACGGGAACAGGCAGGTATATGAGCGAAGGCAACGAACGGAACCAGGGCACTCAGGCTCAGGGCGGCCAGACAGAGGGCCAGAATGTCCAGGATCAGGGCGCCCAGGCTCAGGGTGACCAGGGTAAGGGACGTCTGTCCCTGCGTCCGGGCGGGCGCATGGAACTCGGGCGGACGGTAGACGCAGGATCGGTGCGTCAGAGCTTCAGCCATGGCCGCTCGAAGGTGGTCCAGGTCGAAGTGCGCAAGAAGCGCGAGACAAATGAGCGCAAGGATGGCCGCGGGGCAGCGGGTGGTCGTGGCGGCCGCGCCGGAGCTGGTCGCGCCCTGACGCCGGCTGAACTCGCGATTCGTCAGCGCGTGCTCGAAGAGCAGCGCAAGGAAGCCGCTCGTGAAGCGGCCCGCGCTGAAGAAGAAAAGATCCGCATTCTCTCCGCTGCTGAAGAAGCGAAGCGTGAGGAAGAGGCGCGTGCCGAAGCTGCAGCGCGTGAGGCCGAACTGGCCCGCGAGGCGGAAGAGCATGAGCGCCAGATGGCAGCAGCAGCCGAAGATCGCGCCAAGCAGGAAGCTCTTGAAGAGCAGCGCAAGGCGCGTGTGGCTGAGCGTGAGCGCGAAGAAGCCGCTCGCCGCGCCCCGCTCGATGCCGCCGAGACGGCACGTCGCTCCGGTGGTGTGCAGCTGGCTGCACCGATGGAGCGTCTGCGTCCGCTGGCCGAGCGTGCTGTCATGGCCCCGCGCCCTGTCACACCCAAGCCGGCTCCTGCCGCCAGCCCTGCAGTGGCTGCGGCACCGCGTAACGAGACGCTGCACCTTCGTCGTGGTGGCGAGACGGAAGATGACCGTCGCGCTGGCCCGCGTCGTGCTCCGGCAGTGCCGCCGCGTCGTGGAGCACCGGCTGCACCCAAGAAGAGCGGTGACTCTCGTCGTTCGGGCCGCATCGACGTGCGTGCCGCTATTGAAGGCGATGACGACAAGACGCGTTCGCTCGCTTCGGTTCGTCGTCAGCGCGACCGCGAGCGCCGCCAGGCCGAACTCGAGCGTCTGCGTGCCGATCAGGTCCGCGTTGTGCGTGACGTGATCCTGCCCGAGTCCATTTCGGTTGCCGAGCTGGCCAATCGTATGGCGCTGCGTCAGGCTGAAGTCGTCAAGGCTCTCATGAAAATGGGCGTCATGGCGACCGCAACCCAGCTGATCGATGCCGATACGGCCGAACTGGTCATCAGTGAATTTGGCCACCGTGTCCGTCGTGTCGCCGAGAGCGATGTCGAACTGGGCATCGAGGGTGTGGACGACCGCGAAGACGAACTGCAGCCCCGCGCTCCGGTTGTTACGGTCATGGGCCATGTCGATCACGGCAAGACCTCGCTGCTCGACGCGCTGCGCACCACCGATGTGGCTGCTGGCGAAGCCGGTGGCATCACCCAGCATATCGGCGCCTATCAGGTGACGGTGCCGAGCGGTGCGAAGATCACCTTCGTCGATACGCCAGGCCATGAAGCGTTTACCTCCATGCGTGCCCGTGGTGCCTCTGTCACCGACGTGGTCGTTCTGGTCGTTGCAGCAGATGACGGCGTGATGCCGCAGACGATTGAAGCCATCAAGCATGCCAAGGCTGCTGATGCGCCGATCATCGTTGCCATCAACAAGATCGACAAGCCGGGTGCGAACCCCGATCGTGTCCGTCAGGCGCTCCTCAGCCACGAGATCGTGGTCGAAGCCCTGGGCGGTGACGTGCAGGATGTTGAGGTTTCGGCGCTGAAGCGTACGGGTCTGGACAAGCTGGAAGAAGCCATTCTGCTTCAGGCAGAAGTGCTCGACCTCAAGGCGAACCCGAACCGTGTGGCCGAAGGGTCCGTCATCGAAAGCCGTCTCGACCGTGGTCGCGGTCCGGTGGCGACTGTGCTGGTCCAGAAGGGCACGCTCAACCGCTCCGATATCGTGGTGGCTGGCGCCGAGTGGGGCCGCGTGCGCGCCATGCTCGACGACAAGGGCCGTCAGCTCAAGGAAGCCGGCCCCTCCATGCCGGTCGAACTGCTTGGCATCACCGGTGTTCCGGGTGCTGGCGAGCCGTTCGTTGTGGTCGAAAACGAGAACCGTGCCCGCGAGATCTGCGAGTTCCGTCAGCGTCGCCAGCGTGACAAGATGGCCGCCGGTCGTGCCGCAGCCCGTGGCACGCTCGACCAGATGCTGGCCCGCATCCAGGCTGGTGAGCAGAAGGAAGTGGCTCTGCTCATCAAGGCTGACGTGCAGGGCTCTGCCGAGGCGATCGAGGCTTCCGTGCTCAAGCTCGAGCATGAGGAAGTGCGCATCCGCGTGCTGAACGCTTCTGTCGGTCAGATCACGGAAAGCGACATCCAGCTTGCCAAGGCATCCAACGCCATCATCGTCGCCTTCAACGTGCGTGCAACGACGCAGGCACGTGAGATGGCGCAGCGTGAAGACGTGGATATCCGCTACTACTCGATCATCTATCAGGTGACCGACGATGTGGAGCAGCTGGTCAAGGGCAAGGTTGCGCCCAAGCATCGCGAGAAGTTCCTGGGCTACGCCGAGATCCGCCAGGTGTTCAACATCACCAAGGTTGGCAAGGTCGCGGGCTGCTATGTTACGGAAGGCGTGGTCAAGCGCGGCTGTGGCGTGCGTCTGCTGCGTGACAACGTGGTGATCCATGAAGGCGATCTGAGCCAGCTCAAGCGCTTCAAGGACGACGTCAAGGAAGTGGCTCGCAACTACGAATGCGGTCTGTCCTTTGCCGGTTATAACGACCTGCGCGAAGGCGATGTCGTCGAGTGCTTCGAAATGGAAGTGATCCCTGCATGAGGGGATCGCGTTCCAAGGTTCCGGGGTTCTCAGGCCCCGGCGACGCCGCCGGCGGACCGTCGCAGCGTCAGTTGAGAATGTCCGAAGAGGTCCGTCGTGTCCTCTCGGAGATTTTTGCGCGCACTGAGTTCCGCGACCCTGAACTGGTCGACGTGCGTGTGACGGTGACAGAGGTGCGTATTTCGCCCGACTTCCGTCACGCTACAGCCTTCGTGTGCCGTCTGGGTCGGAGCGACGTCGAGGAAATCCTTCCTGCGCTGAAGCGTGTCGCCCCTTTCCTGCGGACGGGGCTGTCCAAGACACTGCGTTCCCGCATGGTGCCAGAGATCCATTTCCAGCCCGATACGGCTCTGGAACATGCAATGGACATGGACGCGCTCATGCGCACACCCGAGGTCAAGCGTGACCTCGAATCAAAAGACTGAACGGAGCGACCCATCATGGGACGCAAGAAAGGGCAGGATATCGACGGCTGGCTAGTCGTCGATAAGGGCCTGCATATCGGCTCCACTGATGTCGTGAACAAGGCCCGTCGCCTGTTCGATGCGAAGAAGGCCGGTCATGGTGGCACACTCGACCCCCTCGCGACGGGTATTCTACCTGTCGCTTTCGGTCAGGCCACCAAGACAATTCCCTACATCATGGATGCGACCAAGCGTTATCGCTTCACGCTTTTCCTGGGCGAATCCCGCACGACGGACGATCGTGAAGGGGAGGTGGTTGCCACGAGCACACACCGTCCATCGGATGAGGAACTACGTGGGGCGCTCCCGGCTCTGACGGGTGATATCATGCAGGTCCCGCCTGTCTATTCGGCGTTGAAGGTCGATGGTGAACGCTCCTATGATCTCGCCCGTGCTGGCAAACCGCCTGAACTGCCCCCGCGCCCGGCACGTGTTGACTCCATCGTTCTAGTCGAACGCCCTGATCGCGATCACGCGATTTTCGAGGTTCAGTCGGGCAAGGGCGTCTATATGCGCAGCCTCGCCCGAGATATTGCCCTGGCCTGTGGAACTGTCGGGCATATCGCTGTCCTGCGTCGGACCAAATGCGGTCCGTTCGAGGAGAAACATGCGATAACACTGGACAAGCTGATCCAAAATGACGACAAGGCCGATGCACTTTCAGCGTTTCTGCGCCCGGTCTCGACCGCGCTGGCCGACATCCCGGCTCTGGCCGTGACCGACGCAGAAGCACAGGCCTTGCGCTTCGGTCAGAGCCTCGCTCTGACAGACCACCTCGATCTGATGCTGACAATGCAGGATGGCGACATTCTGCAGGCCCAGGAGGGGGGGTGTCTTGTCGGGTTGTGCCGCGTCCAGGAGGGCCGTCTCAAGCCGATACGGATATTCGAGTCGTTTAAATACGGAGACAGAGATGTCGATTACAGCTGAACGCCGCACGGCGCTTATCGAAGAATACAAGACCAATCCGACCGATACCGGGTCACCGGAAGTCCAGGTTGCCCTGCTGAGCGAGCGTATCGTCAACCTGACGGGCCATCTGCAGACGCACAAGAAGGACTTCCACTCCCGTCGTGGTCTCCTGATGCTCGTCGGTCAGCGTCGTGGCCTGCTTGACTACCTCAAGCGCAAGGACCAGGGCCGCTACCAGACCCTTATCGAGCGTCTCGGCCTGCGCCGCTAACATGCTCGGGCGGAGCGCCTCGTCTCCGCCACTGCCCGCCGTCCTTCTGGCGGCGGGCCAACAGGCTGCGCCTTTGAACGTTGAAGCTGGAGACAGAACCGGCCTTCGGCGTTTCAGGCCACATGGTGACATGCCGGTCCGATCCCGGTCGTTCTTGCCATGCCGTCCGAAACGCTGCCAGCCAGTCAGGGCCCGTTCCCTCCTTCTCCCCGTTCCCGGTGCCAAGCCGCATTCTCAGGACTGAATGATGTTCAACTACTTCCGCAAGGAAATCGACTGGGCAGGCCGCCCGCTCGTCATCGAAACCGGCAAGATTGCCCGTCAGGCTGACGGTGCTGTTGTCGTGACCTACGGCGACACGGTTGTGCTCTGCACGGCCGTTGGCGCAAAGAGCGTCAAGCCGGGTCAGGACTTCTTCCCGCTGACGGTCAATTATCAGGAAAAGGCTTATGCAGCCGGCCGTATCCCGGGTGGCTTCTTCAAGCGCGAAGGGCGTCCTTCCGAGAGCGAAACCCTGATTTCACGTCTGATCGACCGTCCGATCCGTCCGCTCTTCCCGGATAACTTCCGCAACGAAGTGCAGGTCACGGCGACTGTTCTCAGCCATGACATGGAGAACGACCCCGGTCTGGTCGCGCTCATCGGCTGCTCGGCTGCCCTGACGCTTTCCGGCATTCCTTTCTATGGTCCGGTCGGCGTTGCGCGCGTTGGCATCATCGACGGTCGTACGGTCATCAACCCGACCGTTGCCGAGATGAAGGAAAGCGCCCTCGACCTGGTTGTTGCCGGGACGACCGAAGGCGTGCTGATGGTTGAATCCGAGGCTTCCGAGCTTTCGGAAGAGGTAATGCTCGACGCAGTCACCGCCGGTCATGCCGCATTCCAGCCGGTTATCGATGCGATCATCGATCTTGCCGAGCATGCTGCCAAGCAGCCCTGGAATCTCGAAGGCCCGACCAAGGAGCAGATCGCTCTGCGCAAGCGCGTGGAAAAGATCGGCACCAAGCTCATGGCCGATGCCTACAAGGAAAAGGCAAAGCAGGCGCGCTACGAGAAGATCGCCATCGCCAAGGGACGCATCATCGAAGGGCTTCTTGAAGAAGGTCTCGACGTCGATTCAGCCAAGCCGATGCTCAAGGAGCTCGAGGCTCAGGTCGTTCGCGGCGCCATTCTGAAGACCGGCCAGCGTATCGATGGTCGCGACACCAAGACGGTCCGTCCGATCGTGTCCGAAGTCGGCATCCTGCCGCGCGCTCATGGTTCCGCGCTGTTCACCCGTGGTGAGACGCAGGCTCTGGTCGTTGCCACGCTCGGCACGACGCAGGACGAGCAGATCATTGATGCGCTTGAGGGCGAATACCGCTCCAACTTCATGCTGCACTACAACTTCCCTCCCTATTCGGTCGGTGAGTGTGGTCGCATGGGCAGCCCGGGCCGTCGTGAAATCGGTCATGGCAAGCTGGCCTGGCGCGCTCTTCACCCGCTGCTGCCGGGCAAGGACCGTTTCCCGTACACCGTGCGTATCGTGTCTGAAATCACCGAGAGCAACGGCTCTTCGTCGATGGCAACCGTCTGCGGCTCGTCTCTGGCTCTCATGGATGCCGGCGTGCCGCTGCCGCGCCCTGTTGCCGGTATCGCCATGGGTCTGATCAAGGAAGATCGCGGCTACGCCGTTCTTTCCGACATTCTCGGCGACGAAGATCACCTTGGCGACATGGATTTCAAGGTGGCCGGTACGGAAGCGGGCATCACCGCACTCCAGATGGACATCAAGATCACCTCGATCACGCCTGAAATCATGAAGGTTGCGCTCGAGCAGGCCCGTGATGGCCGTCTGCACATCCTCGGCGAGATGGCGAAGGCTATCGACGAAGGCCGTGAGGGCGTGTCGCGCAATGCGCCGAAGATCACGACCATGACCATCGCCAAGGAAAAGATCCGCGATGTGATCGGTTCGGGTGGCAAGGTCATTCGCGAGATCGTCGAGTTCTCGGGCGCCAAGGTCGATATCAACGATGAAGGCGTGATCACCATCGCTGCCTCCAATGACGAGCAGGCCCAGAAGGCCATCTCGCGCATCGAGGGCATCGTGGCAGAGCCGGAAATCGGCCGTATCTACGATGGCAAGGTCGTCAAGACCGCCGATTTCGGCGCCTTCGTGAACTTCCTCGGCCCGCGCGACGGTCTGGTGCATATCTCCGAGCTGAGCGATGCCCGCGTGGCCAAGACCACGGATGTCGTCAAGCAGGGTGACGCCGTGAAGGTGAAGGTTGTCGGCTTCGACGACCGCGGCAAGGTGAAGCTCTCGATGCGTGTCGTCGACCAGCAGACGGGCGCCGATATCTCGGAAAGCGTCGGTGCAAAGCCGTCCCGTCCGTCCAGACAGCGTGACGCTGACTGACCTGCCGTTTCATGAGGGGGCGGTGCGAAAGCCGCCCCGCTCGGAGTACAACATAGATTATGATGTCGATTGATACCGTCCGCATGGCTGGCCGGGATGTTCTTCCCCTTGTTGAAGGTGGGAAGGGTGTTTCGGTCTCGACTGGTATTTCTGCCGGGCATTGGGCTGCCGCTGGTGGCGTAGGCACTGTTTCTGCCGTCAATGCCGACAGTTATGATAAAGATGGCAACCGCATTCCGCAGACCTATTCAGGCCGCACGCGGCGCGAACGGCATGAAGAGCTGATTCGCTACGCCATCGAAGGCGGTATCACACAGGTCAGGATTGCCCGCGAGATCGCTGGCAGCAACGGCATGATCAACGCCAATCTTCTTTGGGAGATGGGGGGCGCCGAGCTGGTGATCGAGGGCATTCTCGAACAGGCTCCCGGACTGATCGACGGTCTCACCTGCGGCGCAGGCATGCCCTATCGTCTTTCCGAAATCGCGGCGCGTCATAACGTTCATTACTATCCGATCGTCTCCTCCGCGCGTGCCTTCAACGCGCTGTGGAAGCGCGCCTATCACAAGACCGCTGAGCTCTTGGGTGCGGTCGTTTATGAAGACCCGTGGCGTGCCGGTGGGCATAACGGGTTGTCGAACACCGAAAACCCGCTACACCCGGAAGATCCGTATCCGCGCGTTGCGGCGCTGCGCAAGGCGATGAACCAGTTCGGTCTCGAAACCGTGCCGATCATCATGGCCGGCGGCGTGTGGTGGCTCGAGGAATGGGCGCACTGGTTCAATAATCCGGAAATCGGCCCGATCGTGTTCCAGTTCGGCACACGACCGCTTCTGACGCAGGAAAGCCCGATTCCGGATGCCTGGAAACGCCGCCTGCGCCAGCTGCATGAAGGCGATGTCTATCTCAATCGCTTCTCGCCAACGGGGTTCTATTCCTCGGCGGTGAATAACAGCTTCATGATGAATCTGCGTGGCCGCTCGGAACGCCAAGTGGCGTATAGTAGCGAGCCGGTGGGTGAGCACGACACGCCTCATGGCATCGGTGCGCGCAAGCGCGAGGTGTTCATGACCGCAGCCGATCGCGCCCATGTTCTGGCCTGGGAGGCAGCAGGTTATACCGAGGCCATGCGCACGCCGGACTCGACCCTGGTGTTCGTGACCCCGGAAGAGAGCCGCGTGATCGTGGCCGAACAGGTTGCCTGCATGGGCTGCCTGTCTGAATGCCGCTTCTCCAACTGGAGCCAGCGTGGGCCGAATTACACCAATGGTGCCAAAGCTGACCCGCGCTCCTTCTGTATTCAGAAGAGCCTGCAGGACATCGCGCATGTCGATGACAGTGCCGGTCAGGCACTGGCTGATCAGGTTGTTGATAATAACCTGATGTTTGGTGGTACCAATGCATGGCGTTTCGGAAGCGATCCGTTTTATGCTGCTGGCTTCACGCCGACAGTCAGACAACTGGTCGAGCAGATCATGACGGGGCGCTGAGCGCCCCCTTTTTGCAAAGGAGCGTTGCGGCATGATGAAGACGCATTCCCGTCTTTCTGCCTCCCGCCCTTTCGCTTCTCTGATTACCTCCTCTACCAATCATCTTGCGCGTTATGCCATCACGCTCTCCCCCGAACAGCTCAGCCTGTATGAGGGAGGACGTGCCGCGCTTGTTACGGCGCTGGCGCTGGCGCCGTCACTGTTCTTCGACCAGCCCGTTCTGGCCTGGATCGCCTTCGCCTGTTTCTGGGCCTGTCTGATCGATCCAGGTGGTCCCGACTGCGAACGTTTTCAGGTTCTCGGCGGGTTCACACTTGCCGGGACGGCGCTGGTTTTCATCGTTTCCGCCCTGAGCGTCTTCGGCTCTCTTGCGACCTTGCCCCTGGTGGCTCTGATTGGTCTGGGCTGTGGGCTGGCGCGCGTCTTTTCTCCTGCCGTCATGCAGCTCTGGGTGCTGGCAGGCTGTGCAGCTGTCGCGGCGACGGGGTTCCCCTCTGCGCCGGTAAGGGCTGCCGCGATAGCTGGTCTGTTCTTCGCAGGCGGCGCTCTTGCCACGCTGTTCTGTCTCGTGCTGTGGCGGCAGCAGCCCTATGCGCCTGCACGGCGCAGCATTGCCGCAACCTATTATATCCTCGACCTGATGGCGCGTGAGCTTGCAGCCGGGCGGCTGCGTGAAACGGTGCATCGCCAGGCAGCACGCAACGCCATCGAGCGTGCCCGTGGATTGCTGACAGTGCTCGATGCACGACACGGCAATTTCCGGCTCAGGCGCCGCATGGAGGCGGCTCTTACAGCCGCCGAGCGTGTCTTTACGGCGCTTCTGGCGCTGGAACACCAGGCAGAGGCCGGGCCTCTCGCGCCTGAGTTGCGCAATCTGCTCGCCCGTCTCGGGATGGCCTGCCATGAATGTATGCGTCAGGCGGCCCGACCCGAACCCGATTTCAGAATTCTCGGCCAGCTGGCCCAGACATTGGATCGCAAGGCGCGTATCGGGGGCGTGGTACATGCCATGCCGATCATTGCCTGCGCCGAGGCGTTCGAGCGCATGATCGCAGCATTCTCGCGCCGCCATCTGGAGGCGGAGGCAGCGCAGGGCGCTGCACTGAGGGTGCTTACACCTGCGATATGGCGTCATGCCTGCCGTCTTTCCCTCGCCCTGACACTGACGCAGATCGTCTGTCTCTATGGGGGGGAGGGATTTTCCTACTGGGCGTTGATCGCCGCCCTGCTCGTGATGCAGCCCGCAGGCAATGTCACGCTGGTGCGCAGCGTCGAGCGTGTGATCGGCAGTGTCGGCGGCAGTCTTCTGGCTGCGCTTTGTGCGCTGGTCCTGCCAGGTAAACCGGCCCTTCTGGTCGTCGCAGTCTTCATGTCGCTCGCCGCCATTGCCACGAGGGCGGTCAATTACACCATGCTGGTGTTTTTCCTGACCGGCCTTGTCGTGGTGATTGCCGAGGCCGTGATGCCGGGGGGCGGTATTATCTGGGCGAGAGTGCTGGATAATCTGATCGGCAGCGGTATCGCCCTGTTCTGTGTGCTGCTGCTCTGGCCTCAGCGCAGCGATGCCGATCGTGACGGGCTGGTGAAGCGCGCCATTGAGGCGAATTTCCGCTATGCGAGCCTTGTTCTGCGCGGCGACCTTCTGCCGGGTGAGACGGACAAGGCGCAGCGTGAGGCAGGCATGACCACGATTGCGGCCGAATTCTCACGCGGGGGGCTGCCGCTTTTCGGCGGGCTGGCCGTGCAGTTGCACGACGGCGATTTTCTGATCCGTCAGGAAACGCTGAGAGCGTTGCGTCGGCTGAGTGGCGAGATGACGCTCTACCGCTTCGATATGCAGAATGGCCTTCGGGATCAGAATGCAGACGAGGCGGCCCGTTTCGAAGGATGGAACGAGGCGCTCGCCAGAGGCGAGGCCCTGCCGGAAATCATCTCTCTGTTGCGTGACGAGGCGCTGCTTCTTCGTCTGGCGCGCCGCCACCCCGCCTCAGATCAGGCAGAGTTCGGAGAGGCTGCGACGCAGGGCGGGCGGCAGATCCTCGATACCTGAGACGGCGCTTCCACCGCCCAGATCGGGTGGGGCGTCCTCAGACTTGAGGTAGCGCCAGCCCTGAAACGGACGCATGGCCCGTGGATGCACGGGGATGATGTCGTCTGTCACCAGGATATGCGTGCCGAGCTGCCCGTCGGGTCTGGTGAAGGGGCGAAACCCGACGATAGGCTGACGGCACAGAACCAACCCGCCCATGACACGATAGAGCGAGCCCTGTCCGCTGATCTCATCTGCCTGTTTCGGCATGGTGCGGGTGCGGATCACACCATATCCCTCGACGCGCTCGCCGCGCTGCATCCAGGCAGCGAGTTCATCGAGTGTGGTGCATCCAACCACCAGTTTGATCATGTTGAGCAAGATCAGTGCTTACCCATGAAGCCCTGCGCCCAGTCGGCATAGTCTTTCTTGAACCGGGCGGTGTCGATGGCCTGGATGATACGCACCTTGCGCACGCCCATCCCCCTGGGGGCGAGAGAGTCGGGCCAGACATAGGCGTGGCCATAGCCAATGCCCTTGCTGATCTCGACATCCATATAGGCATCCTGTGCCTTGGTCACGAGTGCCGGATCGGCCACAATCGCGCTCGTGACCTCGTCCCACATCGCAAGCGGCACGTTGTATTTCACCAGATAATCTGTGACCGGCGTCTTGTGGTTATGTGCGATAGCGGCGACTTCGTCTTTCGACAGCACCACATCGTTGGAGACATTGGCCACCGAGGTGATGCGCGGCCAGGGTGCGGTGAGGGTGATATGCGCCGCTTCCGGATCGAAGATCAGGTTGAAATCCGAACCGTTATCGGCATTGCCCGTGACGGACATCATTGACAGATCAAGGTACCCGCCCATGAAGACGAGCTGCTTGGCCGTGCTGGCAAAGCTCGGGTCGAGCCTGATGGCGAGTGCGAGATTGGTCATCGGCCCCGCTTCGATGATCGTCACCTCATGCGGGTGGGCATGAACCTGCTGGATCATGAACAGGGCGGCCGGAATACCCTGTGGCTGGAGCGTGGGGGCACCATCGGGCGTTGTGGCGACGGCCGGTTGCGTGTCAGGCGTCTTGCTCATCGAACCCAGGCCGCCCCAGGCGCCTTTCCAGGGGAGGGTGCCGAATTGCTGCTCTCGCAGGCGGGTAAGGGCCACTGTGTTGACCAGAGGCTGCGTTGCCCCGTCGAATACCGGCACATCACGATGGCCGGAAATCTCGAGGAAGCGACGGATGCGCGCGCTCTCGGCATTTTCCCAGTCATCGCCCGCCACCACTGTCAGGCCGAGCACCCGGAGTTTCGGGTTGTTCAGCAGCGGGATGACGGACTGGATGTTTGAGCCACCCGGGCCGAGATAGTCATTATCGGCAATGACGAGTTCCGGTCCTGAGGAAGCCCCGGCATGGGCTGAACCGATCGTAAGGGCGGCAAGAGCCAGACTGGCAAGGAAACGACGCATGGAAAGCTCTTACTCCGAGAAGGGGGAAGGGTTCCCCCGTTACTCGTTTCTAGCTGATCGGTGTCGCAAGGGAAGCAGGCGTTTGCGCCTTTGGGCCGCAGCCTTGCGGAAAAACAAACGCTGCGCCGTTCAGGGTTGTCGTAGCCCTAGAGGACGAGTGCCCCGAGCAGGGCTTCAAGCCTGATACGCCCCTCATCGGTCGCAATCAGGCGCTGTTCGGTGAGCGTCAGATAGTCTTCCTCGAGCGCGCCTTCGAGAATGCGTGCGTCGACGCAATCCTCCATCCTGCGGCCAGTACGCTCTTCAAACCAGTCAAGCGCGATGCCTTCACGCAGGCGCAGGCCCATCAGCAGGGATTCGCGTCCGCGCTCTTCGGAGGAAAGCGGGGTTTCGTCGGTTGAGCCGCTCCCGCGCTGCTCGACACGATCCGCCCAGATCTCCGGCGCTCTGTGGCGGCGTGTGGCCATGAGCGCGCCGTCGAGTGTCAGGCGCCCATGGGCACCCGGGCCGATGCCGATATAATCCTGATAGCGCCAGTAGGTCAGGTTGTGACGACTCTCCGCGCCGGGGCGAGCGTAGTTCGAGATCTCGTAATCCTGCAGCCCGTAGAAACCGGCAATCTCGGCGGTCTTTTCGTAAAGAAGGGCTGCATCGTCTTCTTCAGGCAGAACGAAACGCCCTTGCCGGTAAAGCCCTTCAAACTTCGTTCCCTGCTCGATGGTCAGCTGATAGAGCGAGAGATGATCGGAGGCGAGATCGAGCGCCCGACGCAATTCAGCCTCCCATGCGCTCAGGGTCTGGCCGGGGCGCGCATAGATGAGGTCAAAAGACAGCCGGGGAAACAGGTTGCGTGCGGTTTCGAGCGCGGCAATGGCCTGGGAAGCCGAATGCTCACGCCCCAGAAAACGCAGATCTGTCTCGTCCAGACTTTGTATGCCCAGAGAGACACGATTGACGCCGGCCTCACGAAACGCGGCGAGCTTGCCGCGCTCGACACTGGTGGGATTGGCCTCGAGCGTGATTTCAAGATCTTCAGGCGCGTCGAAATGCCTGCGTGCATCCTCGATCAGCGACGCGACGGTCTCGGGCTGCATCAGGGAGGGGGTACCCCCGCCGAAAAAGATCGAGCGCAAGGCCCGCCGTCCCGTGCGGGCAGCGTCAGAGGCGAGCTCCTGCCTCAGCGCGGTCGTGAAACGCTGGTGGGGAATTTCGTCCCGCACATGGGAGTTGAAATCGCAATAGGGGCATTTCGCCAGACAGAATGGCCAATGCACGTAAAGCGAGAGCGGGGTGGGGTCGCTCAGATTGCGATCCTCACGCCCAGCTCGACCACGCGGTCTGGCGGAATGCGGAAGAACTCGGTGCTGGGGGTGGCATTACGCACCATCAGCAGGAACAGCCACATGCGCCAGATCGAGAGTTTGGACAGGGTAGAGCGCACCACCAGCTCACGGGAGACGAAATAGGAGGCTTGTATCGCGTCGAACTCGACCCCGGCGGCATTCAGCTCTTCGAGTGCCTTGGGCAGATTAGGCATTTCCATGAAGCCGTAGCGTACGATCACCCGATAGATGTTCGGCGCGAGTTCCTGCACCATGGCGCGGTGGCCGCGCTCTGCTTCCGGCTGATCGAGGTTCTGCACGGTAACGAACAGCACATGATCATGCAGCACCTTGTTATGCTTGAGATTATGCAGCAGGCAGGTCGGCACCGTGTCGGGATTGGCGGTCAGGAACACGGCCATTCCAGGCACGCGCACGGTGCGCGATTGCGGCAGGCGTGCGAGGAACGACGCCATGGGCAGCGAGTCCGCAGCCTGACGCGCGCGGATAAGGCTGCGGCCACGTGCCCATGTTGTCATGAGGATCGTTGCCGACACACCGATCGCGAGGGGCACCCAGCCCCCATCGGGAATTTTCAGGACATTGGCTGCAAAGAACGTGCCGTCACTGATCAGGAAGAACCCGAACACGAGACCGGCCAGCGGCACGCTCCAGTTGAACACGCGGCGGAACACGACCATCGCCAGCACGGCGGTGCACATGAAGGTGCCGGTCACGGCAATGCCGTAAGCCGCGGCCAGAGCCGAGGACGAGCGGAAGGAGAGAACGAGCAGGATCGAACCCAGAGCCAGCACCCAGTTGAAGACGGGCAGATAGATCTGCGCTTCTTCTTCTGCATTGGTGTGCATGATGCGCATGCGCGGCAGATAACCGAGCTGAATGAGCTGGCGGCAGAGAGAGAACCCGCCGGAGATACCGGCCTGGCTCGCAATGACTGTCGCCATGGTGGCAAGCAGCAGAAGCGGGATCTGCGCCCAGCCGGGGGCCAGATGATAGAACGGGTTCTGCAGCGCGGCCGGGTTGCGCAGCAGCAATGCGCCCTGACCGAGATAGTTGAGCGTCAGCGAAGGCAGAACGAAGAACAGCCAGGCATAACGGATCGGGGCACGGCCAAAATGCCCCATATCGGCATAAAGCGCCTCGGCACCTGTCACGGAGAGCACGACCGAGCCAAGCGCGATAAAGGCAAGCCAGCCGTGATAGAAGACAAACTGCGCGGCATAATAGGGCGAGAGCGCCATGAGAATGCCGGGCGTCTGCATGATGGAGTGAATGCCCATCACTGCCAGCGTCAGGAACCACACCATCATGATAGGGCCAAAGGCACGGCCGATCTTGCCCGTGCCAAGAGCCTGCGCGCTGAAAAGCGCAATCAGGATGATGATCGCCACCGGGATGATGATATGCGAGGCCGAGGGGACAGAGACCTCAATGCCTTCAATGGCTGAAAGCACCGAAACGGCAGGGGTGATGATGCCGTCACCGAAGAAAAGGCAGGCGCCGCCAATGCCAACAATGCCAAAGATCCATCGGAATTTCGGTGATTTGCAGACGCGCTGGGCCAGCGACATGAGGGCGATGATCCCGCCCTCGCCATCATGATCCGCCCGCATCACCAGCATGACGTATTTGATCGTCACGACCAGCATTAACGCCCAGAAGATCAGGCTTTCAATGCCCATGATCTCCCAGCTTTCTGCCGGGTGACGAATGGAACCGACAATCTGGACCGAGGCCTGAAAGGCGTAGAGCGGGCTCGTGCCGATATCGCCATAGACGACGCCCAGCACACCCAGAAGCCCCGCGAGGCCGACCGGTGCCTTCTTGTGCAAATCTTCAGTCGCGCCGAACTCACGGATTGAGCCGTGTCCGTCGGTCGCCGTCTTCGCACTGGCTGGTGCTGCGGCGTTTGTCGAACCTGGCAATCCGTCAGGCCTGTCTGTCATTTCTGTTCCAACTCATGGCAAGCACGCTGCGTCGCACACATAGATGTGAGCGATCACTGACATAAAGCCTGCCATACGATGGTTTTTCCGGCGACCGCAAGCACGCTATCGCAGTGGCTCTTGTGAAATCAGGGTCTGGGACGGCTGCCGAAGATGGCGGTGCCGACACGGACGAGCGTGGCCCCGTGCGCGATGGCCGTTTCGAAGTCGGCAGACATCCCCATCGAACATTCGATTAATTCATGTTCATGTGCGAGCCGCGCCAGAAAAGCGAAATGGGGCGCCGGGTCTTCCTCTTCAGGCGGAATGCACATCATGCCTTTGAGGGAGTCGCCGAAACGGGTCTTGCAGAGGGTGATGAACTGTGAGGCCTCGTCGCGAGGCACGCCAGATTTCTGCGGCTCGTCGCCCGTATTCACCTGAACGAACAGATCAGGCAGCTGCCCGAGGCGGTCAGCAGCGCGTGACAGCGCATCGACCAGGCCGGGGCGATCGACGGACTCGATGACATCCGCGAGACGGCAGGCCTCCAGCGCCTTGTTCGTTTGCAAGCTGCCGATGATATGCAGCTTCAGATCGGGCCAGCGTTCACGCAGGGCCGGAAATTTCTCTTTGGCTTCCTGCACACGGTTTTCGCCAAAGATCCTCTGCCCCGCGTTCAGGGCTTCCTCGACGGCAGAGGCCGGGTGAAACTTGCTGACCGCGACCAGTCTGACAGCTTCTGCCGGGCGTCCGACGCGCACGCATTCATGCCCGATACGGGCGCGGATCTGATCGAGACGGGAAGAAAGCGTGTCGTTTGACATGGCCGGTTCCGTAAGTTGTTGCTGTTCGGATGCAGGAAGGGGTAGCGCGCCGCTTCGCGAAATGCCATTGGCAAGGCAATGTCCAAAGCACCTTCACAGATTCCCGCCGATCCGACACGCGATCTGGCCTTCGATATTCTCTGCGGTGTCGTCGAGCATCGACGCATGCTGGAGACGACGCTCGACCGCAGCGCGCTGACCGATCCGCGCGACCGCGCCAGTGCGCATCGTCTGGCGGCAACCGTTCTGCGCCATATGGGCAGCATGACCGAGCTGCTTCAGCCGCTGCTGCGACGTGAGCCGCCTGCTCCCGTACGCTGCGCGTTGCTCATGGGGGTGGCACAGCTTCGTCATCTCGAAACCCCGCCTCATGCCGCTGTCGGCACCATCGTCTCGCTGCTGCGCCGTCGCGGGCTGGCGCCCTTTGCAGGGCTTGCCAATGCTGTGCTGCGCCGTGTCGCGCGTGATGGCGATGAGCTGGCGGAAGGACTTGATGCCGATCGTCTGGACGTGCCTGCCTGGCTCTGGACCGCATGGGACAAGCGCGCGCGCGATATCGCGGCAGGCCTGCACCGTGAGGCACCCATCGATCTGACCCTGCGCCCCGGCGCTGCCGCTCCCGAGGGCGGTGAGGTCATGCCCAATGGCAGCCTGCGTTTCGCGCCAGGTACGCGCGTGACCGAACTGGAGGGCTTCGACGAGGGCGCTTTCTGGGTGCAGGACGCAGCTGCCACCATGCCGGCGCGTCTGCTGAACATTCAGCCCGGCCAGAGCGTGATCGATCTCTGTGCGGCACCGGGCGGCAAGACCGCCCAGCTTGCTGTGGCAGGCGCCGAGGTTATTGCGGTCGAACGCGAGGAGACGCGGGCGAAGCGTCTTAAACAGAATCTCGACCGGCTGGGGCTGGACGCGAAGGTCGTTATCGCCGATGCGCTCGTCTGGCAGCCTGAAGAAAAGGTCGATGCCGTCCTGCTTGATGCGCCGTGCTCTGCTACCGGCACGCTGCGCCGTCACCCCGATGTGCTCTGGGTCAAGCGCCCGCGTGATGTGCTGGCTCTGGCCAAGGATCAGGACCGTCTGATCGACGCGGCTGGAGCCATGCTCAAGCCCGGCGGTGTGCTGCTTTATGCCGTCTGTTCGCTTCAGGATGAGGAAGGCCCGCAGCGCGTCGCCGCAGCCCTCAAGCGTGGCTGGGTGCTGGAGCCTTTCACAGCCGAAGACCTCGCCTCCATGCCCGAAGCCCTGACGAAACAGGGAACATTCCGTACACATCCCGGCATGTGGGCCGAGCATGGCGGGATGGATGGATTTTTCGCGGCAAGGCTGCGCAAAAGCACCTGAAACAGATCTGCGTTAGAGAAAAGGTAGGATAATGCCCCAGCTGAAAACCCCCCTGATTGCCCCGAGCATTCTCAGTGCCGATTTTGCGTGTATGGGTGCGGAGGTCGAGGCCGTGGTGCGTGATGGGGCCGACTGGCTGCATCTCGATGTCATGGATGGGCATTTCGTACCGAACATGACCTTCGGCCCCGGCATGGTTGCCGCCCTGCGCAACCGAACGGACAAGCCCTTTGACGTGCATCTCATGATCGAGCCCGCCGATGCGTTCATCGAAGCCTTTGCCAAGGCTGGGGCGGACCATATCCATGTTCATGTGGAAAACAATCCGCATGTGCATCGCACGCTTCAGCATATCCGTGCGCTCGGCAAGAAGCCGGGTATTGCCATCTGCCCCGGCACGCCGCCCGAGGCGCTCGAATATGTGCTCGATCTGGTCGACATCATTCTGGTGATGACGGTCAATCCGGGCTTTGGCGGGCAGAAATTCCTCGAGAGCCAGGTGCCCAAGATCCGCAAGCTACGCCAGATGGCCGATGCGACGGGCCGTGATATCCGCATCGGCGTGGATGGGGGGATCGACCTCACCACCGCGTCGCTCGCAACGGGCGCTGGTGCCGATATGATGGTCGCAGGGACTTCCATCTACGGTCAGGATGATTATGCTGCTGCAATCAACTCTTTGAGACAGGCGGGGAGCCTGTCCTGATCTTCTGACCGAGGGAACCTACCGGCATGTTCGGACGCTGGGCGCGTGAAGCTCGTCTTTCATTAGCCCGGCTTCCATCGAGCGTGCCGGGCATCGCCCGTGCGCCCGATCGTCCCGTTCATGCGATACGCGATATCTGGCCGGGCAATCCTGACCATGGTGCGCTGCTGGTGAGCGGTGCGGCCCGTTTCGAAGGCCGCAACATCCCCTTGCGCGCGCATGACTGGGAATATGCCGATCTGGCCCCGGTCACGCGCGAATGGCTTCAGGGCTTCACCTGGCTGCGCGATTTGCGCGCACTTGGCAGCGACGAAGCCCGTCTCTATGCCCGCTCGATTGTCGGCAGCTGGCTCGATCAGCCACCCATCGATCCGCTGGTGCTCAACGCCCCTGCAACCGGAGCGCGACTGGCCTCCTGGCTTGGTCATTTCGATTTCTTTGCATCTTCCGCAAGCGAGGCGTTTCGTCAGAAAGTGATGGATCGCCTTCTGGTCGAGGGACGCCTGATTTCCATCATGCTGCCGCTGGCCGAGCAGGGATGGCGCAATCTGACCGCTCTCAAGGGGCTGCTCGCGGTCGCGGTGGCGATCCCGTCGCAGACCGGGTTTCTGCACCGCTTTCATCGCTATCTCGAGCAGGAACTGGATCGTCTGACGCTGCCCGATGGTACGCTGCGCGAACGGAGTCCGCAGGCGCAGATGGAAGCCGCGCGCGAACTGGCCGAAATCAGCGTGTTCATGCGTATGGCGCAGCTTTCACCTTCTGAGAAAGTACAGAACGCGCTCGCCCGTATCTGCCCGGTTCTGCGAGCCCTGCGTCATGGCGATGGCAGTCTGGCGTTGTTTCACGGCAGCAAGGAGCAGGATGACCGTCAGATAGACCGGATCATCCAGTACGGGGCACGTCAGCGCCTTCTGGCGTCATCGATGCCCGATGGCGGGTTCTGGCGTATTTCAGCAGGCAAGGCGCTTCTTTTCGTCGATGGCGCGCCTCCTGCAGGCGCCCCCCATGACGGCAATGCTCATGCCGCGCCGCTTGCGCTGGAGTTCTCGCATGGCAGGCAGCGTCTTTTCGTCAATTGTGGTGCTGCCTCGACCGGTATGTGGAAACAGGCGCTGCGCGAGACCGCCGCGCATAGCTCGCTTGTGGTTGAGGAAACCTCCTGCTGCGACTTTACCCCGGCGGGCACGATCGCCCGTCGCCCCGCCCATGTAACACTTACCCATCAGAGTCAGGATGGCGCGCACTGGGTCGATGGTCAGCATGATGGCTGGTATCCCGGTTTTGGGGCCAGCTGGCGCCGTCGGCTCTATCTCGGTCCCACAGGAGAGGATCTTCGTGGCGAGGAATGTGTCGATGGCGAACGTCGGGTGGCCTTTGCCCTGCGCTTTCATCTCCATCCCTCGGTTCAGGCCGAACTCGCCCCTGATGGGGACGAAGTACTGATGCATGCAGGCGGGATGATCTGGCGCTTTCGACAGGAGGGGGGCGTGCTCTCTCTGGAACGGAGTGTCTATGCAGGGGGTGAAAAGCCGGTAGCAAGCCACCAGATCGTCATTCGCCCGCCTGCGGCTGAGGTGGCGCCGGTGTCGACCGATAGCGATGCGGTGACAACCCCGGCTTCGCGGGAGCCCGGGGAGGCCGAAGCGGCTCCTGAGGGCGAGACAATGCCTCCCTCCCAGCCGGGAGAGCCAGGCGAAACCGGGGCTGATGCGACTGCGGATACGCAGTCTTCGACGACTGCTGGCGCGCCTGCATTGCCGGAGCTCCCTCACAGAAGTGAGCCTCTGCCTGCAAGGCAGGTCGTGCAATGGGTCATGGAGCGCGTACCGGAATGATCTGGCGCCGCAAGCGGCCTCCGAGCCGTGCCGGGGGAGAGGGCAGCAAACGTATTCTCGAAATCGCGAATGTCGATTTTGCCATGAAGCAGTTTCTGCATCCACTCATGCAGGCGCTGCGTGACGCCGGGCATCATGTGGAAGGTGGCTGTGCAGACGGGCCGCATCTCGCGACACTGCGTGAGGACGGGTTCGTGGTGCATGCGCTGCCAATGGCGCGTTCCTATTCACCCATTGCCCAGTTCCGGGCGCTTCGGGCTCTCATCCGATTGATCCGGCGCATGCAGCCGGATCTCGTTCATGGCCATATGCCCATCAGCGGGCTGCTGGCGCGTGTGGCGGCGTGGTGGTGCGGCGTCCCCTGCATCGCCTATACCTGCCACGGCTTTCTGTTCAATCAGCCAGGCTCCCTCAAGCGTCGCGCCCTGTCTTTTGTTCTCGAATGGGCCGCCGGGCAGATTACCGATCGCTACATGACCGTCTCGCATGCAGAGGCGCGCGATGCACGAAGACTGTATATTCATCGTGGGGCTCAAGGCATTGGCAATGGGCGCGATCCGGCGCGCTACAAGCCAGATGCCCAGGCGCGCGCGGAGATACGTCAGGCGCTCGGTCTGGGTGACGATCAGGTCGTGATCATCGCCGTGTCGCGTATCGTCCGGCACAAGGGCTACCCCGAATTGCTGCGCGCCATGGAGAGCGTTCCTGACGCGGTGCTCGTGATCGTCGGTGAGCGTCTGCCTTCAGATCATGGAGACATGATGGAGCAGGAATTCGCGCGTGCGACGGAAATTCTGGGGTCCCGCCTCAGATTGCTGGGCTATCGCGACGATACGCAGCGCGTGCTGGCGGCTGCCGATATCTTCACCCTGCCGAGCCATTTCGAGGGGCTGCCGATGTCGGTTATCGAGGCCATGCTGACCGGCCTGCCTGTGGTGGCAACCGATATCCGTGGCCCTGCCGAACAGATTGTGCCGGGAGAGTCCGGGCTTCTCGTGCCGCCGGGTCTCGCCGCGCCTCTGGCGGAGGCCTTGACGGAGCTGGTTCGCAATCCGTCGCGCCGTCACGCGATGGGGGAGGCTGCCCGTGCGCGTGCTGTCGCGCTCTATGACCAGAAGCGCGTGCTTGAGCGCGTGGTCGCCATTCTGAGCTGATCAGAGCCAGCCATTCTGGCGGGCGATGCGGCTGGCCTCCACACGGTTTCTGGCCCCGATCTTCTGAATGATGTCTGAAAAACAGTTGCGAAGCGTGCCGGGCGACAGGTCGAACAGCGTTGCGATCTGTTCGCTCGAACGCCCTGACTCGACCAGTCGCAGAATGGCCCGATCGCGGGAATTGAGCGGATCATGGGCCGCGTCCCAGACCTGTTGCGCGAGGGTGGGGTCTATGGCGCGCCCGCCGCGGCCGACATTGCGCAAGGCTTCGGCAAGTTGGGCAAGAGGCGCGTCTTTCAGGAGATAGCCTCTGACACCTGCATTGAGCGCCCGCTTCATATAGCCCGCCCGCGCGAAGGTGGTGACGATCACAACGACCGTATGGGCCTTGGTTGTATAAAGCTTTTCCGCCAGTTCGATGCCGCCGAGTTCAGGCATTTCGATATCGGTGAGAAGAATATCCGGGCGGAGTGTCTGCACAAGCGCGAGTGCGTCGCGCCCGTTGGTGGCTTTGCCGACGATCTCGAAATCGGGTTCCAGGGAGAGCAGGGAGACAAAGGCCTCCAGAAGCATGACCTGATCTTCAGCCAGAACAAGCCGCAGCTTCTGTCTCATGGAGCATTCCCTAGCGTGACAAGGAGCGTCGTTCCATCGCGTCGAGGGGTGATGACAAGGCTGCCGTCAAGCTCGACCAGGCGCGCACGCATGCCCGTTATACCATTCCCCTCCCGGAATGAAAGGGTGATTTCCTCCTCCGTCTCCCGCGAACGGGTGTCGCGTATTTCGAGTTCTGCCTGATCGCGGGCATTGCGCCGGAAGGTGATGCCGCATGTCTCTGCCCCGGCATGACGCAGGATATTGGTCAAGGCTTCGCGCAGCACCATGATCAGCACCGCTTCCGATCGGGGAGGCATCAATGTGGTGTCACCATTCACGGCGACAGAAATGCCAGCGTCCTGGAGCGCAAGACAGCCGTCGGCCAGTTCCTGCTTCAGGCTGGTCAGGCGTATGGCCGAGACAGCGAGCCTCGTCTCGGCAAGCGCCTGACGCGTTTTCTCGCCGATCTCATGGAGTTCGCAGGCGGCCCCCTGCGGATTATCCGGGAGGTGACGCAGGGCGAGGTCTGCCTTGAGGGCAATCAGGGTCAGGGAGTGTCCGAGCGTATCATGCAGATCACGGGCGAAACGCTTGCGCTCTGTCATGAGCGTCAGCGCCCTGATCTCCTCCTGCGCAGCCGCCAGAGCTTCGTTCTGTCTATGGAGATCCATCGACAGTCTGGTCGTGGTCAGAACGCCAAGCGCCACGACGAGAGTGATCAGACTGCCGATCAGTCCCTCATCGAGACGCCAGCTCAGGAAGCCATAAGCGGCAAGAATAGGGGCGAGGGCGCAAAAACGGGAAACGCGCGAGCGTATGGCCCCGCAGGTAGCTGCCGCCGAGATAAAGAAGATTCCCCAATATCCCCCGAACGGAATAAGCGCTGCGCCGATCAGGGCATAGACACCAGCCCGCAGACCGACCGTGAGAGCAAAGCGCCCCGGCAGGAAAGGCAGGACCAGAAAGAGCCCGGCGCCGCAGAGAAAAGCGATGACAGCGAGCGGTGTCGTGCCTCGTGCGAGCCAGGGCAGGGGATAAAGCAGAAGATAGAAGGCAAAGCTGAAGCGGCGAACCAGCGCGGCGCGGGTAAGGCGTTGCGTCTCGCTCATGAAAGCACCTGTACGTCAGGTGCTCCGGCGCGGACGGGCTCAGGCGCTGTTTCCCGAACCGCCTGGGGCGGAAGGCTTTTCATGAGACGCAGGGCTGCGCCCAGCCAGCAGGATGTCGCGGTACCGAGTCCGGCAACCAGCATGTGCCAGGGCTGAGGGAGCGCCAGAGAAAAAAGTGTGACGAGCAGAATGGCGAGGCCTGTACCGATATGGACAGGCTCTTTCATTGCCCGCCCCAATGGCAGGTAGGAGGCTCCGATCACGAGACCCGCGACGAGCAGCATGAGATCGGGTCTATGCAGGATCGACAACATTGTTCCCGCAACCATTAGCAGTATGACACGCGCGCGTCTGGTGCGGGCCGCAAGAACACGATCAATCACAAATTCCGGCCGGCCGAGAGCGAGATCGCGTGTCAGAAAACCCCAGGCAAGGGGAAGGGTGATGGCGGCAAGAAGGGTGCCACATATCCAGAGAGGCCAATTCAGCACAGCAAGGCCCCGCATCCCCCAGGCAGCAGCGAAGGCAAGCCCGCCCAGATCGGTCAGGGCATAGCGCCAGTAACGCGGGCGTTTGAAGAAGGCACCCATTTTTCGGTCTCCCATGATCGTCGTGTCACGCAGGCGATCATGGGAGAAGTTTCGATTCGGCAATAGTGTGCTGCGTCACTCCCGTGGCGTGACGCAGCATGACAGGAGGTTCATGCGCTGTGGCATCAACCCAAGCGGGCGCGAAAACAGCGTGTTACCTGTATAGGTCTGACCCTACGGGTAGACGTCAGGCCGGACGCAGCAGAAGATGGCGTTTCTTGCCTGAAGAAAGCTTGAGTACGCCCTCAACCAGATCATCAGAGGTGATGACGCGGTTCTCATCCTGTATGGGCTCGTCGTTCAGACGTGCGCCGCCACCACGGATCAGCCGTCGTGCTTCGCTGTTTGTCGCAACGAGACCAGACTCACCAAAGAGGCGGAAAGCCGGAATTCCTGTTTCCAGATCGGCTTTTGGCAGATCGCGCGAGGGCAGATCGGTCGCCAGACCGCCTGTCTCGAAAGCCTGACGCGCCGTTTCTGCCGCGGCAAGAGCGGCTTCGCGCCCGTGGCAGATTGCCGTTGCTTCTGTGGCCAGGATTTTCTTGGCTTCGTTGATCGCAGCCCCTTCCAGGGCGCCAAGGCGCTCGCATTCCTCAACCGGCAGATCCGTGAAGAATTTGAGGAAGCGCCCGACATCGGCGTCTTCTGTGTTGCGCCAGAACTGCCAGTATTCGAACACCGGAAGCTTTTCCGCGCTTAGCCAGGTAGCGCCATTGGCCGATTTGCCCATTTTCGCGCCGGATGACGTGGTGACCAGCGGCGTCGTCAGACCAAAGACCTGTTTCGAATCCGTGCGGCGTGCCAGATCGATACCGGCAACGATATTGCCCCATTGATCAGAGCCGCCCATTTGCAGAACTGCGCCATGACGACGGTTCAACTCGCGGAAATCGTAGGATTGCAGGATCGAATAGTTGAATTCGAGAAAGGTCAGGCCCTGTTCACGGTCAAGGCGCTGCCTGACGCTTTCAAAGGAAAGCATGCGGCTGATCGAGAAGTGCACGCCGACATCCTGCAGCAGCTCGATATAGGAAAGGCGATCGAGCCACTCGGCATTATTGGCCAGCATCGCATCGCTTGGGCCCGAGCCGAAGCTCAGAAACTGGCGCAGACTGACCTCGATGCCAGCCAGATTATGCGCGAGCTTTTCGGGGCTCATCAGGGCGCGTGCTTCGTCGCGAAAGGACGGATCGCCGATCTTGGCCGTGCCACCGCCCATCAGGGCAATAGGGCGATGGCCGTGGCGCTGCATCAGGCGCAGCATCATGATGGAGAGGGCGTTGCCGACATGAAGCGAGTCGGCTGTCGGGTCAAAACCGATATAGCCCGTGACCGGACCAGCGCACAGGGCGTCATCAAGAGCGGCAAGGTCGGTGCATTGGAAAATATAGCCCCGAGCGTCAGCCTCTTTCAGAAAAGGACTTTTCAGCGCGTGCTCTGCCATATCGGTCTATCCACTATCATGAGGCGGGTTGAGGCTGGGGGTCGTAGCATGAAAAGAGCGCAAAGCCGACCGTGACCACCATCAAGCGGTACGAAACCTCAATAAAAAAGGCGGGGAAAGCCCCCGCCTTTTGAAATATCTGCGCCATTGGGTGCAGATCAGTCTGCGGCAATCGCCAGAACGCGGCGGTTGCGCATCACCGTCACATGGTCTTCGAGCGCAGAAGCGACTTTTTCGGCCTCGCTTGCGAAGATATGGTTGGCGCCCTCGAAGATGCGATAATCGACCTCGACATTCTTCTGGGTGTTCAGCTTGTCGACCAGCTTGCGAATGCCTGGCTCGGGGGCCATGTCATCCTTGTCGCCCGCGATCATCAGCCCGCCGCAGGGACAGGGCGCCAGAAAGCCGAAATCATAGTCATTGGCCGGAGGGGCAACGCTGATCCAGCCGCTGATTTCCGGACGACGCATCAGAAGCTGCATGCCCACGAAGGCACCGAAGGAATACCCCGCAATCCAGAGCTCGCTGGAATTGGGATTGACCATCTGCATCCAGTCGAGAGCAGCGGCGGCATCTGAAATTTCGCCGATCCCGCCATCATAGCGCCCCTGCGAACGACCTACGCCGCGCGAGTTGTAGCGCATGACCGAAAAACCCATTTTCTCGAACGACCGATACATCGTGTAGGTGATGCGGTTGTTCATGGTGCCGCCGTGAAGCGGATGTGGATGCAAGACCAGTGCGAGCGGCGCATTCGGCTCGTCAGAATGGTGGTAGCGACCCTCCAACCGGCCATCAGGGCCGGCGAACATGACTTCAGGCATCAAAATGCTTCCGAATTGACCTCTTGCCGGCCATTTGAAGCCGGCAGAGGAATGTGTTTTTATTGTGAGAAATGAACCTGATCGCGCGAGGCTTGCACGAGAAGGGGCAAAAGACCCTCTGCGAAGCGGCTCATGATGAACGGCGCGGAAGCGTCAGCCGTACTGTACCGTGTGAACGGCTGGTCGAGGGTGAAAGCCACGAAGGGATTCGACAGGCGTTGAAACGCACATGGACAAGCTCCTCGACGGTGAGAGAATACCAGGCCGATATTCCCTGACGCGGCGCGGGCATTTTTCGGGGGGTAGAACGCCCACCGCAAACGACCGCCACGCCATCATTGGCGCAGTGTATAACGAGGCTGTAGGGTAAAATTCCACAGAAATCGTCAAGGGGCACGATTTCACCTGCGTGAGGTTTTGACTTGCACTTGCCCGGCCCAAACCGATTTATAGGCGCATGACCGTTTATCTTGACGCGAATGCTACCGAAATTCTGCGTGATGGCGCCATGGCTGCCATGCTCGATGCTGTGCGCCTTACAGGTAATCCGTCATCGGTACATGGGCCGGGCCGCGAGGCGCGCCGCCTGCTGGAATCTGCCAGGGAAACGATTGGCCGTTTCTGGAATGCCGGGCCGGAACAGGTGGTTTTCACCTCTGGCGGTACCGAGGCCAATGCACTGGCAATTCATGCTTTCGGTGAGGGCAGGCGTCTGCTGATCGGCGCAACCGAGCATGATGCCGTGCGTATGGCCTCGCCCGATCATGAAGTTCTGCCAGTATTGTCCGATGGCAGTTTGTGCCTTCAGGCGCTCGAGACGGCGCTCCAGCGCGGTGGTCCGGCACTTGTCTGCGCCATGGCTGCCAATAATGAGACGGGCATCCTGCACCCCATCGAGCCCATCAGGATGTTGTGCACGCGATATGGCGCGCTGCTTCATGTCGATGCCGTGCAATTGGCGGGGCGCCATGTCGAGGGCGAGTCAAGATTGACCGTCGAGGGGCTGGCCAGCCTCGGGATTTCCGGACACAAGGCGGGAGGCATCAAGGGGGCAGGGGCTCTTGTTCTCGGCGCCGAGGGACATGTTGCGCCCATGCTGCGTGGTGGCGGTCAGGAACGGGGGCGGCGTGGTGGCACACAGGCCCTGCCAGCCATTGCTTCCATGGCCGCTGCCTTCGAACTGGCTGCGGCGCAGGACTGGGCACCGATTGCCGCTTTGCGCGACCGTGTCGATGAGGCGGCATTATCCTGCGGGGCGATGATAACCGGAGGGGGCGGCCGTCCGCGCCTGCCCAATACGACATCGCTGATCTTGCACGGGGTTTCGGCCCAGACGCAGCTCATGATGCTCGATCTGGCAGGCTATGCGGTCTCGACCGGCTCGGCATGCTCATCAGGCAAGGTAACGGCGTCCCACGTGCTTCAGGCCATGGGGCTGGGTGACGATGCCGCCTGTGCCATCAGGGTATCGCTTCCCTGGAATGCGACAGAAAGCCAGATTGACGGGTTTATTCTGGCCTATCGGGACATGGCGGGCCGTCTGGGGAAAAAAGCGGCATGATCTATCTCGATAATCAGGCCACGACGCGCTGCGACCCGGAAGTGGTATCGGCGATGTTGCCCTGGTTCAGCGAGCATTACGGGAACCCGCATAGCGAGGGCCACAAGGCGGGTGATCTGGCTGCCGAGGCGGTTGAAAACGCCCGTGCGGCCGTGGCGTCGCTGATCGGGGCCACACCGAGAGAGATTGTCTTCACCTCCGGAGCGACCGAAGCCAATAATCTCGCCATCAAGGGCGCCGCACGCCATCTCGCACGTCAGGGCAGCGAACGTCGCCGGGTGATCACGGTCGCCACCGAGCATAAATGCGTGCTCGAATCCGTGCGAGATCTTGCTGCCGAGGGTTTCGAGCCAGTCATCCTGCCTGTCTCTCGTGACGGGCTCGTGAACGCACGGGATCTCTCTGTGGCGCTTGAGGTGCCGACGGCGCTTGTCAGTATCATGAGCGTCAATAACGAGACCGGCGTTATTCAGGATATTGAAACCCTCTCGGCCCTGACCCGTCAGGCTGGCGCGCTGTTTCATACCGATGCAGCCCAGGCTGCCGGGAAAATGAGCCTTACCTGTGCCTCGAGCGATCTGATGTCGCTTTCGGCTCATAAATTCTACGGGCCGAAAGGCATTGGCGCACTTTATGTCAGACACAAGCCACGCACGCGCTTGCAGCCGCTTTTTTCTGGCGGTGGTCAGGAGCGGGGTCTCCGTTCCGGAACGCTGCCAACGCCGTTGATCGTGGGCTTCGGTGAGGCAGCCCGGCTGGCCCAGAAAGCCCTGTCCGGGGAAGGGCCACGGCTTGAAGGCCTGCGCGCGCAGTTGCTCAAGGGGCTCGAGCGTCTGTTTCCCGGCCTCGTGGTGAATGGTGTGCAGGCGCCGCGCATAGCGGGGGCGCTCAATCTGATGTTTCCGCCCGGCTATGCAGCGCGTGACATCATGGCGGCGTTGCCTGATATCGCCCTTTCAACGGGCTCGGCGTGCAGTTCGGCCGAGATCACGCCGTCTTATGTGCTGACAGCCATGGGGCTGGATGCAAAAGACGCTGCACGATGCTTGCGTCTGTCGGTCGGACGCTTTACCTCCACGCCCGAGATCGTGCAGGCCCTCGAGGAATTCGGGGTGGCGGCACGCGAGGCCCGTCGTGCCTCGTAACGAAGAAGCAGGGTGACAAGAACATGCCTCATATGATTTTCGTCGAGCAGGACGGCAGCCGCAAGGAAGTCGATGCCCCTATCGGCCTGTCCGTGCTCGAAATCGCGCATAAGCACGATATCGAACTCGAAGGCGCCTGCGAAGGCTCGCTGGCCTGCGCTACCTGTCACGTTGTGGTCGACCCGGAATGGGCGGACAAGCTCTCTGCGCCGACGGATGACGAAGAAGACATGCTCGATCTGGCTTTCGGGCTCGAAAAGACTTCCCGTCTGGGCTGCCAGATCGTTATGACGGAAGCTCTGGACGGTCTGGTCGTGCGTCTGCCCAAGGCATCCTGAACACTGGCGGATCCCATATCGGGGTTCGCCCCTTTTTCAGACAATAGAGAGATCTCATGCGTATCCTAGTTGCCATGTCGGGAGGCGTGGACAGTTCCGTAGTGGCCGCGACCCTGAAACAGGAGGGGCATGAGGTCATTGGCGCCACGCTGCAGCTTTACGATCACGGCCAGGCTGTCTCCAAGCCGGGCGCCTGCTGTGCAGGGCGTGATATCCTCGACGCACGCGCCGTGGCAGACAGGCTCGACATCCCACATTACGTGATCGATGCCGAGGAGCGTTTCCGCAGCAGTGTGATGGCGAGCTTTGCCGACAGCTATGCGCGTGGCGAGACGCCTGTGCCCTGTGTTGCCTGCAATCAGGGCGTGAAATTTACCGATCTGCTTAGCATGGCGCGCGATCTGGGCTGCGAGGCCATGGCAACCGGCCATTATGTGCGTCGTGTCGAGGGCGAGGGGCGTGCCGAACTCCATCGCCCGGCCGATCTGTCACGCGACCAGTCATGGTTTCTGTTTGCGACCACGCAGGATCAGCTCGATTATCTTCGCTTCCCGCTTGGCGATATGCCCAACAAGGAAGCAGTGCGCCAGAAGGCGCAGGAATTCGGTCTGGCCATTGCAGCCAAGCCCGACAGTCAGGATATCTGCTTCGTGCCCTCAGGCACCTATGCGTCGGTGGTCGAGAAGCTGCGTCCCGAGACCAATGGCGCAGGCGAGATTGTCGATGAGACAGGGCGCGTGCTTGGCCAGCATGAGGGCATCGCCCGCTACACGGTCGGGCAGAGCAAGCGCCTGGGTGATATCCACACCAAGGATGGGCGACGCCAGATCGTGAAGCGTATCGACGCCACGACACGTCGTATCATCGTCGGGCCCAAGGAAAGTGCTGGTCGCATCGAGTTCGCGCTGCGCGACATGAACTGGCTGATCGAGCCGCCGCCTGAGGGCGTGCGCTGTCATGTGCAGATCAGGGCGCGCGAAGTCTCGCGTGAGGCCTGGGTCTATCCGCTTGCCGATGGCGCAAAGGTGGTGTTGGATGAACCGGCCATGCCCGCGCCGGGTCAGGCCTGCGTGCTCTATCAGGGGAGCAGGGTGCTGGGCGGGGGCTTCATTCTTTCCTGAGAGGAAGTGCCTGCCTTGGATCGTCTCGTCATCGGTACGCGCCGCTATTCTTCCTGGTCTCTCCGTGGCTGGCTGGCGGTGCGTTGTGCCGGGCTGGATGTACCCGATGAGGTGATTGCCCTGCGCGGCGCCGGACAGACGAGCGAGATCCATGCCATCTCGCCCAATGCCCTGGTACCCTATCTCGAACATCGGGGTGCGAAGGTCTGGGAAAGCCTCGCGATCTGCGAATATTGTGCTGAAATCGCGCCTTCACTCTGGCCGAGCGAACGCGTGGCCCGTGCGGCGGCACGCAGCATTGCCTCTGAGATGCATGCTGGCTTCAGGGCGTTACGTCAGGCCCTGCCCATGAATCTGGGCCGCGAGGGGCGTGTGCTGGCCGTCATGCCGGATGAGGCGCAGCGTGATATCGAGACAATCGACCGTCTGTGGAGCGTAACGCGTGGACAATTCGGCGCTTCCGGCCCGTATCTGTTCGGGGCCGATTTCACCAATGCCGACATCATGTTTGCGCCGGTCGTATCGCGCTTCACCTCCTACGGGATCGTGCTGTCACCCGTTGCCGATGCGTATCGCACCGCCGTGCTTGATCATCCACTGATGCAGGAATGGCATCGCCTTGCCGCGCTCGAGCCCATCGAGTGGCAGCTCGATCGCTATGAAAGCATTGCCTGAGGCGCTGCGGAACCCGGAGTAGTTCCCGGGTTCCCGTTGTGTCTAACCGGGAGAAGCGGGGTCATCGTTTCTCCCCCCGACCGATCGGTCTGGCATTGCGGTATTACCAGATCAGGACTGCATGGTCCTTCATCGAGTATCGTGAAAATCAGATCAATAAAACGCGGCTGTCAGCATTCTGTTGTGCACGCAACAGAGACTTGCCGGTTACGATGTGGGATTATTATTTCGTCGAGAAATAAATCCTGTTCGAAATTTATATGATATTTTTATTTCACTCGCTTGTTTGCGGGATTTCTTTATTCAGTCAGAGACGGCGAACGCTATTTTTTCAATTCAGACTTGGCGAACGTTGCGCGTCCAGTTATAAGCCGCGCCAAACGAGCCATGCCGACATGCTCAGGATACGGGTTCGGCCCAAGTTCCCATCCAGAAGGCAATGCGGGGCGGCGCGGCCCAAGCGACTTGCGTTAAGGACAGACGTGCATGATCACGCTCCCACCGGATTATCGGCCCTCTGACGAAGAAGAATTCATGAATCCGCTTCATGTGGAGTTCTTCAAACAGAAGTTGCTCCGCTGGCGCAATGATCTGCTCAAGGAAGCCAATCTGACGCTTGCCAGTCTTTCCGAAGGCGGCATTCATGAAGCCGATGTGACCGACCGTGCGAGCGTCGAAACCGATCGCGCCCTCGAGTTGCGCACCCGTGACCGCGCCCGCAAGCTGATTGGCAAGATCAATCTGGCCCTTCAGCGCGTCGAGAACGGGTCTTACGGCTATTGTGAGGAAACCGGTGAGCCGATCGGCCTGAAGCGCCTTGAAGCACGTCCCATCGCGACCATGACAATTGAAGCGCAGGAGCGTCATGAGCGTATGGAAAAAATTCACCGCGACGACTGATTCTTTTGAAAAAAAGCGCTTTCGGGGCTTGCGGCTTTCGGGCTGAGAAGCTACGAAGCGCTCCAGTTGCTGCTGTAGCTCAGTGGTAGAGCACTCCCTTGGTAAGGGAGAGGTCGCGAGTTCAATCCTCGCTAGCAGCACCATGATTTTTCTGATAATTTGATAAAAGCGTATGAGCAGTCTCTCGTCCAATCGGACGAGAAAACGTTGCACCTCCGCTGCTCAGCCCGGCAGATCTAACATGCCGGGCTCGCTTAACACCTCCCCATACCATCATGCTGTCAGAGCAAGCCGGGCGATCATGCCCGAGCGGGTCTTGTTTTCTTCTTTTGCGCGGCGGTCCAGGCGGGCCAGAATGCGGCGTGGCAAGGTGATATTGATCTGCTCGGCTGAGTCATCGAACAACGCCGGGTTGATGGCCGCAAAGCCCCAAACCCATTCCGGCCCGCGCCACCCGCTGCCAGCGCGAAGCTCGTCGAGCGACGAAGGGCGGGGCACGTTCTGGCCATTCTCGATGGCGTCCTCAATCCATAATGTGATGGCCTCCGCAGCGCCGCTCACGGCTTCATCGAAGGTATCGCCTGCCGAGAAGCAGCCCGGCAGATCAGGCACAATCACGCCGAACGCCTGGGTTTCCGAGCCTGTCTCGATAACGATGGGGTAATTCACTGGTCTTCTCCGTTGCCGGGCTATTTCAGCTCGGTCTGCTTTCGTATTGCGTGGACGAGGCCCTTGCCGAGTGCCTTTTTAGGGTGGGGGACCGTGATCGAAAGCCTGTGGTCCTTGTGTCGGAATATGTGATGTGAACCTCGGCATCTTGTTTCTTCTTATCCTGCTTTCTCCAGCTCTCGGATCAGTTGGGCGCTATTCATGAATTCTCCATGCGCACGATGTGTATGAAGCGTAAAAGAGAAACTGCGTATTCTATGTATCGAACAAAAACGCCGCCTCGGCTGGCATTACCCGTTGCTGATCAGAACTTCGCCGACCCTTCGTCGACCGATCGCACATGATGTGACGGAATAAGACGTTTTGAATGAGTCGATCTGGAAGGCGGCGAAGGTTTCGCGCATTTCCGGGCGATCATTCGACGAGAGGATAAAGCGGCCCTTAACGCCTGCCAAGATGCCCGCGAAGCCCTCGAAATTAGAGCGCGCGAAGGGCGCCACGTAATAGCGTTTACAGCCCCATTAAGGCGGATCGAGATAAAAGAGCGTTTCGGGCCGGTCATACCGCGAGAGGATCTCGCTATAGGGCAGGCATTCGATCACAACGCGGCTCAATCGCTGATGCCCGTTAGCCAAGGAACTGCCACGCATCTGCACGTCGAACCTCGACAGACCGAGGGAAATCCCCAATCTTGGACGCCTGACCTTGCCGCCTAGATAGGGGGCGACAGGTTTGACGGCCGGAGATCGGACCCCATCAGATTGTTACTCGATAAGAGCCCCGCCGCTGCAGCGGTTGGCTGGGCAGGTTTTCCTGTGGATGTTTTCGTCACCTAGCTTTTTCTCCCATACCCAAAATCCCAAATGTGTATATTAATACACATTTGGGATCGGAAAATCATAAGGAGGATCGAGGCTGAACGATGGGTTTTCGTCGTAGTCTAGGGGAGTCATTGTCAGTTCGAGCATCCCATCCACTCCAGACGCGCCACCGTAGTTCGTCTCAAGAGAGATACCCCTCTCGGAACCTTAGAAAAGCATAGAGAAGCACCCCGGAGTGACACGGAAATGACCGCCTATACGGCCCTCATCCACAAAGACCCCGAAAGCGATTTCGGGGTGAGTTTCCCCGATTTTCCGGGCTGCACCACGGTCGGACGATCTTTGGAAGAAGCCCGCACCCTCGCGCAGGAGGCTCTCGAATTTCATATTGAAGAGATGAACAAAGACGGCGCTGCTCTCCCCGCGCCTTTGTCGCTGGATACCATCATGCAAAAACCTGATTTTGCCGATGGCGTCGCCTTTCTCGTGACGGTCCGCACGCCCGGCCGCACGGTGCGAGTCAACGTGACCCTTGACGAAACCCTTCTCGAAGCGATCGCCTCAGTAAGCCGCAACCGCTCCAGATTTCTCGCCGAGGCGGCGTGGGAAAAGATCGAACGACAGAGGGGCGCTGAGTAAAATCTGTGGTCCTGCGTTCTTTCTTTTGATGGACTCGTTGCGAATGTTCCCGTTCTGTTCGCAACGTGACGCAGCCTCGATCACATCATCCTGCCCTAGGTTCAAAACTCGTGGCGATGCCCTCCCGGCTCGCTGCAAAGTGGAATTAATGGATGCATTCAGGCTGCAGCTGCGGGGCCTGCAGCACTTCGCCGGTGAAACGCGATATCGAGACGCGTCCCGATATCGCGCATGGCAGGGTCAAAGATATTGCCGAGCGCCTGAGGTGCGAATTCTGCGCAAGGCCGCTCAGCGATGTGTCACTCTCTGACGTGCCAGAACGTGGCCCGTTTGTGGGGAGATGGCGCTTTCCCTTAGTGCTTTGTAAGCGCACCGAACTGTGATCACGACGGATTACAAGGTCTATTGGCACTAAAACAAAAAGAGAACCCCTTCACGTCTCATGCAACGAATCGACCTACAAATTGGGTAAAGATCAACTCAATCAGCTGCTTGAGTTGGTTGACACCCAGATGTCGAGTTGGTTGACACCCGGAATTTGGAGCGGGCGCCCCGTCTGTGATATTTCATCAATTGATCAGCGAAGGGGCCGGATTGCAGTCCAACCCCTTCGTCCACCAAAGCGGATGCAACCGCTCGGGTGGGATACGCTTGACCTAACGCGGGCGGTCTACGCCCGTGAAGTGATATCAGTCAATGGGCGGTTGCGAATTTCATAGGATATGAACTCGTGAACCGAAACTCCAGTGCGCGAAAACCATCGCGCGCCCTCTCACAAGATGACGCTATCATCATCATAAAGCGCTTGAAAGCGGGAGAATTCCAAAATCGCATCGCAGCGGGTTTCGACGTAAACCAAGGCAGGATAAGTCAAATCAAGACTGGTATCCTGTTTCCGAATCTCGAACGCCCTACTGAATGGCGAAAAACTGACGACTGACGGAAGGGCGCTTAGGCGCCCTTTCTATTGATACCTGCACTTGCTTGCGATGCGCCCTCACTTGGTCCCGCAGGCCGTTCCAGCGGGTTGTCTGGGGTTACGAGTTGGGTCGGATCTCGGCAGCGAGTGCTGCTTGATCTGCCATCGGATAAGGCACGAGGGCCGGGTACGGCACATATTGCACCGGCGAGCAGCCGGTGAGCGCCATAATGGCCAGGGGAACGAGCCGCATCACGCTGGTCCATCCCTGAGCTTGGCAGTACCATTTTCCTTGAAAGGAAAAGCACTCAGACAACCAGCCCCACCGGCTTGGTTGTTTTTTGTCGTTTGTGCTGCTTGCGGCAGGTTATGCCTTGCCGGAGCAAGACATAACCCATTGTCAGCTCAGAGAATGCCGCCCGAGATCGGCAGGGTCACGCCCGTGATATAGCTCGAATCCTCGCTCAGCAGGAATGCGACTGTTCCGGGAATTTCCTCGATATCGCCAAGGCGACGCATCGGCACGCCAGCCACCATTTCAACCTTCACCTTCTCGGGGTCGGTCGAGAAATACTGGGTGTTGGTTGCGGCCTGAAGTTCGGTCTGGCGGTCCCACATGAAGCCGGGGCCCATAAGGGCAGGGGCAATTCCGTTGACACGGATATTATGCGGGGCGAGATCCTTTGAGGCCACCTGCGTGAGGCCGACCACACCGAATTTCGATGAGCCGTAGGCAGCCATGTTGGGCGGTCCCTGCAGGCCAGCCATGCTGGCCGTATTCACGATGCTGCCCGAGCGGCGCTCGACCATGCGGCGCGACACGGCGCGCAACACGTGAAAGGCGCCCACGAGATCGATATTCACGACGCGCTGGAAATCTTCGACCGGATAATCCTGAACCGGCGCGAAGGCCCCCTGATAACCGGCATTGTTGAACAGGAAATCGATCGGTCCGACCGTTTTCTCGGCGTATTCCACGGCTTCTTCGACGCTGGCGTAGTTCGTGACATCGCAGACAACCGTCTTCACCTTCACGCCGTGCTCGGCAAAGCCCTTGGCCACGTCATCGAGCTTGGCCTGATCGAGATCAAGCAGCACTACATGGCTGCCTTCCTTTGCAAGGCGTCGGGCGACGGCCAGGCCGATATTCCCTGCGGCACCAGTCACAAGGGCGGTCTTGCCTGCGAAGCGTTTCGTATCACTCATTGATTGTTTTTCCTTCGAGGCCTGCGCCAGATCGACGATCCCGCGCAAGCGAAACGACGCCGCCCCGCAAGGAGGCGGCGGACATTATCTGTTAACTATCCAGAAGCCTTTCGGTCGCATCGGCCTGGATCAAAGTGTCTTGAGCATGCCGCCATCGACGAAATAGGACGATCCTACGCTGTACGAGGCCTTGTCCGAGCACAGAAATACAAAGAAATTGGCCAGTTCTTCCGGTGAGCCGAAGCGCTTGATGGGGGCATGTTCGTCAGCCACTGACTGCAGATAGCCTTCCCAGTCGCCGCCTCTCTCGCTTGTGAGTTGCTTTGCAGTCTTTACCCAGTCGGGCGTCAGGATCAGGCCCGGATTGACGCAATTCACCCGGATATTGTCTTTGATCACTTCGGTCGCGAGCGTTTTCGAGAACATCATCAATGCGGCCTTGGTGACGTTATAGATCGGCTCGTACCACAGAGGCTGCGCGGCACAGATCGAGGCGTTGTGGATGATGGCACCACCACCTCGTTTTTTCATGCCTGGCACGAGACCGCGTGCCAGGCGCACCGCCGCCATCACATGCAGCTCCCAGTAAAACTGCCATTTGTCATCGGGCGCTTCCATGATCGTCTCGTTCGAGCCGGTGCCTGCATTGTTGATCAGGATATCCGCACCACCAAAGGCCTCGTCGATCTGGCGAACCACGCTCTCGACACCCTCGGCCGTTGCGACATCGGCAGAAACGGGCAGGCAGCGCACGCCATGGGTTTCGGCCAGCTGGCGGGCGGCGCTTTCCAGCCTACCCTTGTCGCGGGCGACCATGACGATATGGGCGCCCTCACGGGCTAGGCCCTCGGCCACAGCCAGACCAATTCCGACGCTACCGCCTGTTACGACCGCTACCTTGTTTTTCAGGCCCAGATCCATCTTGTCGCTCCTTTGTGAGACTGAGGTGGCCCGAAACGGTCCACCGGATGGCTGCGACTGAACGGGGATATTCGTCTTTGCAAAAGGGGGGAGGGCGAACACGATGAAGTGTCATCGAACACGCCACAGTGAGGTGGCCAGAAAGCGTTCCTGATCGAGGTGTCAAAAAGTGTTTTTGCGCTGAAACAGCGAATTTTACCTAGCGCACCATCGGAGAGCCCCTTGGTGGGCTGATGGGACTCATTTGCCTTCTGGGGGCAGTGGCACGGCCGGGCGGCGGGCGATGCAGAGTCAGAAAGAGCATGCTTTCGGGGAAGGCTTCCATTGGTCCAACGATCGGGCGTGCTCTGTCAGCGGAGGCCCATGGTGTCTGGGCAGCGGCGGGATGGGTTGTCCCGCCTCGTATATGGCTGTCAGGAAGATGGCCAAGGCGTCCTTCAAGCACACGCTCTCGGAAAGAGAGTGTCTCTTGCTGCGGTGCCGATGGCAGAGGGAAGGGATGCCCTCTGTCGCTGACAGCCGGTCGCTGGGGTGCGACGGCACGAAATGTCGCGATTGCTCCCGCTCGCGTTTACCTGCCCAGCCTTGAAGGCAAGCGGCTTGCCGGTGTGGGCTTGCTGAGCAGCTTCTGGATCGCGCAAACAGCAGAAAACAGGGTCTGACAAACAGACTCGCAGGCAAGGTGTATGATGGCTGAAATAGACGCCGCGATTTCCGGAATGATCAGCGAGCCGATATCGGATTGGACAGCGCGGAGTACCGGAAGTCCTCCTCGGGTTTCTTTTGAGTTCTTTCCGCCCAGGAGCGGTCAGGCTACTGAAAATCTCATCGACGTCGCCATGCGGCTTGCCCGCTACACGCCGGAATTCATGTCCATAACCTATGGCGCTGGCGGCGCGGCTCAGGAGCGCACCCGTGTTGTTGCGTCAGCGCTGCGGGCGCGGGTTGCCACACCCATTGCCGCGCATCTGACCTGTGTCGGGGCAACACGCCGCGAAATTGACGCGGTTGCCGAGGCGTTCTGGCAGGACGGCATATGTTCCATCGTGGCGCTACGTGGCGACGTACCTGATGGAGGTGCCTATATCCCTCACGACGAGGGGTATCGAGATGCAGCAGAACTGGTGGCGGGGTTGCGGCAGGCGCATGATTTCGAGATTTCGGTTGCGGCCTATCCGGAGCCTCATCCCGACAGCCGGGGCGAAAAAGAGGATCTCGCTTATCTGCGTCGGAAATGGGAAGCTGGCGCGACACGTGCCCTGACGCAGTTCTTCTTCGAGCCTGAGCCTTTTCTGCGTCTGCGCGACCGTGTTGCTGCAGCGGGTATCGGTATTGACCTCGTGCCCGGTATTCTGCCTGTTGGGACTATGGCCCAGACGCGCAAATTTGCCGCGCAATGCGGCACGACCCTGCCGCCCTGGCTTGAGCGCCGCTTTGTCGGGCTCGATAAAGACCCCGTGACGACAGGGATGGTCAGCACGGCGCTTGCCGCTTCTCTGTGTTTCGAGCTTCAACGCGAAGGGGTGGCCGATTTTCATTTCTATACACTCAACCGTGCTGAACCGAGCATCGCGCTCTGCGCGCTTCTGGGTAGAGTTCCGGTTGCAGTGGAAGAGGCGCAAGCCTGAAATGTCATCGACGCGTGGCAGAGTGCTCATTACACAAACTCAAGGCAGGAGATCGTGATCATGACCCTCATTTCAACGCGCGCTACCAGTGCCGGAACCTTGCTGCTGGTTTGTCTTGCCCTTGCCGGGTGTGGAGGAAAGCCTCCCAGACAGGAGCGAGCAGGTATGGCCAATCCGGCATCGGTCTATTGCAAGGAGCAGGGTGGCAAGCTCGAGATCAGACATGAGAAAGAGGGAGAGGTGGGTTATTGTCACCTTCCTTATGGACGCATTGTCGAAGAATGGGTGTTGTGGCGGGCCGGTCATCATGGAGCGCACGCGCCTGTGCCATGAAGCCTGACGCGCCATATAACGTCGGGCGGGTGAAGTGCCGAGGATGTGAAGAGCAGCGTTGAACAGCAGCGCGCGGCAATCGTTAAAGACATGGGAGCAGGCGCTCCCGCGCCGTGAATGTTTTAGCTTACGGGCTTTTCAAGCCTTAGAGCAGTCAATTGCCCAGACCCGCTCCGGTGTCTGGCCATGTGACGGAGGCGTTTCGGCAGGTTTTTTGACGTTATGAGGGAATGAATGCCCGCCCCCAACTTGCCCGGCCATCTGGTTACCACCCCGCAGATTTCTGTACGCGGTGTCATTTTCGATATGGATGGACTGCTTCTCGACAGTGAGACACTGGCGATGGAGGCCTTGATCTGTGCCGGTCGTGATCTCGGTTACGATCTGACACTCGCTTTCTGCAAGCGCATGATCGGGGTGCCTGAAGATGGCTGTGCCGCTCTGTTGCGTGACGCCTTTGGAAATGCCTTTCCGTCAGAGCAGTTTTTCGCCCTGCAGGCGGAGCATCTGCGCCGGTTCATCAGTGACGGACGCCTCGCGGTCAAGCCTGGCGTTGTTGCGCTGCTTGACCTTCTGGATGCGCGGCATATTCCCCGGGCTATCGCCACGTCTTCGGGGCGCGATCGCACTGAAGACCAGTTGCGTCGGGTTGCGCTTATCGATCGGTTTGACGCTATCGTAAGCCGTGACGATGTCACACGCGGCAAGCCTGCGCCCGACCCCTATCTTGTCGCGGCCTCGCGCATCGGTGTGGCTCCCGAGCTCTGTCTGGCTCTGGAAGATTCGACGAATGGCGCTCATGCCGCCCTTGCGGCGGGAATGCGCGTCATTGTGGTGCCCGATATGATTGAGCCAACCGAAGAGATAAGGGAAAAAGCCCTTGCAATCGTGAGTGATCTCGCTGTCGTGCAGGACTATCTCATGCGCTACGCCCGCTGACGCATCGGGCGAGATCCCTGATTTTTCCTGCAATGCACCAGCGCCGATTATCCGGAGCAGCTTCGCGCTGCGGAATGAGCGCTTCAGCTGAGGCCAATCACTGCAATCCGCGGCATTTTGCTAGCGACGCCCCTTTTTTCGTTCTGTCGATGCGGGGCAAGGCTATTGGGGCGGCATGACAAAGTACGACAAAAATTTCACCTGATCGTTGCGAAACTGCAAAGCTGAGCGAGCGCTTTTCTCGCAATGTCGGTGTTACGGCGAACACTTGAAGAGCGACCGCGTGGTTGCTTGAACTGGCAGATTTGCGTCGACTAAAAATCGACGTTCATCTGCGCGTCGATGTAGAAATGTAGTAAATACAAATAAAAACCAGAATTATGTCGAACGCGCGATTTCATAAAAAAGTAACATTTAAAAAGTCAGTATCACAACGCGTGTGGTGCGTCTGAATGCGCGTGGCAGGCGCCTAGAATGACAGGAAAAATTTCTGGAAAATTCATATTTTCGACATTGTTTGACATTTTTTCCTTGAATTATGCTTTCTGGTGACTATCTTAAGGTCATACACACGATTTCGTGATTGCCCCCAAACCTGAATGCAGGCTGTTTCCGATGACACGCATGCATGCCTCGAAAAGGACAATGCCATGACCGTAGCCCCCGCCCATGCCACCGATATTCCTGCCGCCATTCGCGAAGACGGCTCCCTGAAGCTCGTCATTTTCGACTGTGACGGTGTGCTTGTTGATGGTGAGCATCTCTCAACCGCCAAGATGGCCGAAGAAGCCCGTCACCATGGCTGGGATCTCTCGAATGAAGAGGCCCACAAGATTTTCACCGGCGGTGAACTGGTAAAGATCGGTGAACGCATCGGTCGTGAGACCGGCAAGGAAATGCCTGCAGACTGGGACATGATGATGCAGGACCGCATCGTCAAAATGATGGAGACAGAGGCCGAAACCATCGATGGCGCGCATGAAATGCTGCAGAGCGTTCATGATCTCGGCTTGCCCATCCGCATTGGCTCCAACTCCTCGGGCGCTGAGATGGAGGCCAAGTTCTCCAGCACGGGCCTCGACGAATTGCTTGAGGAAGAGCGTATCCATTCGGGTCGTGACCTTGATATGCCCAAGCCCCGCCCGGACCTCTATCTCCATGCTGCTGAACTCGAAGGCGTTGGCCCCGAGCATTGTATCGTGCTGGAAGATTCAGACACGGGCGCCGAAGCGGCCCGTCGTGCCGGAATGGCCTGCGTGCTGCTGCGCGATCTGGACAAGCCTGCCCCGAGCTGGCCGGGCCTGCTGCGTATTGGTCATCTTTCGGAGTTCCCGCAGATCCTCCGTCAGATCCTTGACGCACAGACCAGCGATCGTCCCATCGCTGCCTGAGTCCTCACAGGATAGTCTCTGGAAAAGCCGCCCGCCTTGGGCGGCTTTTTTTTTATGAGGGCCTTACTCCGTCTGGAAACATCGGTGCCGTTACGAGCGTTCGCGCCATACACAGCAAGGATCTGGCTCATGTCGGCAAAAGACTTCAAAAAAGGTGACGATGTCACCTGGAAGACCAGCAATGGCGAAACCGAAGGTCATGTGGTCAAAACAGTGACCAAGCCCATGAAGATCAAGAAGAACGAGATCAAGGCATCGAAAGATGATCCCAAAATTCTCGTCGAGAGCGACAAGACGGGCGCGAAGGCGGCACACAAGCCGGAGACATTGCACAAGAAATGATTATCTCGCCTCTTTCCGTCCGCCATGGACGTGCGCTGCTGGCCGCAGGGCTTCTGGCCACATTGTTGTCTGGTGTGGCGCAGGCACAGATCGCTCCGGTGCAATGCGACAACCAGAAATTCCTCTCCGATCAGGCGGGGTTTTTGCAAACCGGGCCGACGCGCGTTGACCTTCCCGAGCATGTTTGTGGCGAGGTGGTTTCTGTTACGCAGCGATCGCGCCGAACGCGAAGCGGGGTGCACGGCTATTTCATCATGCAGGTGGCACCAGGCCGTCAGATACGCATCGTGTCTGATCTTGATCGCATGCAGGCGCCAGACTGGCCCTGGGTCAGGCCGGGTGATCCGGTTGAAGTTGTCGGGCGCTATTATTTCGATTCAGTCCGTAGTCAGGGTATCGACTGGACCCATCATGGCACAGGGCGGCATTGGGCCAGCCCCGGCTATGTTCAGGTCAATGGAAAACGATACGAATGAAAAAAGCGGTGGGTCTCCCCACCGCTTTTTTATTAAGGTCCGGGTTATCCGGTCTCAGTTATTGCTGGCTGCTTCCGACCGCTCATCGGAATCCTCTTCGCCTGTCTTGCTCGCTGCGGGCGTGGCCTCGAGGAATTCGAAATTGAGCGCATTGTCCTTCAGGCCAATACGCACCGCGCCGCCATTGACCAGCGCACCGAAGAGCAGCTCTTCTGCAAGAGGCTTCTTGATATTGTCCTGAATGACACGTCCAAGCGGTCTGGCGCCATAGTGACGGTCATAACCACGCTCAGCCAGCCACTCCTTGGCAGCAGAGGTGATTTCGATCGTGACGTGGCGGTCAGCAAGCTGCGCCTCAAGCTGCAACACGAACTTCTCCACCACGCGCCCGACAGTCTCGGGGGTGAGATTGGCGAACGGGATGATTGCATCCAGACGATTGCGGAACTCGGGGGTGAAGAGCCGCTTGATGGCGTCCTCGTCCTCACCCACGCGATCGGTACGTCCGAACCCAACGGCCTCCTTGCTCAGATCGGCAGCGCCTGCATTGGTCGTCATGATCAGGATGACATTGCGGAAATCGATCGTCTTGCCGTTATGATCGGTCAGACGGCCATGATCCATGACCTGCAGCAGGATATTATAGAGTTCGGGATGCGCCTTTTCGATCTCGTCGAGCAGCAGCACGGCATGGGGATGCTGGTCGATGGCATCTGTCAGCAGACCACCCTGATCGAAGCCCACATAGCCCGGTGGCGCGCCGATCAGGCGGGAAATGGAGTGGCGCTCCATATATTCCGACATGTCGAAACGGATCAGTTCGATGCCAAGTGACGAGGCGAGCTGCTTGGCAACCTCCGTCTTGCCGACACCGGTCGGGCCGGAGAACAGGTAATTGCCGATCGGCTTCTCAGGATCACGCAGACCGGCGCGCGCCAGCTTGATGGCCGAGGTAAGGGCCTCGATGGCGCGATCCTGACCGAACACCATGTTCTTGAGATCGCGTGACAGCAGGCGCAGCGTCTCGCGGTCATCGGTCGAGACCGATTTGGGCGGGATGCGGGCAATCTTGGCCACGATCTCTTCGATGTCCTTGAGCGTGACCGTCTTGCGACGCTTGCTTTCGGGCAGAAGCATGCGTGAAGCGCCAGCCTCATCGATGATATCGATCGCCTTGTCCGGCAGCTTGCGGTCATGCATGTATTTTGCCGAAAGCTCTACCGCCGCCTTGAGGGCGTCATCGGTGTAACGCACCTTGTGATGACGCTCGTAATTGCCCTTCAGCCCGCGCAGGATCTTGATGGTGTCGCTGATCGAGGGCTCCGGCACATCGATTTTCTGGAAGCGACGCACAAGGGCGCGATCCTTCTCGAAATGCTGGCGATATTCCTTGTAGGTGGTCGATCCGATGCAACGCAGCGTACCAGCGGCGAGGGCTGGCTTGAGCAGGTTCGAGGCATCCATTGCCCCGCCCGATGTCGCGCCCGCGCCGATAACCGTGTGGATCTCGTCGATGAAGAGAATGCCGCCCGGTGTCTGGTCCAGTTCGGTGACCACTGCCTTGAGGCGTTCTTCGAAGTCGCCACGATAGCGCGTGCCAGCCAGCAGTGCGCCCATGTCGAGCGAGAAGATCGTCGCATCCAGCAGAACTTCAGGCACGTCACCCTCGACAATGCGCTTGGCCAAACCTTCGGCAATGGCCGTCTTGCCGACACCTGGATCGCCTACATAAAGCGGATTGTTCTTGGTGCGACGGCACAGGATCTGGATGGTGCGTTCGACCTCATTGTCGCGTCCGATCAGCGGATCGATCTTGCCGTCTTCAGCGCGCTTGTTGAGGTCGACGCAATAGGCGGCCAGCGCTTCCTGCGGTTTGGCAGCCTTGCCCTGTTTTTCCTCCCGCTCGCCCTCTTCCTTGTCGCGCGACCCGGTGGGGGTGCGACGGCTCGATTTATCGGGGGCCTTGGCAATGCCATGCGAGATGAAATTGACCGCGTCGAGACGCGTCATGTCCTGAAGCTGCAGGAAATACACGGCATGGCTCTCACGCTCGGCAAAAAGAGCAACCAGCACATTGGCGCCGGTTACTTCATCACGGCCGGTCGATTGCACATGAATGGCCGCGCGCTGAATTACACGCTGGAAAGCGGCAGTGGGTTTAGGCTCGGTGGGGCGCTCGGAAGCAAGGCCCGCGAGGTCCTTGTCGAGGAATTCCGTGAGGTCGGTGCGCAGCTTTTCGAGGTCGATACCGCAGGCCTTGAAGACGGTTACCGAGTCGGTGTCTTCGGTCAGGGCTAGAAGAAGATGTTCGAGGGTCGCATATTCATGTCGCCGTTCTCCGGCGAGGGTGAGGGCGCGATGGAGCGTCTGTTCGAGCATACGAGACAACATGGGGGCGCTCCTTTGGGTCAGGCGTGACGGGCCAACAGGACTGGATGTAGGCTTATCTTGGTTTAGAAAAAGAATACTCTCTATGTGGTTTCAGGGACTGATGGCCGACAAGGGGCGCGATCAGGCCTTTTCGATCATACATTGCAGCGGGTGCTGGTTCTGCCGGGCGAGATCCATCACCTGTGTCACCTTGCTCTCGGCCACTTCAAAGGTGAAGACACCGCAGATGCCGACGCCCTTCTTGTGAACATTGAGCATGATATTCGTCGCTTCTTCGCGCGATTTGGAAAAAAAGCGTTCCAGAACGTGCACAACGAATTCCATCGGTGTGTAATCGTCATTCAGCATCAAAACCTTGTACATCGCCGGACGGCGTGTCTCGGGTCGTGCCTGGATGACGACGCTGATATGCGATTCGTCGTTGCTTCCATCCTTGCCGGGCGGCTCGTCCGGGGTGGAGGCGCAGACAAGCGCAGGCGCGCCGGAAGTAAAGCCGGGCGAGATAAAGGTCTCGGTGGTCGTGGCGCGGTAGTGCATGGTCAGGAGCATATGGGATGAAAACGTCGATCGCAAAGATCTAACACGGAACAAACAGCCAGATTTCCGCTGGAGGCGCCGTTTACCTTATTTTTCCCGCAATTGGGGCAGATGATCGTGGACGACAGGAAAGGCGTCTGTCTATGATGGGAAAACCGCCAGTGAACCGGGGGCACAAGTGACCTACTGCATGCAATCCGCAAAGAAGAAACGCCTTCAGAAGGTTGAGAATGCGGGTAAGACGCGCAAATGGGTCGTGTTCACGCGCACTGCGCTGGGCATGTGCCTGAGTGCCGGTGTGGTTGCCGTGCCAAAAGTGGCGCACGCCCAGTATGCCGGTCACATCAGTTCCTATGTCGTCGACGTCAATAGCGGTGCCGTGCTGTCGCAGGTCGATCCCGATCTCCAGCGCTATCCGGCGTCGCTGACCAAGCTCATGACGCTCTATATGGCGTTTCGTGCCTTGAAGGCTGGTGAAATCACGCCTGACACCACGGTGCCCGTCTCGATCCATGCCTCGACCCAGGCACCGTCGAAGCTCGGTCTTGTGCCTGGCACGCGTTTTGTTGTGCAGCAGGCGATTCTCGGGCTTGTCACGAAATCGGCCAATGATGCTGCCTGCGCTCTGGGCGAACTGCTTGGTGGCGGCGATGAAGTGCGTTTTGCCAATATGATGACGCAGCAGGCGCGCGCGCTCGGCATGTCCAACACGACGTTCCGTAATGCGTCAGGCCTGCCTGACCCCGATCAGGTGACGACGGCTCGCGATTTGTCGATGCTGGCGCAGCATCTCGTTCAGGATTTTCCTGAATATTACCATTACTTCTCGACGCCGATGTTCGCCTTTCACGGGCGCATGATCCCCAACCATAATCCCATGCTCAAGACCTATGCAGGGGCAGATGGCATGAAGACGGGATATACGGATCTGGCAGGTCATAACCTCATCACCTCGGCGCAGCGCAGCAATGTCCGTCTGGTAGGCGTGGTGCTGGGCGCGCGCTCCAATCCGCAGCGCAACGCCATGATGGCGAATATTCTCGACCAGGGTTTCGCCTCGGAAGGCGTGGCGCCCATGGCACCGTTGCACCCGCGCACAGTGCTGGCACGCAATGTGCGCCGCCGTGGTCATGCCTCGGGTGGGTCGAGCGCCGTCTTCGAGGTGGCCGAAGCGCCGACGGGTCCGCGCCGCTACCAGCCGGTTGCGCATGGTGCCAGGCATCACACTGTCGCCAGTGCCAATGTACGCATGGCGACCTCACGCCATGTCGTTGCGACGAAGAAAAAATCCCGTCACCAGAAGGGCTGAACCCGGAAGCCGCGAAAAAACGCGGCGTTGATCTTGCCCCTGACGCTTCGGGCGCGCATTTTCTCTGAATTCTTTGCAAGATGACAGAATTCAGCAGGAGGTGAAATCAGCGCATGGACAGTATGGAGTCGTATCATGGGGTTCCCATCCACACCGAGGAAGATTTTGTCGGTCTGAGAAAGGCGGGGCAGCTGGCAGCTGCGACGCTCGACATGATCACGCCCTATGTGGTGCCGGGTGCCAAGACCGACGATCTCAACCGGCTGATCCATGAGTACACGCTCGATCACGGTGCGATCCCGGCGCCGCTGAACTATCGCGGCTTTCCCAAATCCTGCTGCATCTCGATTAATCACGTTGTCTGTCACGGCATTCCTGGTGAACGCCTTCTGAAGGATGGTGATATCGTCAATATTGACGTCACCTCGATTCTTGATGGCTGGTATGGTGACACGTCACGCATGTATCTGGTCGGGGCCGTGCCGCGTAAGGCTGTCAATCTCGTCGATGCGACCTACAAGGCGCTGATGCTCGGTATTGCCGAAGTCGCCCCGGGCAAGACGCTGGGTGATGTCGGCCATGCTATACAGAGCTTCGCCGAAGGGCTGCGTCTCTCGGTCGTGCGCGATTTCTGCGGCCATGGCATCGGGCGCGAATTTCACGCAGAACCGCAGGTCGTTCATTACGGCAAGCCCGGCAAGGGGCTGAAACTGCAGGAAGGTATGGTCTTTACCATCGAGCCCATGCTCAATCTCGGCAAAGAAGGTACAAAGACGCTTGAGGATGGCTGGACAGCTGTTACGCGTGACCGCTCCCTCTCAGCGCAGTTCGAGCACATGCTTGCCGTCACACGCGATGGATGCGAGATTTTCACACTTTCACCCGCTGGTTACACCAAGCCCCCGTACAAGCTGGGCTGAACGGTAAGGAACGATCTACGTGAAGCGTGTCTGCACCCGGACGGCAGTTCTGTCGTTCCTTCTCGCCGGTATTTCCCTGCCGAGCCTGTCCCTCGCAGCTCCGGCTGCCATGCCCTACGACCCGCTGGCCTTCGGGACAGTCAATCCCGAGCTGAAACCGGCCAGGCCGGTCGAGGGGACACGGGGCATGGTGGTGTCGGCGCAACATCTTGCTTCCGAGGCCGGGCGCCAGATTCTCGCCGCTGGCGGGAACGCAGCTGACGCAGCGGTCGCTGTCGGCTATGCGCTGGCTGTTGTTTACCCGGCTGCGGGTAATATCGGCGGCGGCGGGTTCATGACCCTGCGCCTGCCGGATGGCAAGACGACGTTCATCGATTTTCGCGAACGTGCGCCGGGCGCAGCGACGCCCACCATGTATCAGGATGCCCAGGGTAAGGTGGACCAGAAGGCGTCGATTGAGGGCTGGCGTGCCATAGGCGTGCCCGGCACCGTCGCAGGACTTGAGGAAATTCACCACCGATGGGGCAAGCTCAGCCGTGCGAAGGTCATGGCACCGGCGATCGCTCTGGCCGAGAAGGGGTTCGTGCTGGGGCAGGGTGATGCCGATCTGCTCCATACCAGCACGGAGGCCTTTCAGAAGGATGCCCATGCGCGTGGCATTTTCCTGCGCCCCGATGGCACCCCGCTCCAGAAAGGCGACCGCCTGGTTCAGAAGGCGCTCGCAAGGACGCTGCGCAGTATCGCGCAATCGGGTGCCGATGTTTTCTACAAGGGCGAGATCGCCCGGCAGGTCGTCGCGGCGAGCAAGGAAAACGGGGGTATTCTGACCCTTGCCGATTTTGCAGCCTATCACCCGCGCGAGTTTGCGCCGATCCATTGCAGCTATCGCGGTTATGACATCGACACGGCGCCCCCTCCGAGCGGTGGTGGTGTCGCGCTTTGCGAGATGCTCGATATCCTCTCCGGCTATGACATGAAGGCGCTCGGCCTGCGCAGCGTGGCCGGTGTGCAGCGTCAGGTCGAAGCCATGCGTCATGCCTATTCGGATCGCCGTGACCTGGGTGACCCTGATTTCGTGAAAAACCCGGTCGCCCATCTGATTGACCCGGCTTATGCCGCAGAAATCCGCAAGGGAATTCCCCTCGATCATGCGCTAAATTCCGACGCTCTGGTGGCCGGGGCTGCAATGCCCATGGCGGCGCAGCCCTCCGCAGGCGACACCCATGAAAAGCACGAGACGACGCAGTTTTCTGTCGCCGATCGCTCGGGCTTTGCCATTTCGGCAACCTACACGCTCAATGGCTGGTTCGGTGCCGGTGTGATCGGTGGCGATACAGGCTTCTTCCTCAATGACGAGATGGATGATTTCTCGGCCAAGCCCGGCAGCGCCAACATGTTCGGCATTGTCGGCTCCGAGGCCAATGCCATCGCGCCGGGCAAGACGCCTCTTTCTTCCATGGCGCCCACAATCATCTCTCATGAGGGCAAGCCTTTCATGGTGATCGGCAGTCCCGGCGGGTCGCGCATTCCGACCATCGTGCTGTCGGTTGTGCTCGGGGTGATCGATGGCGGGCTGGATATCCAGCAGGCAGTCGATCTGCCGCGTATTCATGAGCAGTGGAAGCCGGTGGCCATCGAACTGGAGCCGCGTGCGCTCAGCCCGGACGTCATGCAGGCCCTGCAACTTGAAGGCTATTCGCTGTCTCCGCACCGTCCATGGGGTGTCGCAGAGGGTATCCTTTTCGGGCGCCCCTCAGTCGCTGCAGCGCAGACCGGCAAGCTTTATGGCGGCTGGGATCGTCGTCATGAGGGTGGCGGCGCGAGCGGGTTGTAAAAAAACCTGCACCTGCCTCTTGCGCAAGAGAGGCAGAATGGTGTTAACCCTGCACCGGGAGGTCGGCCTTGGACGGACGGCTTGCGAACCCGGTCAGGTCCGGAAGGAAGCAGCCGCAGTGAGTTTTGTTCGGGTCATGTGTTCGGCCTCCCACCCTCTGAAGCAGCCGGTCTCGCTTTTCCGCGCATGACCCCTTCAGACGATACCCCTACATCAGAAGAAATTCCGCTCCCCCCGATGGAGGAGGGCGGTTTTTTCGATGCGCCTTCTGCGCCGACACCGGTTGCGACTCCCGAGCCGCAGAAGCAGGCAGAGCGCAGCGGGCCCTATCGTGTTCTGGCGCGCAAATATCGCCCCCAGCATTTCGACGATCTGATCGGTCAGGACGCCACGGTACGTATCCTGCGCCGGGCCTTCCAGCTGGGCCGCGTGGCGCATGCCTTCATGCTCACCGGGGTGCGTGGCGTCGGCAAGACTACGACCGCGCGTATCATCGCGCGGGCTCTGAACTGTATTGGCGTGGACGGTCAGGGCGGCCCCACAGCCGATCCATGCGGCGTGTGCGCCAATTGCACCGCCATCCTCGCCGATCGCCATCCCGACGTTCTGGAAATGGATGCGGCCTCACGCACTGGCGTGGACGATATCCGCGAGATCATCGAGGCAACGCGTTTCCGGCCCATGCAGGGGCGTATGAAGGTCTTCATCATCGATGAGGTCCACATGCTCTCGCGCAATGCATTCAATGCATTGCTGAAGACGCTTGAAGAGCCTCCCGAGCAGGTAACGTTCATTTTTGCGACGACAGAGCTGCGCAAGGTGCCTGTCACCGTGCTGTCGCGCTGTCAGCGTTTCGACCTGCGTCGCGTGCCGCAGGAAATGCTGATGCAGCATTTCGCCGGTATTGCAGAAAAGGAGTCGGTCGCGTTTGCCGATGAGGCGCTCTCGCTCATTGCGCGTGCTGCCGATGGTTCGGTACGCGATGGCCTGTCCTTGCTCGATCAGGCGATTGCCCAGGGCGAGGGGGAAGGTGCCGCGCGCATCGAAGCGCCCATGGTCAGCGCCATGCTGGGGCTTGCAGACCGCCAGCTTGTCTTCGACCTGTTTGAAGTGCTGATGCAGGGCAAGGCCGATCAGGCGCTTTCGATCAGTGGCCAGGCCTATGCTCAGGGTGCCGATCTCGGTATTCTGCTGACCGATCTGCTCGATCTGATTCATATCATTTCGCGTCTCAAGGCGATCCCGAGCCTTCGCCATAGTCGTGAACTGCCCGAGGCTGAGCGTGATCGTGGCGCGTCTCTTGCCGATCGTCTGCCTAATGCAGAGCTTGGGCGCGCCTGGCAGATCCTGCTCAAGGGCATCCAGGAAGTCGAACAGGCGCCAGACCGCCGTGCGGCAGCCGAGATGGTGCTGATCCGTCTTTGCTATGCCAGCACACTCCCGACTCCCGATCGTCTGGCTCGGCTGGTCATGCAGATGCCCGCAGATGGACAGGAGGGCGGCGCCTCTGGCCTGCCCTCAGGCCAGACATCTGAGGACGGAGCGGGGCTGACGGCTCGCGGGACAATGGCAGGGCCAGCGGGTGAGGGTGGCGATGACCGCCCGCGTGCCGCCCTGCGTCTCGTGGCCAATGGCGGTGTGGCCTATGAAACGCCAGACCTCGCGCCCGCGCCGATCCTGACACCAGTGCCGTCGCCACCAGAGAGCGAGCGCGCCGATCCACCGCCGCCACCTCTGCGTTCCTGGCGTGAGATCGTCGCTTTCGTGGCGCGTGAGTCAGAGGCGATGCTGCACGGTATTCTGCGCCATTCCGCGCATCTGGTGCGTTTTGAGCCACCGCGCGTCGTGCTGCGCATGGCGCGTGGAACGCCGCCGCGTATCGAAACGCGGCTTCAGGCCCTGCTCGAGCGCGTTTACCCGGGTCAGTGGCAGATCGAGACCTCGCAGGAAGAGGGCGAGCCGACGCTTGATGAGCAGGGTGCCGAGATTGTGGCTCTGCATCGTGAGGAATTGCATGCTCATCCATTGCTGCGCGCCATTCTCGATGTCTTTCCCGATGCCCGTGTCGGTGAACCCAAGGATCTGTCGCTCGATGAATACGGGTTGCCGCCCGAAGAGCTTGAGGCGCCCGAAAGCTGGGCGACAGAGCCGGTGGCCCCCGATCTGGACTTTGCCCCGATCGATGCCGATCTGATGGATGATGATGACTGGCACGATTTCGGCGGCGGGTCCTCTTTCTAGTCTCAAGGAGCAAACACCATGAAGAATCTCGCAGGGCTGATGAAGCAGGCTTCCCAGATGCAGTCGCGCATGGAAGACGTTCAGAACACACTCAATGCGCTGACGGTTGAGGGCGTTTCGGGTGCGGGTCTGGTCAGTGTCACGCTGAGCGGCAAGGGTGACATGCGCGCGCTCAGGATCGACCCCAAGCTTGCTGACCCGAATGAGGTCGAGATGCTGCAGGATCTGATCATTGCTGCCTTTGCCGATGCACGCACCAAGGTCGAAGCGGCCAATGCGGAAGAAATGCGCAAGGTCACTGGCGGCATCGACCTGCCTGCCGGTCTGAAATTCCCTTTCTGATCAACCCTATAGGGAGCGCAGGGTCATGATGGGTGGTGGCGATGTCGAAAGGCTGATCCAGCTGTTATCGCGCCTGCCTGGTCTCGGGCCGCGTTCCGCAAGGCGGGCCGCGCTGGTGCTGCTGCGCTCGCCCCAGACTAGGCTGCTACCGCTCGCTCAGGCCATGGAAGCAGCCGCGCATTCAGTGCGAAGCTGCCATATCTGTGGCACCCTCGACAGCAGTGACCCCTGCAGCATCTGCGCCGACCCGTCACGCGATCATGGATTGATCTGTGTGGTCGAGACGGTGGGCGATCTCTGGGCGCTGGAACGCTCGCGTCTGCATCCCGGCACGTATCAGGTGCTCGGTGGCGTGCTTTCCGCGCTCTCGGGCACGGGGCCGGAAGATCTCAATACGGCCTCTCTCCTGTCGCGTGTGGCTTCAGGTGAGGTGCGCGAGGTCATTCTGGCGCTCGGGGCAACAGTCGAGGGCGCCAGTACTGCCCATTGGTTGCAGGAGAAGCTCTCTGCCCACAAGGTCGCTGTGACACGCGTTGGTCACGGTGTGCCAATCGGTGGCGCGCTGGATGTGCTCGATGACGGCACGCTTGCAGCGGCCCTTTCAGCAAGGCGGCCTGCGCAATGAAACATGTCGCACCACGCGCCGATATTGCGCCCTTGATCCCGCGGGCCGCTCTGGTGACGGGAGGCGTCAGGCGCATTGGCAGGGCACTGGTCGAGGCTCTGGCTCAGGAAGGTTTCGCCATCGCCGTTCATTGTCGCAGTCATGCCGATGAAGCGCGTGCGCTTCTGGCGACGCTCGACGTCACGGGCTGTGTGCTCGAAGCGGATCTCTCGAAAGAGGCCGACGTCGCCTCGCTGATGAGCGACGCTACAAAGGCTCTCGGGCCGATTGGTGTGCTGATCAATAATGCGTCGGTTTTCGAACGTGACGAATGGCATGATGCGACCCGTGAGTCGTGGGATCGTCACATGGAGACCAATCTGCGCGCGCCCTTCGTGCTGATGCAGGATTTCGCCCGCGCTTTGCCCGAGACGGCCCAGGGCATGGTGCTCAATCTGCTCGATCAGCGTGTCTGGAATCTGACGCCGCATTTCGTCAGTTATACGCTTTCGAAAGCAGGGCTCTGGACTCTGACCCAGAGCATGGCGCTTGCGCTTGCGCCGCGTATTCGCGTCAATGCGATCGGCCCGGGTCCCGTGCTGCCGGCTATCGGACAAAGTGACGAGCATTTTGCCCGGATGCGTCAAAATGCGCCTCTGCAAACGGGTGCCGATCCGCAAGAAATTGTCACGGCCATGACCGCATTACTGCGCATGCCATCAGTAACCGGGCAGATGATTGCGCTGGATGGCGGTCAGCATCTACAGTGGCGCGCTTGATATAAAAGGTGGACCCGTCGAGATGACCTCATTTCAGTGTCGTATGACCAATGGTGAGCGTGTCATCTGCACGATTTCCAGGGTGGTTACAGAGCATCAGACAATGCTTTGTCTCGATCCCGCAAACCTGACCTTGTCGCACCATGCATCTCAGGACGCATCGCGTCAGACATTGGCCATGAGATGGTTCTGCGCGCCTGGTCTGCTGTTGCTTGTCACCACCAATGGCGAGTGGCCTGAGGCGGGCGCCGCATTCCAGCGCGGTGGCTGGGCACCGGAATTTGCCTTGCTTTCCGCCATCAGGCAGCAGGGCGATAAGGTGGCTCTCAAATACTACGGGCACCCCAATTTCCTCACAGCGGAAATTGATACAGGGCGCATTTTTACAGATCGTACGGCCGCTTCAGACTGGGAGCGTTTTACTCTTGCGCCTGTGGAACTGCCCGCAAACGCGCGATGGGATGATTTTGCGACGCAGTTTGCGGCCATCTTGCAGGGGAGGAAGAGTTCCGAGCAGCTCCTTGATGCGCTTCTCGAGTGTCCACCGTCATTTCACCCGGCTCTTCTCGATCTGTTGGGCGATCTTCTGACTGCCGAGGCGCTTCAGGCATTTGCGGCGCTCTTCGTCTCTGACCTGACGCGGCAGGACAACCCCATTACTCAGAAATGCGCGCGGCTTCTTGTTTCCCTGCCGACGGCCAAATGGCTCGCAGAGGGGTTCAGCCGCCTTAACGACTTCCGGCAAGGCCGTCGTCTAGCCATACAGCGCGCCGATGCCTCCTTTGATTTCATGGGTTTCAAGGAGAATATGCGCGGCAAGAGCGTCTATTGCCGAGGGGCGGAATTACTTAGCGCTGCCAGGCGCGCGATCGCACCGACCAGAACGCTGGCCCTTCTGGCGACTGCCCGTGACGAGGGGCTCTATCTTCTTGAGTGGATCGCCCATCACCGGCGTATCGGTGTTGAGCAGTTCTTCATCTATACCAACGACCTGACTGATGGCTCCGATGCCATGCTGCGCGCCCTTGCCGCTGCTGGCGAGATCATCTGGATCGATAATAGCGGGGCGGCCCCCGAGCGCATCAACATGCAGGACAAGGCTTATGACCATGCCCTGATGATTCTGCCCGAGATACTCGATTATCGCTGGTGTCTCGTGGTCGATCTCGACGAGGTCGTCCTCCCGGGCGCGGATGTCGATTACTGTCTGCCCCCTCTGCTGGCTGATCGAGAGCGTGAGGGAGCCGAGGCCATTGCAATGTCATGGCGTGTACTGACGCCAAACGGCCATTTGACCTGGGCGCCGGGTCTCTCGGCAGAGCGCTTTGTCGAGACAGAGACGCACCCGCTCATCAAAACCGTCTTTCGGACAAATCTTTTTTCCGGTGCGTCAGCCCATCATCCCACATCTCGTGATCGTACGTTCGTACCCTATATGACGATCGACGGCGAGCGTCAGAAGAATGGCGATCTGACCGATCACGACGTCAATTTTGCGGCGAAGCCGACAATCAACGCTGCTATTTGTCATTATCACGTGCGGTCTCTGGAAGAATATGTCTGGAAATTCGCCCGGGGCGAAAATGACAATACCGGCGTCCTGAAAGAGAAGCATTTCCGCTACAACAACCCCGGTATCTTCGACCTTTTCACGACACGGTTCAGTCTGGATGGCCCCAAGCCTGGGCGTGTATTGGCTGATGATATTCACCGGGGCATGAGACGTCTTCTTGCCATACCGGGGGTCGCTGCGGCTCAGGCTGAAATTGAACGCCGTTTCCTGTCCCAGTCTGTAGCCTTCGTTGAGCAGAGTGCGCGGATCATGCAGAATGATGACCGGATAGCGGCAGATGTGCGCGAGCGGTGGTGCGCGCTTGTCGATGAATGGCGAGAACTGCGTGGCCATAAGAGAGAGATGATCTGAAGTTTCCCGCCCTTCAGACCGGACGTCACTCGGGCGGGAGGGCCTTATGGCTGAACCCTGCGGCCAGATAGCTTTCTTCAACCAGAGAGAAGGGCAGCCTGTCTCCGCCTCGCTGAAGTAAGGCCCGATTGCGTAACAGAACACCCGTAGGCAGATTTTCGGTCTCGCTGGAAAGGGTCAGGCGGGTGAAGTGCAGACTGGCGACGACATGGCCGAACGGCTCTGTCGAATTGTCGAGCGCTTTATTCATTTCTGACGTCAGACGTTCTGGTACGTACCAGTTCCAGGCATCGGAAAGCACCAGCGCGCCGCAGCGCAGGCTGACATGCCGTGTGCGCAGTGTCTCCCCTTTTCGCAGGGTAAAACGCTCAGGTTCCGGGGGAGGGGGCGCGTCAGGGCCGGGCGGTAGTGCAACGGCCTGAAGCGCAAGGCCGGGAAAACGACCCTGGCAATAATGTTGCAGCACCCTGGTCGCGCTTGGTTGGGCGTTCAGGGCTTGCTGTAACTGATGCGCGGTCTCTGCCAAAGAAGGGGGAGGGGCCATGCATAAAAGAAAAAAGCCGGTCAGACCGGCTTTTCTCAATAGCATCAATTCTCGTTGTCGTCGTTGTCTGTGGTGACTTCGATTTCCGATCCGAGATCGTCGTCGTCGTCATCCAGATCAGACGCGTCTTCCATGACGTCATCATCATCGTCATCATCTGCATCCAGATCGACGTCGATGTCTTCTTCGTCGTTCTTGGGGGAGTCTTTCGTCTGATCGGCGGGGATATCGCCGCCGCGCTTGGGCTGGGGCAGATCGCTGGGCTGCTCTGCACCACATTTCGGGCAAATCGCGGGAGCGCGATTCAGGTCGTAGAAACGCGCGCCACAAGAGACGCACACGCGCTTCAGACCGAGTTCTGGTTTTGCCATGATGACTACCTGTCGATCCTGAACCGGTTGAAAAAAGAAGAGCGGCTTGAGCCGCGAAGCACGGGGCCATGCCAGCTTGCGCTCGCCATGTCAAATGCAACCTCGGTTTTTCATGCTAAAACCACTTGGAAAACAGATCGCGGCAATTGACAGCCGCGGCGCTGCATCGGAATGAACGCTATCATGGAACATCATCCTTCTGCCCCCGTCATTCCTCTCTCCGTTGCACGCAATCCCGGCCCGCTTCGTGGCACGATTCGCGTTCCTGGCGACAAATCCATCAGCCACAGGGCGCTGATGCTGGCCTCTCTTGCAGAGGGGCGCACCGTCGTGACGGGGCTGCTCGAAGGGGAAGACGTCCTGCGCACGGCCGACGCGATGCGCGCGCTCGGTGCGACCATCACACGTGAAGCCGACCAGTGGGTGATCGATGGCAAGGGCGTCGGTGCCCTCCAGGAGCCGGCCGATGTGCTCGATATGGGTAATTCCGGCACCGCGGCCCGCCTGCTTTCCGGCATTCTGTCGAGCCATGCCATCACCAGCTTCATGACAGGCGATGCAAGTCTGCGCGGTCGCCCCATGCGCCGCGTGACCCAGCCTCTTGCTGGTAATGGTGCCTGTTTTGCCACCCGCCTTGGCGAAAAGCTGCCCATGGCCATTATCGGCACGGGCGAGGCGACGCCGCTCTCCTATTGTCTGCCGGTCGCTTCGGCTCAGGTGAAATCCGCCATTCTGCTCGCCGGTCTGAATGCCGAAGGCAGGACACGGGTTGAAGAGCCGGTTGCGACGCGCGACCACACCGAAAACATGCTGCGTCATTTCGGTGTCGGTGTGGATGTCGGGCTGACCCCCACAGGCGGGCGCATCATCACACTCGAAGGTCGTGCGCGTCTCGTGGCCCGCGATGTGGTGGTGCCCGCCGATCCGTCATCGGCTGCATTCCCCATCGTTGCGGCAAGCCTCGTGCCGGGCTCGGAAATCCGTCTGCCGGGTGTCGGGCTCAACCCGCTGCGCACGGGTCTTTTCACGACGCTGCGTGAAATGGGGGCTGTGCTCGACATCGAAAACGAGCGCGTCGAAGGGGGAGAGCCCGTTGGCGATCTGGTGGTGCGCAGCGCCGCCCTGCGTGGTGTCGATGTGCCGGCAGATCGTGCCCCGTCGATGATCGATGAATATCCTGTTCTGGCGGTGGCCTGCGCTTTTGCCAGCGGCACGTCGCGTCTGCGCGGTCTTGAGGAGCTTCGCGTCAAGGAGAGTGATCGTCTTTCTGCGACTGTCGCGCTGCTCAAGGCCAATGGTGCCGATGTGCGCGTCGAGGGCGATGACATGATCATTGAGGGGCGTGGCAGCGCAGAAGGTCTGGGTGGCGGCCTTGTCGAGACACAGATGGATCATCGTCTGGCCATGAGTGCGATTGTCTTCGGGCTGGCTGCTGAAAAGCCGGTGCTCGTCGACGATACAGGCTTCATCAATACAAGCTTCCCTGGCTTCGTATCACTGATGGCTGCGCTCGGGGCCGTTCTCTGATGCGCCTCATTATCGCTGTCGACGGGCCTGCCGCTGCAGGCAAAGGCACGCTTGCAAAGGCGCTTGCCGCCGCTCTTGACCTGCCTCACCTCGATACGGGGCTTCTCTATCGTGCGGTCGCGCGGCAGATGATTCTCGCTGGGCTGGATCCTGCGGCAGATAGCGGCGAGCAGACAGCTCATGCGCTGCAGCCTGAAGACCTCCAGCGTAACGATCTGCGTGTTCCGGAAATCGATCGTGGCGCGAGTGCCGTCGCGACACAGCCCCCCGTCCGTGCGGCGTTGCTGAAGCGCCAGCGGGAATTCGCCATGGCGAGTGGCGCCGTGATTGACGGGCGTGATATCGGAACCGTTGTGTTTCCCGATGCCGATCTCAAGTTCTTTGTTACGGCCAGCGCCGCGGTGAGAGCGCTGCGTCGCTACCAGCAGATGCACGGTATGGCCGATCCGGTTCAGGCGGAGCTTGAGGAACTGGCGGCAGAGATCGAGGCGCGCGACCGCAAGGATGCCGAGCGTCCCGTCTCGCCACTGCGCAAGGCCGATGACGCTGTTCTGGTCGAGACAGATCATCTCGATGCGAAGGCCGTGCTCGCTCATGCGCTGTCAGTTGTCAGGTCGCGCTTTTCTGCCTGATTGATCTGCCGTCAGGAGACTCCCTCTGCCTCCGGCAGATCTGCTCCTGAGAGCTCCTTGCCCTGTTTGCAGGGCGGGGGGTGATCAGGGTGTTTCCGGGGCGGGAATTGGCGAAAACGGCCAGAATCCCGAGGTTTTCATTGACAAGCACCCGGCTGCGGGTGTCTGACGTCATGCAGCGTAACGTCCCCTGCGCTTGCTCGCTCCGTAAAACTGAACGGGCGTCCTTTCTCTTTCCCGAAGGCTCATGGGTGGACCGATGTTCATGAGCACGCCGTCCGGCCAAGGTGTCGGGCGCAGACATTGGCCCGATCGTCACGATCGGCCCAGGATTACGAAAACACATGGCTTCAGCCACCAACACCGTCGAAGACTTTGCAGCTCTTCTTGACGAGACCCTCGGCCAGGACACGGGCTTTGACGGCTCCGTCGTTACCGGTCGCGTTATCCGCCTGACGGATGAGTTCGCGATCGTTGATGTCGGCCTCAAGAGCGAAGGCCGCGTTTCGCTCAAGGAATTCGGACCGCCGGGCACCGCGCCTGACGTTCGTCCGGGCGACGTGATCGAGCTTTATGTCGAGCGCTACGAAGACCGTGACGGCTCCATCGTGCTGTCGCGCGAGAAGGCCCGTCGTGAAGAGGCATGGACCTCGCTCGAGCGCGCATTCGCGAACAACCAGCGCGTCAACGGCACGATCTATGGTCGCGTCAAGGGCGGCTTCACGGTTGATCTCGGCGGCGCCATGGCGTTCCTTCCGGGCAGCCAGGTCGATATCCGCCCCGTGCGCGATGTCGCTCCGCTCATGGGTCAGCCCCAGCCTTTCCAGATCCTCAAGATGGATCGCGCCCGTGGCAACATCGTTGTCTCGCGTCGTGCCGTTCTTGAAGAGACCCGTGCAGAGCAGCGTTCCGAGCTGATCCAGGGCCTGAAGGAAGGCATGATCCTCGATGGCGTGGTCAAGAACATCACCGATTATGGTGCGTTCGTTGATCTCGGCGGCGTCGATGGCCTCCTGCATGTCACAGACATTGCCTGGAAGCGCATCAACCACCCGTCCGAAGCCCTGCAGATCGGCATGCCGGTTCGCGTTCAGGTCATCCGCTTCAACTCCGACACGCAGCGTATCTCGCTGGGCATGAAGCAGCTTGAAGCTGATCCGTGGGAGAACGTGGCGATCAAGTATCCGCCGGGTGCTCGTTACTCGGGTCGCGTCACGAACATCACCGATTACGGTGCATTCGTTGAACTCGAGCCGGGCGTCGAAGGTCTGGTGCACGTTTCCGAGATGTCCTGGACGAAGAAGAACGTCCATCCGGGCAAGCTTGTCGCGACCTCGCAGGAAGTCGACGTCATGGTTCTCGACGTGGACAGCGCCAAGCGTCGTATCTCGCTCGGCCTGAAGCAGGTTCAGCGCAACCCGTGGGAGCAGTTCGCCGAAGAGCACAAGGTCGGTTCGACCATCGAAGGCGAAATCCGCAACATCACCGAATTCGGTCTGTTCGTGGGTCTCTCTGCCGATATCGACGGCATGGTGCACATGTCCGATCTTTCCTGGGACGAAGCCGGCGAAGCAGCCATGGCCAAGTTCGAGAAGGGTCAGGTTGTTCAGGCCAAGGTGCTCGACGTTGACGCCGAAAAGGAGCGCATCTCGCTCGGCATCAAGCAGCTGCAGGAAGATCCGGCAGCCGATACCCTGTCGCGCGTCCACAAGGGCGACATCGTGACCTGCCTCGTGACGTCGGTTCAGACCAACGGTATCGAAGTGAAGGTCGATGACGTTCTGACCGGCTTCATCCGTCGTGCCGAACTGGCTCGCGACAAGGCTGAGCAGCGCCCCGAGCGCTTCGCAGTTGGCGAGAAGGTCGATGCGAAGGTTGTTTCCGTTGATCGCGCCTCGCGCAAGCTGGCTCTGACCATCCGTGGCCGTGAGGTCGAGGAAGACAAGGCAGCCATCAACGAATACGGCTCGTCCGACAGCGGTGCATCGCTTGGTGACATCCTCGGTGCGGCGATCCGTCGTCGTAATACCGAAGTGTAATCTGCAGTCATTTTGCTGAAACACTATGAAAGGGCTGCTTCGGCAGCCCTTTTATTTTTTCTTGTGAACGAGATAGTAAACGTCATCTAAAATCTTCTGTTGAAGACTTTTGCAGTTCCTGTCTTTGGGTTAGACACGATCTTATCGGCAAGAGGGAATTGCCCCACTTGTTGCGAGGATGCGGTGGCGGGGGCTTCATGGCTGTTATCTACAATACTAACTACACCCATAATCCCAACTCCTATCTGACCCTCGCGGTTGAGCGTGCAGCGCGCGCCCTTTTTGGCGCCGATCAGGTCCTGCTGGCCGATAACATGACGCTGGCGCAGGCAGCAGCTTCGGGTGAACATGATACGCTGATCTGTATTGACGGGCAGCGGATCAATACTCAGCTGATGCGGCGTATCCGCCCGGCCTTCAAGACAATGATTCTCTGGACGTTCGAAGATCCTTTCATGCGGGATTTCAATGTCGAGAATTCACATCTCTTCGATTTCGTTTTCACGAATGACCCTTCCTGCGCGGATCACTACCGCGGCAAGGGGCATTATCTGCCGCTCGGTGCCAGCCGGACCATTCACCAGCGTGAGGTGAAAGACGGCGAAGCTCTAGATTACGATATCTTTTTCGCAGGCACGATGTGGCCGAATCGCGTCGAGACGCTGCGTCGTATCATTGCGGCTTTTCCGAAGGCCCGTCTCAAGCTCATCTGCCCCGGCAACGAATATCTTCCGCCGCTGCCTGCCGATCTGGCCGAGCTGGCGATCCAGCGTCCGGTCAGCCATGAGGCCTTTATCGATTTCGCGAATGCTAGCGCCGTGACGCTGACCATGTTCCGCGACTATGCGAGCCATGGCGATGTCAGTCAGGCGACGGCCCCGGGGCCTCGTTTCTACGAGTTGGCTCTTGCCGGTGCGGCTCAGGTGGTCGAAGCCCCTGAGAGCATGGATACGAAATACTTTGCCGAGATCGAAGGCACGTTCCTCGCGCGTGATGTCGATGGTGTGGTGAGCGCCGTCGCGGCTTTGCTCAATGACCGCACCCTGCGCCGCAACATGGCGCTTTCCGGCCAGAATTCGGTTCTGGAAGGGCATCTCTACGAGCATCGCCTCCGCAGGATGGCCGAGATCACCGGTGCGAATTTCGGTCGTACCCTGCCCGGTATTGAACTGGCGCCCCGCCGTCGTCGCCTTCGCGTGCTGATGTGCACCCACTCGACCATTCATGAGGCGGCCTGGGGTGGTGTCGAGGTCTATCAGCAGACACTCTGCTCCATGCTCGGCCGTGAAATTGAATTTTTCTACTGGTTGCGTCGTGGTACACATTGCCGTCTGACCACAGCCAACGGGCAGGAAGTCGAGCGTTACGACGTGCCTGAAGTGGGCTGGATGGACGCGATGTGTGACGGGCCGGAAGAAATGGCCTTCTCCAATGCGATCAGCCAGTACAATTTCGATATTGTCCACTTCCAGCATCTCGGCCATCACGCCCTGTCGCTGCCAATTATTGCGAAGGCCTGCGGCGCCGGTGTGGTCTTCTCGGCGCATGATTTCTGGCTGATCTCGTCCCGCTACAACCTGCTCAACCAGGATCTGCGTTATATCGAAGACGAGGTGAAATCGGTCGTTGCGAGCGATATCATCCTGAAGGTCGCAGAAAACATCGAATATGGTGGTGAGCAGACCCGTCGTGCCTTCATCGCCAAGATGCTGCACTCGGTCGATCTGATCCTGTTCGGGACCAAGCATTCGCGTAATCTGACACATGAGATCTATCCGATCCTTGATCAGAAGCGCAGCCTGACGCTCGGTATTCCGTCACCCGAGAACACGATCCCGATCGTGCCTAAGGCTTATGAACCGCTTGGCGAGCGCCCGCTCAAGGTCGCGATCGTGGGTAATTTCCTGCGCACCAAGGGGGCGGACACCATTCTGAACCTGATCGAGATCGCGCATCCCGATCACTTCGAATTCCATATCTTCGGCTATATTCACCCTGAGTATGACGCTGTCATCAATGGCAAGCCGCGCCCGAATGTGAAGGTCTATGGTCGTTATACGGCTGGTGATATCGCCGCTCTTCAGGTTGCCGATGTCGCGCTCAACCTGTCTATCTGGCCCGAGACCTATTGCATCTCGCTGTCAGAAGCCTGGCAGAATGGCCTCATTCCCATCGTGACCGATGTCGGTGCTCTTGGCGATCGTGTGGAAGACGGCGTCAATGGCTTCAAGGTGCCGATCGGTCGCGCCAACATGGTGCTTGAGCGCCTCGAATTGCTGCGTTCGTCAGAAGGCATTCGTCGTTCGATTATGGGCAACATCTCCCCTGCACTCTGGACGCAGGCCGAAACCTACGCGAATGACATGAGGGAGGTCTATCGTGAGGCCGCCCCGGTTCGTGAACTCGGCACGGCCGAAATGCAGATCGACGCCGGGCAGGTCCATCTGCTTCCGCATGCGTCGTGGCGTCATCAGGCCCCGCCGCGCCACATCTTCGATCCGCCGACCATTCGCGACCTTTCTGTCGAGATGCCTGAGCCTGTTTCTGACTGGTTCTCGATCCAGGGTGCCGAATATTATATCGACGATGTCTGTCACTTCGTCCTGGCAGAAAACGAGCCGGAAGATTTTGCTGGTGCCTACGAGTTCCATATTCGTGGCTGGCACGTTCTGCCCGGTGTCAGTTCTGCAGGCTCAATGTATGCCGTATTGATCGGCGACGACACGTCACCTCTCGTATTCCTGCCCTGCATTCGCGAAGCGCGTGGCGACGTCGTGTCCATTTATCCCAATGCGCCTCGCCGCTCCGGTTTTGCCGGTCAGGCAGCGCTGCGTGGCAAATGGTGTGAGGGCACGTTCCGCGTTGGCCTGATCAATGTCGTCAATGGCGCCGGTGCGTTCATGGTCACCTCGGTCGAAATCACGGTCAAGGATGGCAAGATCAACGAGATCCAGGTCGAGCGCCCCTCGAATGACCAGATCATGCGCGATTTCGATCGTATCTCGCATGCAGACGGGCATCTGCGTGGCATCAAGCTGAGCCGTCTGCATCGTCATGCGCAGTATCATCGCGCCGAAAACGACTTCCAGCACTATATCGACTCGTTGAGCGGGCTGATTGGTGATCCGGCGCCGCTTCTGACCGATGACGGCAATCTGTTCATCCGTGGCTGGGGCTTCCTGCGTCAGCTCGAGCGTGCAGGGACGATGTCGGTGGCGCTCATCGGGGGCACGACCAATGAGGCGTTCTTCTTCGCACTCAATCGTTTCCTGCGTCACGATGTGAAGACCATTTTCCCGGATGCGCCGCTCTGCGTCGGGTTCGAGGGATGGCTGTCGATCGCTTCTGGCTATGCGAGCGATATGGATGGCGCCTACAGGCTGTGCCTCGTCAATACGGTGGGTGAGCAGATAGGGGTCAAACCGCTCGATGTGGTGGTAACTGTCTCGAACGGTATCATTGTCTCTGTCACGCGGGCGGAGGTGACCGAGGTTATCGTTGATCATGTCAATCGGGCGATCGAGGCGAGTCTTGCTTCGGCATTGACTGCCTGAGTCGCGCGCGAGACGCCTCCATGACGAGCGAGCGCAAGCCCAGATGGCAGATTGTCGATGAGGAATGGTACCTCGCGCAATACCCGCAGGCGGCTGATGAAATCACCGCCAGCGAGTGTCGTGACGCGGCCGAGCATTATGAGGCCATAGGCAAGTCGTTCGGATTTTCACCCAACAGGTATTTCGACGAGACCTGGTACCGACAGGCCTACCCAGAGCTTTACGCGGAAATCTGCCGTGGCGAGCTGAGCTCGGGTTTCGATCATTATTGCGCGAAGGGCTACGCCACCCACGCCCCTCACTGGCTTTTTTCCGAAAGCTACTACCGCGCTCGTCAGGGCGCCCTTGTGTCTGACGTTATCGCAGATGGGTTATACCTCAACGGGTACGATCATTTTCTCGAAACGGGCGATGCACAAGGGCTGGCCGGGCACTGGTTTCTCGACCCCTCCTGTTTCGCGATACTTGCAGAGCAATCCCAAGTTGAGGCGATTGCGGGAAAAGGCGCGTTTCATGCCATCATCGAACGCGCTCCATCTCTCGCCAATCAGGGCCGTCTTTCCTGGTATTTCGATCCGATCTGGTATCGCGAGACCTATCCCGATGTGACGCGCGAGATCGAGGCGGGGCGTTACAGCTCCGTTCTGCATCACTATCTGACCAATCAGACGCCACGTCATTTCAACCCTCAGCAATTTTTCGATGAGGGTTACTACGCCCGCGTCCATGGCGATGTGCTGCCCAGCATCGAAAGCGGCAGTTTTCGGAACGCGTATGATCATTTCGTACGCTTCGGGGCAGAAGAGGGGCGCAGCCCGGCTGAATGCGTTGCCTTGAAGCCCTTTGGCGCACGTCCGGAAATTGGCGCCCTCATCAAGGCAGGACTCTATGACAGTCTCTACGCCTGCTGGATTGCGCTGCGGACGCGCTATGGGGAGAGCGTCGATCTGCCTCCGGCGGATGAAAACCAGACACGGCGCTATTTTCAGGCAGAGGCATCGCTACAGCAGAAGATCATCGGTCGAAAAGGCCCTGATTTCAGCTTCGAGGGCGTGCCTGAGCTTTCGGTCATCATGGTGCTTCATGACAAATATGCCTTGTCGATCCAGGCCCTAGCCTCGCTTCGTGCCAATTACCCCGGTGTAATCCAGCTTATTCTCGTTGATTCGGCCTCGAGCGATGAGACCACCCGGATCGAGCATGTCGTGCGCGGCGCGCAGGTTCTGCGCTTTCGCTACAATATCGGCTATCTCGATGGGTGTAACGAAGCGCTCAGCCATGTTCGTGCGCCCGCGCTGCTTTATCTGAACAACGATCTGCGTCTTTATCCGAATGCCCTGCGCAATGCGCTGGCGCGTCTCTACAAGTCGGAAGATATCGCAGCCGTCGGTGCCAAGCTGATACGCAGTAATATGTGGCTACAGGAAGCAGGGTCGATCATCTGGCGCGATGGCGCGACCTACGGATATCGCCGCCAGGATAACCCGAATATTCCCGAAGCCAGTTTCGTACGTGACGTCGATTACTGCTCGGCCGCCTTTCTGCTCGTGCGCAGCGCCATGGCGCGTGCGCTCGGCGGTTTTGACCCGCTTTATCGTCCGGCTTATTTCGAAGATACGGATTTCTGCCTGCGCATGATCCGTGCAGGTAAGCGCATTGTCTATGACCCGACCGTGATGGTCGAACATCTCGAGTTCGGTAGTTCCGGCACTGTGGGTTCGCAGGCGCAGATTGCCATCAATCATCGCGTTTTCGGTCGGCAGCATCAGGAATATCTGCGCAAGCAGTTTCCGGCACATGTTCGTAATGCAGTTCTGGCACGGTCGCAGCGCAGCGCGCGCCGCAAGGTACTGTTCATCGAAGATCGTATTCCCCTGCGTTCGCTCGGTTCGGGCTATGTCCGCTCGAATGATCTCGTCTGGGCAATGAGTCAGCTGGGCTTGCAGGTAACGGTTTTCCCGGTTCTGCCACGCGCAGCCAGCCATGCCGATCTTGCTGCGGACTTCCCCGACGATGTGGAGTTGATGGCCGGGAGCGACCTTTCAGGCCTCGATCCGTTCATTGAGGAGCGCGCCGGATATTACGATCTCATCTGGATAGGACGGACGCATAATCTGACCCGGTTGCTGCCGGTGCTGACCGAGCAGAGCCGTCATCTGCCGGTGGGCAGCGTCATTCTCGATACGGAGGTCATCGCCGCACCGAGAACCATCGAGAAAGCCCGGTTTCATCCTCCGGCCGAAAAGCTCGCGCCCCTGGAAAAGATGGTCGCGAGCGAGCTGGAGTCAGCGCATTACTGCCAGCAGATTGTTGTCGTCTCGAAGCATGACGCAGGCCTTGTTCGGGATGCTGGCTATGAGAATGTTTCCATTCTCGGGCATTGCCTGCCACTGCGCGCCGGGGAGGCGTTGTTTGCCGAGCGGCGTGATTTTCTGTTTGTAGGCGCGCTGCATGATGAGGACGCCCCTAATTTCGACAGTCTCTTCTGGCTTATCCATGACGTGTTGCCTGAGCTTGATGAGCACCTGCCTGAAGATGTGAAACTGACCGTCGCGGGCTTCGTCCATCCCTCGGTGGATGTGTCGGCCCTTCGTGCCTCGAAACGCGTGAACTGGCTCGGTCCGGTTGATGACCTGACGGCGCTTTATGCGACACACCGCTTGTTTGTGGCACCGACGCGTTACGCCGGTGGGTTGCCATACAAGGTGCATGAGGCGGCTTCATACGGCTTGCCTGTGATCGCAACCCGCCTGCTCGCCCGTCAGATGGGCTGGGTGGATGGGCATGACCTTGTCAGCGCCTCATCTGAAGATCCCATCGCTTTTGCGCTGGCGATGGCAGAGACTTACGAAAACGAAGAAAAATGGACCATGATCCGCTCGGGAGGCCTTCGCGCTGTCGCGCGTGATTGTGATCCCGCACGGTTCAAGGCAACGCTGGGCAAAATCATCGATAAGAGCGTGGCCCATCCCGGCGGCCATATCTGATATCAAGGTCGGCAGGCCTTTGGGTCGGCCGATCGGAACGTGAAACGGATTGAGAGATCATGTCAGCAGCAAAGAAGAATGCAAAATCCCGAGCCGCTGGCACCACGCAGCGCGTGCTCGTCTGTAGCGGCGGTCGCTACGAGTCACAGGCCAATGCCCAGATCCGTGAATCGATCATGGATGGCTGGGCAGAATGCTTTGGCGAAGAAAATGTCATTGCCGTGCATATCAGCGGCGCGGCAGCATCAATCGAGCGTCTGAAGCCGACTATCGTTTTCGCAATCGGATCGTATCTGCCCGAAAGCACCTATTTTGGTGAGGTCTGCCGTGAAGCCAAGAAGATCGGTGCCATTACCGTGTTTTGGGCGACAGAAGATCCCTATGAGCAGGATGCGAATTACCGCATCACCGATGATTTCGATGTGATCTTCTCCTGCGACCGCTGGGGTCACAATTTCTATCAGCGCGACCGGGTCTTCCATCTGCCTCTCGCGGCAAGCCGCAAGCTGCATTATGCGCCGCTGGAGGCCGAGGTGGAGAAATCTATCGACGTGCTTTTCTGTGGTGTGGCGTTCACGAGCCGCAAGGATATCGTGCGCAACCTGATGCCGACCCTGCGCAATCTGAACGTCAAGATCATCGGTCCGGGCTGGGGCGAGTTCGGCATCGGCTTTTCGGATGCCCGCATTGAAAAGGCACAGCTCATCGAATTGTATCGCCGTTCGAAGCTGGTGCTGAATCTGGGACGCTCGCTGCATTTCGAAAACAAGCGTTTCATGATCGCCCCTTCGACGCCTGGTCCGCGTACATTCGAGGCCGCAGCGGCCGGAGCGTTTCAGGTCTTCCATGAAGACACCTATGAACTGCGTCGCTATTTCACGGCGGAGGAAATCCCGACCTTCTCCAACAAGATCGATTTCGATCGCATCGTCGCGCGTTATATCGATGATACGGCGCTTTGCATCGAAATGGCCCGTCGCGCACAGGCGCGCACCATGAACGAGCATACCTACGGGCATCGTATTCGTGCCGCTATCGAGGTGCTCAAGAGTGAAGGCTTCCTAGAGGGCTGAACCTCGAGGCCGCTTCATTCCTGTCGGCAAAGATTTCCTGCCGACAGGAATGAAGCGATGATTTCAAATAATTTAGACCCGACATTCGTAACTGCGCAGTAACGTTGACCTTCCTGTTCGAGGAGGATCGACATGACGCGACTGGTGAGGCGTTTGTTTGTCGGCGTGACGGCCGTTGTGACTCTGTGTTCCGGTGCGTCTCGATCCGTGGCGCAGGAAAACTACACGGTCCATGGCATGAGCCGTGACGCGCTTGAGCACCATATCGATGCTGAGCTGGGTGAACGTCAGTTCGACACCATGCCGCGCTGGCACGGGGGTGTCTGCGTGGATATTCACGGCATTCAGGATCAGTTCGCCTCGACAGTTTTTGAGCATTTGCAGTCGGTTGGCAAAAGCCTTGGGCTACAGGTCAGCAGGAACTGCAGAGACCCTCGGCTATTCGTTTTCTTCACAGATCAGTCCGACGCGCTCGCAGCGAAGATCAAGCAGCTCAACCCGACTCTCTTTGTCGGTCTCGACACCTCGGATGTCTTCCATGAAAACAAGGTCGCGGCGACGCCGGACGAAATCCGCGAATTTCTCAGACCACGAGCTGTACGCTGGCTGACCTCTTCGGCCATGCGTATTGCTGACGATGCGCCGCCGCTCGTCATGCCAGCGACTAACGGCACTGGCTTTGCCACGCAGGGTTACGCCTCTTTTCTCTCCAATGAACAGACACGACGGGATATCCAGATCGTTCTGATTATTGTCGATATCAACCGGCTGAATAACGAGCCCTGGGGTATGCTGAACGAGTTGCTGTCTGTCGTCGCTTTTGCTGGGCCCCATCTGCGGACCGGTTATGACGGAGCGAGTCTGCTGCGTTTTACCGAACGGCCTGTTCTGCAAGGCCCGACCGGGCCCATGACACCCTATGACAAATCCCTGCTGAGCGCTCTCTACGCCTTGCCCGAGGGGTACAGCCGATCGGACGCCGTCGACTGGATGGCTGATAATTTTCCAGCCGCGAGCCGCTCGCGCTGAGGGTCAGCCGCGTGTCAGGTGATAATGGCTGCGCAGATCGGCTTCGATTTCATCGGCATGGGCTCCGTCGCGCGCCTCGATCATGATTTCGAGTTCGGCAGTCTGGACCGAAGGCGCTGCAAAGAGGCGCTGATGGGAGACTTCGATGATGTTGCCGCCAGCATTGCCGATACGCGTCGAGATATCTGCCAGAACGCCCGGGCGATCTGGGATCTGCAGGGTGAGGGAGAGGAGTCGCCCATCCCGGCGTAGGGCGCGCAGCAGCGTATTGGCGAAAATCCGCGTGCCGATATTCCCGCCTGTGATCGGCAGTGCCACACGCTTGCCGGCAAAGATTTCGGGATAGGCCATGACGGCGGCCAGCGCCGCAGCGCCGGCGCCTTCCGAAACCTGCTTGGCCTGCTCTGCCAGATGCGCGATGGCAGACTCGACCTGAAGCTCCGTTACGACCAGAACACGGTCCAGAAGCGGGCCGACAGCCTCCAGACACTGATTGCCGATCTGCATCACGGCAATGCCCTCGGCAATGGTCGAGCCTCCTCGTGCCGCCACGGCAGCCTCAGGGAAGGCAGAAAGCGAGGCATGGCTCTCGACCTGAACACCGATGATCCTGGTCGTGGGGCTGAGGGCTGCCGCAGCAATGGCGGAGCCGCTGATCAACCCACCGCCGCCGATGGGAAGAACCAGAATATCTAGCGCAGGGCTGTCTTCGATCAGTTCAACGGCAAAAGTGCCTTGCCCCGCCATAACGGCAATATCGTTGAAAGGATGGACCAGAACCAGGCCTTCCTGCTCGCGCAGCACTTCGGCAACCTTCGAGGCCTCGGCGAAATCCTCTCCCTCGGTCACCACCCGGGCGCTCCAGCCACGTGTCCGCTCTACCTTGGCTGAAGGTGTGTGACGCGGCATGACGATCGTTGCGTCAATGCCAAGCAGGCTGGCATGACGGGCAACGCCCTGCGAGTGATTGCCTGCCGAGACCGCAATCACACCACGCTTTTTCTCTTCTTCGCTCAGCAGCGCCAGCTTGTTGGCAGCACCGCGCTCCTTGAACGAGGCGACGGCCTGAAGATTCTCCAGCTTCAGCCAGATATCCGCACCCGTCATTTTCGAAAGCGCGGCGCATCGAATGCTTGGCGTGCGAACGATATGCGGCGCGATCCGCTCATGAGCGGCAAGGATATCGGCGAAGGTAAGAGAATGAACTTCGGACACGTTCTTCTTTTCGTGTTAGCGGGCCTTGTCGGCCCGCCCGGTTTCAGGACGCGATTTACTTGTAGGTGACAGTCAGGATTTCGTAGCTCTTGTCGCCTCCCGGCGTAGGCACGGTAACGCTGTCACCGACCGATTTGCCGATCAGCGCCTTTGCAAGTGGCGAGGAAACGGAGAGGCGACCCAGCTTGATATCGGCTTCGTGCATGCCGACGATCTGATAGCCGCTTTCCTTGTCGGTTTCTTCATCCACCAGTTCGATATGCGCGCCAAACTTCACCATGTCGCCCGAGAGCTGCGAGGGGTCGATGACCTCGGCGGTGGAGATGATCTCCTCAAGCTCGAGAACGCGCCCTTCAATGAACGACTGACGATCGCGCGCTGCGTGATATTCGGCGTTTTCGGACAGATCGCCATGAGCGCGGGCTTCCGCGATGGCGCGGATGACAGCCGGGCGGTCTTCGCTCTTCAGCCGACGCAGTTCATCTTCTAGACGGGTCAAACCTTCACCGGTCATCGGAATCTTCTGCACAGCGCATTCCCCAAAACGAGTTCAGCCCGCGCGCAAAGCCTCTGGAACACAGCGTCCCGAGGCCCTGCACGGGGCATAGCCGGGCATGAGACAATCCCAGCCCGCAAATTGATCATCTAAGCTAGGTCTTCCGAGGGGCAAGTTCAAGGCAAGCCGAGGGTTCTGCCCTGGTTTTATGCAGAGTTGATCGGCGATTACCTGATAGTGCGCAGGGTGTCGTTCTGAAACGCAAGGGCGGAAAGGTTCTCTTCGTCTGACCGCAAGCGGAAATGAGGAGCGGGCTTCTTTTCGTCATGCAAAGGCATGGATTCGGAAAGAGGTCTGAGGGAAAGCGCCTTGTGCTCACCCCTCAAAACGGCAGAAGCCGGTTCCCCGACAATCCTCATAAGAGGATCGAAGGAGTAACCGGCTTCCACGGGAAGCGGGGGCGAGCCCCGCCGTTTTCAGAATTCCCGCTTGAAGTATGACTGAAGCGGCGCAACGTCCAGCCCGCCATCCTTGATGGCAGAGATGGCGTAGATAGCCGCACGAGCGCCCGCGAGGGTGGTGAAATGCGGAACGCCTCCGAGCAGGGAGGAGCGACGGATATCAAAGCTGTCGCGCACGGCCTGCGCACCCTGCGCCGTGTTGATGACAAGCTGAACATCACCAGAGCGGATGGCATCCACGCAGTTCGGGCGGCCCTCGAGCACCTTGTTCACGCGCTTGACGGGAATGCCTGCCTCTTCAAGGCGGGCTGCCGTGCCGCGTGTGGCAAGAATGCTGAAGCCCATCTCGATCAGCTTGCGACCGAGTGCCTGGACCTGGGTCTTGTGACCATCGCGCACCGAAAGCAGCACGGCGCCCGACTGGGGCAGCACCACGCCTGCAGCAAGCTGTGACTTGGCAAAGGCACGCTCGAAGCTGCTGTCGAGCCCGATGACTTCACCCGTCGAGCGCATTTCCGGCCCGAGGATGGTATCGGTATCGGCAAAGCGATGGAACGGGAAGACAGCTTCCTTCACCGCCACATGCGGCGCGATGGCATCGCCATCGAGCTTGAAGCTCGAAAGCTTGGCGCCTGCCATCACGCAGGCGCCGATCTTGGCTACCGGCACACCGGTCGCCTTGGCGACGAAGGGTACCGTACGCGAGGCGCGCGGGTTCACCTCGAGCACGAAGACTTCGTGGTCCTTGATGGCGTATTGCACGTTCATCAGACCGACAATGCCCAGCTCACGCGCCATGGCTTCGGTCTGGGCCTTCAGCTCGGTCACGATGGCGGGCGACAGGGTATAGGGCGGCAGCGAGCAGGCAGAGTCACCGGAATGGATGCCAGCTTCCTCGATATGCTCCATCACGCCCGCCACATACACATCCTGACCGTCGCAGATGCAGTCTACATCGGCTTCGATGGCGTCGTTCAGATAGCGGTCGAGCAGGATCGGGCCGGACGAGACCTCGGCACCGGCCAGAACGAGCGTATTGCGCAGATAGCGCTGCAGCCCTGCGGGATCATAGACGATCTCCATCGCGCGGCCGCCCAGCACATAGGACGGACGAACCACAACCGGGTAGCCAACCTTCTCGGCCACGGCTTCGGCTTCACCCGGCGTGCGGGCAATGCCATTTTCGGGCTGACGCAGGCCGAGCTTGCGCAGGAGTGCCTGGAAACGCTCGCGGTCTTCTGCTCGGTCGATGGCGTCAGCCGGGGTGCCGAGCAGCGGAATGCCAGCGGCCTCCAGCGCACGGGACAGCTTCAGTGGGGTCTGGCCACCATATTGCACGATGCAGCCCAGAATTTCGCCGCCAGCCTGCTCGGTGCGGATGAGAGAGATCACATCCTCATCGGTCAGCGGCTCGAAATAGAGACGGTCCGAGGTGTCATAATCGGTCGAGACCGTTTCGGGGTTGCAGTTGACCATGATGGTCTCGAACCCGGCCTCGCGCAGTGCATAGGCGGCATGCACACAGCAATAGTCGAACTCGATACCCTGCCCGATACGGTTCGGGCCACCGCCGAGGATGATGATCTTCTTGCGGTCGGTCGGACGGCTTTCGCATTCCGGCACGCCGAACCCGCCCTCATAGGTCGAATAGAGATAGGGTGTGTCGGAAGCGAACTCGCCTGCGCAGGTGTCGATGCGCTTATAGGCCGGGGTCACCGCAAGCTTGAGGCGGAATGCGGCCACATCCTCGACGCTCTGGCCCGTCAGGCGGGCAAGCTGGCGGTCGGAGAAGCCCTGCGCCTTGATGCGGCGCAGATTGCGTGCATCCTTGGGCAGGCCGTTGGCGGCGATCTCGTTTTCAGTAACGATGATATCGTGCAGCTGACGCAGGAACCAGGGCTCGAAGCGGCAGGCTGCGTTGATGTCTTCAAGAGACAGCCCGGCGCGCATGGCCTGGGCAGCCATGAGAATACGCTCGGGGCGCGGCTCGGAGAGCGCGGCGCGATAGGCATCGAGCGAGCCGTCGCCTGGGGATTCGACGGGGTCGAGGCCTGTCAGACCCGTTTCCATCGAACGCAGACCCTTCTGCAGGGCTTCGGCGAAGGAGCGACCGACCGACATGGCCTCACCCACCGACTTCATCGAGGTCGAGAGCAGGGCAGGGGCGCCGGGGAATTTCTCGAAGGTAAAGCGCGGAATCTTCACCACGACATAATCGATGGTCGGCTCGAAGCTGGCAGGCGTCGTGCCGGTAATGTCGTTGGCGAGCTCGTCCAGCGTGTAGCCCACGGCCAGCTTGGCCGCGATCTTGGCAATGGGGAATCCCGTCGCCTTGGAGGCAAGTGCCGAAGAGCGCGAGACGCGCGGATTCATCTCGATGACGACGATACGGCCATCATCGGGGTTGATGCCGAACTGCACGTTCGACCCGCCGGTCTCGACACCGATCTTGCGCAGGCACGCGATCGAGATGTCGCGAAGCTTTTGGAATTCCTTGTCGGTCAGGGTGAGTGCAGGGGCGACGGTAATGGAGTCACCTGTATGCACGCCCATCGGGTCGATGTTCTCGATGGAGCAGACGATAATGCAGTTATCCGCCTTGTCGCGGACGACTTCCATCTCGAATTCCTTCCAGCCCAGCACGGATTCCTCGATGAGAACCTCGGTGGTGGGGGAGGCATCGAGACCGCCAGCCACGATCTGGTCGAACTCCTCACGGTTATAGGCAATGCCGCCACCGGCGCCGCCCATGGTGAAGGAGGGGCGGATGATGGCGGGCAGGCCGACCGATTCCAGCGCCGCACGGGCTTCTTCCAGCGTGTGGGCGATGGTGCTGCGCGGGGATTCCACGCCAATCTCGTCCATGGCCTCGCGGAATTTCTGACGGTCTTCCGCACGGTCGATGACTTCGGCATTGGCGCCGATCAGTTCGACATTATGCTTCTTGAGGAAGCCCGACTTGTCGAGCGCCATGGCGGCGTTCAGCGCCGTCTGGCCACCCATCGTCGGCAGAACCGCGTCGGGCTTCTCCTTGAGAATGATGCGCTCGACGAATTCCGGGGTGATCGGCTCGACATAGGTCGCATCGGCCAGACCCGGATCGGTCATGATGGTGGCCGGGTTGGAGTTGATGAGGATGACGCGATAGCCTTCCTCTTTTAGCGCCTTGCAGGCCTGGGTGCCGGAATAGTCGAATTCACAGGCCTGACCGATCACGATGGGGCCGGCGCCGATGATGAGGATCGACGAGATATCTGTACGTTTCGGCATGGGTCAGGCTGCCTTCTTGTCCATGAGGGCGACGAAGCGCTCGAAGAGATAGAATGAATCGGACGGTCCCGGGCTGGCCTCGGGATGATACTGAACCGAGAACGCATCGAGCTTGGTGCTGCGAATGCCCTCATTCGAGCCGTCGAACAGGCTGGTATGGGTGATGATCACGTCTTCGGGCAGCGACTTGTCATCAACCGCAAAGCCGTGATTCTGGCTGGTGATTTCGACGCGGCCCGAAGCGAGGTCCTTGACCGGCTGGTTGGCGCCACGATGGCCGCGTTCCAGCTTGTAGGTCCTGGCTCCAAGGGCCTGCGCCAGAAGCTGATGGCCGAGGCAGATGCCAAAGACCGGCACATTGGCAGCAAGCACTCCCTTGATGGCGGGCACGGCATAAACGCCGGTCGCAGCCGGGTCGCCGGGGCCATTGGAGAGGAACACGCCTTCGGGATTATGGCGCAGGATCTCTTCAGCCGTTGCCGTGGCAGGCACCACGGTCACGTCACAACCTGCGGTCACGAGGCAGCGCAGGATGTTGCGCTTGGCACCGTAATCGACTGCCACCACGCGGCGACGCGTGCTGCGTTCTGCTGCGGGCTTTTGCCAGACGCCGAGTTCCCAGGAATAGCTCTGGGTGCAGGTCACGTCCTTGGCCAGATCCATGCCTTCAAGGCCGGGCCAGGAAACAGCCTGGGCGCGCAGCGCGGCAATGTCGAACTGGCGATCCTTCGGGAAGGCGAGCACGGCTGTCTGCGGGCCGCCATCGCGCAGGCGGCGCGTGATCAGGCGCGTATCGATGCCAGCGATGCCGGGCAGGTTCTGGCCGATCATCCACTGGGCGAATTTCTGGGTCGAGCGCCAGTTGGCAGGCAGGGTGACGTCTTCCTTCACGACAACGCCACGTGCGGCAACGCGCTGTGCCTCGTCATCTTCGGCATTGGTGCCGACATTGCCGATATGCGGGAAAGTGAAGGTCACGATCTGACCGGCGAAGGACGGATCGGTGAGTGTTTCCTGATAGCCGGTCATGCCGGTGTTGAAGCAGAGCTCGCCAATGGCTGCGCCATCCGTATGGGCGCCGAAACCGACACCCCACAGAACGGTCCCGTCGGCAAGAACGAGGGCGGCATTGGCGCCTTCAGGGCAGGTGTCGGTCATGGTCGGGGTCTCCTCCTGAGGCGTCTGCGGATCGAGGTCCGCAAGAGTGATGCCGGGCAGGCGCAGCAGCGCCCCCCAGTGCTTGCCGGGAATGGCGCGTGACTGGCGCCATTTGCGAATGGCTTCGGTGCCGACGCCGGTCAGGCTGGCCAGCGCCTCTGCGCCTCCTGCCTTCTCGATGATCTCTTCGATATCCATACCCGTCTCCCTTGCGTCCTTTTCCACTCGGACGCTCGCGTGGTTGGTGCTAGATAAGCCTTTGAGATGAGATTGGGAAGTTTTTTCCCACTCTCAACCGCCTCTCGGTATGTGGGAAAAATATTCCCGCACTCGTGTGGCGCAGGTCAGGAAAAGGAAAAAGACAATGTCCCTGAGAGAACAGATCTCGGCCGATCTCAAGACCGCCATGAAGGCGAAGGAAATGGATCGTGTGGCGCAGATCCGCGGCATCACGGCCCGTATCAAGGACCTTGATGTTGCAGCGCGCGCCAATGGCAAGGAGATCGGGGATGAAGATATTCTCCCGATGCTGCGCAGCATGATCAAGTCGCGCACCGAATCAGCCACGATGTATCGCGAGGGTGGCCGCCCCGAACTGGCGGAGAAGGAAGAGGCAGAGATCGCAACGATCAAGACCTATCTCCCGCCCGAGATGGACGAGGCCGCGCTGGCCGCTGAAATCGACGCTGCCATCGCCGAGTCCGGTGCCACCAGCATGAAGGAAATGGGCAAGGTCATGGCCGTGCTCAAGGCCAAGTTCGGCAGCGCGCTCGATATGGGGCGTGTGAATCCGGTCGTCAAAGCCCGCCTGTCCTGATTTCGGGCTGAGAGATGGCGTTCGACCCCGGCTTTCTCGACGAACTGCGTGCCCGTACCCCGATCGCTGCGGTGATCGGGCGTCGGACAAAGCTCAGCCGCTCGGGCCGCAACTGGAAGGCCTGCTGCCCCTTCCATGGGGAAAAAACGCCTTCTTTCTATGTCTATGACGATCACTTCCACTGCTTTGGCTGTGGTGTGCATGGCGATGTCATTTCCTTCGTCATGCAGAGCGAAGGTCGCAGCTTTCCCGAAGCGGTCGAGCAACTCGCCAATGAGGCGGGGCTCGACATGCCCCGTCAGGACCCCCGTCAGGAGGCCCGTGCGCAGGAGGCGCGTTCGCTTGGCGATGTGCTCGAGGCTGTGCAGGCTGTCTATCGTCAGGCGCTTCATCAGCCCGGCGGGCGTCAGGCGCTGGCTTATCTGCGCCGACGCGGCCTGTCCGACGCAACGATCGAGCGTTTCGGTCTGGGCTGGGCGGGCGAGGGACGTGGTGCGCTTCTTGAAGCCCTGCGTGGGCAGGATATCGGGGCCGAGCAACTGGTTCAGGCCGGGCTCATGCGCGTGGATGAACGTGGTGCCCCGAGGGGCGAGCTGTTTTTCTCGCGTGTCATGTTTCCCATACGCGATCGACGCGGCAGGCTCATTTCCTTCGGTGGGCGCACGCTTGGCGATGCTCAGCCCAAATATGTGAACGGGCCTGAAACGGCGCTCTTTTCCAAGCGTCGGGCGCTTTACAATCTTGATCTTGCCCGCGCTGCCCTGCGCGATCCGGCGCAGAAGCTGATCGTCGTCGAAGGCTATATGGATGTTATCGCTCTGGCCCAGGCGGGTTTCGAGGCGGCGGTAGCGCCGCTTGGGACAGCGATGGGGGCCGAGCAGCTCGAACTGCTCTGGCGCGAAGCCTCGCACCCGATCCTGTGTCTCGATGGTGACGCGGCTGGTGCGCGTGCAGCATTGCGCGTGGCTGAATTGGCCATGCCTCTGCTCACTCACGAGCGCAGTCTGAATTTCTGCCGTCTCGACCCCAAGGACGACCCGGATAGTTTGATCCGCCGTGAAGGCCCCCAGGCCATGCAGCGCGTTCTTGATTGCGCGTCGTCCCTGGCACAAGAGTTGTTTCAGCTCATGATGGCGGGCGTTCAGCAGGACGTGCCCGAGCAACGCGCCGCATTGAAGAAGCGTCTCGAGGCCGCTGCGGCCCTGATTGCGGACAAGGATCTCGCATCGGAATATCGCCGTGCGCTGATGGAGCGGTTTTTCGCCTCCTCACGCCGCGGCGGTCGGACCGGGGGCGCGAAACCCGGCGCTGCGAAGCCTCCCGTACGAAGTGCGGCTATCGATACCGGCGCGCTTGAGCGCCTGCGTCTTCTGACTGTGCTTGTCCTGCGTTCACCCGCGTTATTACCTGAGATTGAAGACCAGTTCGGGCGTCTCGATCTGCCGTCGCCTCTTGATGAGATACGGGACACGGTTCTGGACTGGTTTGCCGAGCTTCCTTCAGAAGAAGGGCTGACAGCCGAGGCCTGTCTCGAGGCGCTTGAGCAGCAGGGGCTGGGCGATGAGGCACGCAGCCTGCTTCATAACGGCCTCGTGCCAGCATCTCAGGGTGAGAGAAACGGCCTTTTTTCTCTCGAACCCATTCAGCAATGGTGGCATTTCTTCGGCCTGGTGAATTTTCCGGCTTTCGTGCGGGAGGTCGAGCAGGACATGCAGGCGGCGCTTGCCAACCCCTCGTTGCAAGGCTTGCCGGAAGCTCTTGTAGTTCGTCTGCGCACGCTGGACCGTCTTCGACGTGGTGAGGAGAACGATGACGAAGATTGACGCAGCGCGTCGATCCGGGATGAAAAGACAGTGCTGGCCCTTGACTTCGGGCGTTGGATCGCCCACCTGCACGCTGCCGAAATTGCTAGCGCTGACGCTGGTGGATCGCAGTTGGAAGAAGGGCGACCGGTGGGTCTGCCGTGTCGGACGGCGCATTGCTCTTGCAGTGCGCTGGGTTGACGCGTTTCTTTCATGGCTGGTTTTTAGCGTCGCGCTCGACAGGGCGTGCGGGGAGCAGGGAGTAAGGTATGGCGACGAAAGCGGCCACGGGAACGGAGCGGAACGCGCAGGACCAGGACGGCGATACCAATGTCCTCGACACGCAGTCCGGTGCGGTCAAGCGGCTTATCGCCAAGGGACGTGAGCGCGGCCATATCACCTTCGATGAGCTGAACGCGGTTCTTCCTCAGGACCAGATGTCTTCCGAGCAGATCGAAGACATCATGGCCATCTTCTCCGAAATGGGCATCCAGGTTGTCGAGAACGAAGACAATGAGGAAGCCGACGACTCCGAGGAAAAAACCGAGGAGAAGGAAGAGACTGAAGAGTCCGAAGAATCGCCTACCGGCAATGTGAGCGAAAGCGCAGGCCGTACCGATGATCCGGTGCGCATGTATCTGCGTGAGATGGGCTCGGTCGAATTGCTGTCGCGCGAAGGCGAAATCGCCATTGCCAAGCGAATCGAAGCGGGTCGCGACGAGATGATCGGAGGGCTCTGCGAGAGCCCGCTGACATTCCGCGCCATCATCTCCTGGCATGACAAGCTGAAGGAAGGCGAGATGTTGCTGCGCGACATCGTCGATCTTGAGGCCATGCAGGGCGGTCCTTCCGAGGAAGAGACGGCCGAAAACGAGAACGGCGAAGAGAACGAGGATAACCTCGACGAAGAGCCCGCAAACGAGGAAGGCGGCGACCCGGAAAGCTCTGGTCTGTCGCTCTCTGCGCTTGAGGAAAAGCTCAAGCCCGAAATTCTTGCCCATTTCGAAGCCATCGAGCCGCTTTACGACACGCTGCGCGCCCTTCAGGTGCGTCGCATCGAAACGCTGACCAGCGGCTCTGAAGCGACAGGCGCCTCGGAAGCAGAGTACGAAAAGCTCCGCACCGAACTGGTGAAGATGGTCGAGCAGGTGCATCTGCACAATAACCGGATTGAAGAGCTGGTGACCCAGCTCAAGGTCCAGTTCCAGCGCCTGAACACGCTCGAAGGCCGTATGCTGCGTATGGCGGAAAGCTGCCGCGTGTCGCGTGACGACTTCCTGCAGAAATATCGTGGCTACGAGCTCGACCCCAACTGGCTGGCTTCGGTTTCTGCCCTGACCGGCAAGTCGTGGAAGAATTTCACCACGCGTTATGCCGAGCAGATCATCGATCTGCGCAATCAGGTCGCTGATCTGGCACACAGCACGGGTCTGCCGGTTGGCGAGTTCCGTCGTGTCTATGCGGTCGTTTCGCGTGGCGAGCGCGATACGACGCGCGCCAAGAAGGAAATGATCGAGGCCAATCTGCGTCTAGTGATTTCGATCGCCAAGAAATACACCAATCGCGGCCTGCAATTCCTGGATCTGATTCAGGAAGGCAATATCGGTCTGATGAAGGCGGTCGATAAGTTCGAATACCGTCGCGGCTACAAGTTCTCGACCTATGCTACGTGGTGGATCCGTCAGGCCATCACGCGGTCGATTGCCGATCAGGCGCGCACCATTCGTATTCCGGTGCACATGATCGAGACGATCAACAAGCTGGTGCGTACCTCGCGTCAGATGCTGCACGAAATCGGTCGCGAGCCTGCGCCTGAAGAATTGGCCGAGAAGCTTGGCATGCCGCTTGAAAAAGTGCGCAAGGTGCTCAAGATCGCCAAGGAGCCGATCTCGCTCGAAACCCCGATCGGTGACGAGGAAGACAGCCATCTTGGTGACTTCATCGAAGACAAGACGGCGGTTATTCCGCTCGATGCCGCGATCCAGACCAATCTGCGTGAAGCCACAACGCGTGTTCTGGCCTCGCTCACCCCTCGTGAAGAGCGCGTGCTGCGTATGCGCTTTGGTATCGGCATGAATACCGACCATACGCTTGAGGAAGTCGGTCAGCAGTTCAACGTGACCCGCGAGCGTATCCGTCAGATCGAGGCCAAGGCGTTGCGCAAGCTCAAGCACCCGAGCCGCAGCCGCAAGCTGCGTTCGTTCCTCGACGATAACTGATCATGGAGAAGTGGCTTGAGGTGGCTCCGGAGCGTCCGACAACCGATATAACGGTTGATGTGACCTTCCTCGAGCGCCTCAGGCCGCCTCTGCCACGCCGGGTCGTCTGGCCCGAAGGCTACCGTCTGGAACGGTGGCACCCGAACACCACCGATTATCTCGCGCTCTATCGCCTTGTCGGCGCCCCCCATTGCTGGTGGATGCGCTACCTGATGCCCAGCGCGACACTGCATCGCATCATTGCATCATCCCATACGTATATCTGCCGTCTGCTGGGGCCCGAAGGGGTGGCCGGTTTTTTCGAACTCGACCTCGAAAAGCCCGAGACACCCTATCTCTCCTATCTCGGTCTCGTGCCTGAGGCTCAGGGCAAGGGGTTGGGCAAGAGGCTGCTGAATGCCGCGATCCAACAGGGCTGGCAGAAAGAAACACGTGTGCTGCGCGTCAATACCTGCACAGCCGATCACCCCAATGCTCTGCCCACCTACAAGGCCGCGGGCTTTGTGCCGATCATGGTCGAGCAGGAGCACTGGAGCATCCCCGACGATCTGGGGCTCGTCCCGCCCGAACATCTGCGTCAGAAGGTGAACTGAGGAAACAGGCGCATATTCAGCCGGCGATGGTGCTTTTATCTTGCCCCTGTGCGGCAGAATGTGCTCTATGCCGCCTTCCCCTGCCGGACGAAGGCATCGTCCCGGCTATACCCGAGCCTTGTGGAAGAGGCGCTGTTCTGACCGGTTGCGGTCGGCAGTTGGGTTGAAGCAATCCGAAGGGAGCACATATGCCTTTGTATGAAAGCGTGCTTATCGCACGTAATGACATCTCGCAGGCGCAGGTCGAAACCCTCGTCGAGCAGATTGAAACCCTCCTCACCCAGGATGGCGGTTCGATCGAGAAGCGCGAATTCTGGGGTCTGCGTTCGCTCGCATACCGCATCAAGAAGAACCGCAAGGGCCATTACGTCCTTCTCGGCCTGAATGCCCGCCCGGACCAGATCCGCGAGCTGGAGCGTCAGCTGAGCCTGAACGAAGACGTTCTGCGCGTTCTCACGCTGCGCGTTGAAGAAATCACCCAGGACCCGTCTCCGATCCTGTCCCGCAAGGGCGATGATCGTGGCGATCGTGGCAATTTCCGTGGTGGCAACGCCAAGCCGGCTGGTCGTTTCGACAGCGGCCGTGGTGGCCGTCGTGGCGACGATCGTGAAGAATACCGCGCCCGTGAGGGTGCCGAGATGGATGCGGAGTGATCGCGATGTCTGACGAGAACACCAACGAAATCAACCCGGCCGCCCGTCGCATTGCCGTCGGCGCCCGTCGTCCGTTCTATCGCCGCCGCAAGTCCTGCCCGTTCTCCGGCCCCAACGCGCCGAAGATCGACTACAAGGACGTGCGTCTGCTGAGCCGCTTCCTTTCCGAGCGCGGCAAGATCGTTCCGAGCCGCATCACGGCGGTTTCGGCCAAGAAGCAGCGTGAGCTGGCGCAGGCGATCAAGCGCGCCCGCTTCCTTGCCCTGCTCCCCTACGTGATGAACTGAGGAGACAGGCATGTCACAGACTGAAGTCATCCTGTTGCAGCGCGTTGAGCATCTGGGCCAGATGGGCGAAATCGTCCGCGTCAAGCCCGGCTATGCGCGCAACTTCCTGCTGCCGCAGGGCAAGGCGCTTCGCGCCAATGCCCAGAACCGTCAGCGTTTCGAAACCGAGCGCGCACAGCTCGAGGCTCAGAACCTCAAGCGTCGTGAAGAGGCCGAGCGTCTTGCCGAGCGTATGCACGGCCTGAGCGTCGTCATCATCCGTCAGGCTGGTGACAGCGGCAGCCTCTACGGCTCCGTCACCACGCGTGACATCGCGCTTGCCGTGACCGCAGCTGGCCTCACGATCGGTCGCAACCAGGTTGTCCTGGCTGAGCCGATCAAGATGCTGGGTCTGGTTGAGGCACGCGTCGATCTTCACCCGGAAGTGTCGATCCCGGTGACCGTCAACGTTGCCCGTTCGGAAGAAGAAGCCGAGCGTCAGGCACGTGGCGAAGCCATCGTTGCTGAAGAGGACGAATATGTCCTCGAGACCGAAGTCGAGGGTGACGAATCCGAGGCTGAAGGTGAAGTTGAAGGCGCCGCCGTCTAATAGACGTCGCGTTTGAAGACTGATTACAAAACCCGGCTGCCTCTGGCAGTCGGGTTTTGTTTTATATGGCTGTGTTGACGACCGTGCGTTTTAGACGTTCAAATACTTGAACTGTCTGGGAATGATCGGGGTCTATCATGGTATTTCTGCTTGATCAGGTATTGAAGCGTTTCATCAAGGCCGGCGCTCTTGATGTCATCCTGCCCGATGGCAGGAAGCGTCACTACCAGGGCAGACTGCCCGGACCCGCTGCCACTATTCACGTCAGGACCGAGAAGGCGCTCAAAAGCCTCCTGCTGAATTCTGGGCTCGCTTTTGGCGAAGGCTGGATGGACGGCGAGATCGTCGCTGTCGGCTGTACGCTCGAGGACGTCCTGAACGTGCTGATGCTCAACATCCATGACAGTCACCATCTCCTGAGCAAGCTGGAAGAAAAGGCGCGTTTCGTTACCCGTTTCTTCAGGCAATGGAACAATCAGCGACGCTCCCGCAGCAATGTTGCCCATCATTATGATTTGAATGGTGCGCTCTACGACCTGTTTCTCGATGAAGACCGTCAGTATTCCTGCGCCTATTTCACGTCCGACGACATGACGCTGGAAGAGGCGCAACTGGCCAAGAAGCGCCATATCGCCGCCAAACTGCGCCTTGATCGGCCTGGGCTGGAAGTGCTCGATATCGGCTGTGGCTGGGGAGGCATGGCGCTCACCCTGGCGAAGGAATACGGGGCGAAGGTGACAGGCATCACTCTCTCGCGCGAGCAATTGCAGGTGGCCCAGCAGCGTGCGCGTGAGGCGGGACTTGAAGGGCAGGTGCAGTTCCTTCTGCTGGATTATCGCAAGCTGAACCGCAAATTTGATCGTATCGTCTCGGTCGGCATGTTCGAGCATGTCGGCATTGGCCAGTACGATGTCTTTTTCCGCACCGTACGGAAGGCATTGAAATCCGATGGTATCGCCCTGATCCACTCGATCGGCCGCATGGACTGCCCCGGATCGACCAATCCCTGGCTGGATAAATATATTTTCCCGGGTGGTTATTCCCCTGCGTTGAGCGAGGTTCTGCCCTCGATCGAGCGCGCGGGACTGTGGATGACGGATTGCGAAATCCTGAGGCTGCATTACGCCAAAACGATCAAGATCTGGCGTGAGCGCTTTGCGGCCAATCGGGACAAGATCCTGGCACTTTATGATGAACGCTTCTGCCGGATGTTCGAGTTCTATCTGACCGGGGCAGAGCTTTCCTTCCGCCTTCAGGGACATATGAACTTTCAGATCCAGCTTTCGCCTGACCTGAATGCCGTGCCACTGACGCGCGACTATCTTTATCAAAAATAGGCCACCCGACCTCGTTCCCGTGATTTCGGCGTCATCCCTGGGTAGCTCTGGCGCCAGATTTTCACGAGTGTAGAACGGTAGTAACGATAAGTAACAGTTCAGGCTCTCGGAATCGTGATTTCGTGTTTCGTTCTGTCACGATCTGTGTCGTAATTGGCGAATGAGACCTATTCGCAATAAAAGGATGGTGGGGGGATTTCGCCCCTCATCGTCGCTCCTCATTGCCTCCTGCGTCACGTCGCTGGGATTGGCGGTTTCCTCTGAAACTCTGGCGCAGCCCGGCGCAACAGGAGGAGAGGCAGGTGTCACATCAGGCGATAGCGGTGCAGGCGGGGAAACAGGGCGCGCTCGCTATGCACGAAGCATGGCTTCGCGAACGGAGCGTCAGGAAAAGCGGGAGGGTCAGGCGGCCCGCAAGAAAGCGCGTCGCGAACTGATTACCGTACGGGGTGAGCGCGGGTCTTATGCGGCTACCGAGAGCGGATTGGGTGATAAGAGAGCGACGCCCTTCCTTGAGCAGACCCAGACGACCAACGTCGTGACGCACCAGACGATCGTCGATTTTGCGCCGCAAACCATGGAAGACATGACCAAATATGTGCCTGGCATGGTGGTCGGCAATAATTTTGGCGGAACACAGGACGCCCTGATCAAGCGCGGATTTGGTGCCATCGATGACGGGTCGATCCTGCGCGACGGCGTGAGAATGCCGATTGGCCGTAATTATCAGGGCGACACGACCGAGCGTGTGGAAGTGCTCAAGGGACCCGCTTCCCTTTTCTACGGCATGCAGGAGCCGGGGGGCGTGATCAATGTCGTGACCAGAGCCCCCGATTTTCATCGCTGGGGTGCGGGATTCGGCACGCAATGGAGTTCGCTGGGCGGCGGTAATGGCCATCTCGATTTCACCGGGCCGCTTGGCAAGGATTTCGCCTTTCGTCTGATCGGCAGTTATCGCAACGAGAATTACTGGCGTAATTTTGGCGCCAACAAGCAGGTGCTGGTGGCGCCGACGCTCAACTGGCGTCATGACCGCTGGGATGGTGCCCTGTCCTATGAATTCGTCGATTATGACAACGTGCTCGATCGTGGTGCCGTGTTCGTCGGCAATAATCCGGTTTCAGGCCCGCAGAAGCGTCTGGATGAAGCCTGGACGGCCTCTTTCGGCGCGCGTCATCTGATCGCGTCGCATCTTGGCTATCGCCTGAGCGCACATGACCGGCTACGTCTGTCAGGCGGCTATAACCGCGATGATTATCATGACCGCCAGGCTGATCCATCCAGCTATAATGTACGCACCGGCATTCTGATGCGCCGTTATCGTGCCAATACCGGCACGTTGCGTGCCAATGGCAGCGTGGCTCTCGATTATCTTGGTACGCATGAACTCTGGCATATGAAGCATGAGATTACTGCCGGTGCGGATTATGAAAACCGTAATCAGGACCAGGGTGATTTCGTTCAATCGGCTAATCAGGGTGGGTTCAACCCGACCAGGCCTGTCTATGGCGGGCTGGCCCCTGTCGGGCGCGTCAATCCGTCCAACAGCAATCTGCAGCAGAATATCAATAGCGCCTCAGGCTATTTGAAGGATAACATCCATCTCACGAAGAGCCTGATTGCGAGCGGTGGTGTGCGCTATCAGTGGTTCTCACTGCGCTATGGCAGCGGCATTCCCTTCGTGCAGACGACAAATGCTTCCTATACGAAAGCATTGCCCTTTGCGGCTCTGGTCTGGCAGCCATTCAAGACCGTCTCGTTCTATGGCGACTATTCACAATCCTTTGGTGCCAATCTGCTTTCCGCCGGTACTGTGCTTCAGGGCGGCTACAAGCCGACGACGGGGCGCGAGTTCGAGGTGGGCGCCCGCTACGAAAACCATGGGCTGACGGCTGATGTGGCGCTGTACCATATTCGCAAGAAGAACGTGCTGCAGAGCGCGGGCCTCGATCCCAATGGCAACATGATCCAGCGCCTGACCGGGCTTGCCGGGTCCAAGGGGCTTGAAGCGAGCCTGACCGGTGCGCTGACCCGTCATTGGAGCGCGATCCTGTCTTATGCCTGGACCGATGCCCGTACCCTGCGGGACACCCCCCAGACAGAGGGACATCAGCTGATCGGTGTGCCGAAAAACAGTGGCAGCTTCTTCCTGACCTGGAATGGCACCTTGCCCTGGTACAGAATTGCGATGCGTGCGGGCGGCGGTGTCCATCTTGTCGGCACGCGCGCGGCGACGCTGGATAACAGCTTTCAGGTGCCCGGCTATGGCACGATCGACGGCTTTGCCTCCTGGACGGTGCCCAATCTGCTGTCGCATCAGGTCCGTCTACAGCTCAATGCCGTCAATCTCCTGAACCAGGGCTATATCATTGCCCCAACGGGCTCGGCTTTCCGCAATAGCTGGGGGCAGGGGCGCAGTTTCGCTGTCGCCACGAATATCGCTTTCTGAGTCTTTCGAAGAATGCGCTGAGGAATGAGCGTACTGGTTACGCTCGTTTCAGCAGCGGGATAGCTGCTTCCGGCTGGAACTGCCTGCATCCCGGCAGTTAAGGACAGGGTTGCGATTGCGCGATCCTGCGACCGCTGTGCACTGACATTCCGGATCTGCAGAAGGCATTGGAACCCGAAATTCTCGTGGAGAATCGGGTCCCTGAAATGCCGAAAGCGCGTTGCGACACCCCAAGGGGTACCGATCCGCGCTTTCCAAAGCTTTCTCGTTCTCCCCTCGAGAGGGGAGGCGATCTCAGCTCAGCTTGAGCGAGACAGCAGAGGTCTTGCCGTTACGGCCGACTTCGGTCTCATAGGAGAGAGCCTGGCCATCGGCGAGGGTGGAGAGGTTGGCTTTCTCAACAGCAGAGATATGGACGAACACGTCATCACCACCGGCATCCGGTTTGATGAAGCCGAAGCCCTTGGTTGAGTTGAACCACTTGACGGTGCCTGTTGCCATAACGAGGCTCCTTGATAGTACGACGGGCACGCAGAAAAATTTTACGTGCAGACATGCTCCTGCGAAACGACCCGATATGCCACATGCATTCGAAGTTTCGGGCAAGTGCACCCGCCTAGGTCCTGTATGGGCGCTCGCAGGGGCGAGTGCAAGCGCCTCGCGCTCTCAGTTCTCTGTGCAGACAAGTTTTGCCAGTGTGGCAAACTCGTCAATCGAGAGTGTTTCCGCGCGGCGTGTCGCAATAATTCCAGCCTTTTCAAGCAGGGCTTCCCCCCCGATCGGCCTGAGCGAGGCACGCAGCATTTTGCGTCTCTGACCAAAAGCCAGATTCGTGACATGCTCCATTGCCTTGAACAACGCGGCTGAGGGTTGCTCTGCCTTGGGTACGATATCGACAACAGCCGAGTCGACTTTTGGCGGGGGCGAGAAGGCGCCGGGAGGCACCTTCATGACGATATTGCAGGTTGCGCACCACTGGGCGATCACACCAAGCCGGCCATAGGCCGACGTATCGGGGGCGGCGCAGATGCGCTCGGCGACTTCAAGCTGGAACATCAGCGTCATGCGCTCCCAGAGAGCTGCCTGACGAAGCCAGCCAATCAGAAGGGGGGTGCCGACATTGTAAGGCAGATTGGCAACGATCTTGCGAGGCGCCGGGCAGAGTGTCGCCGTGTCGAGGGCGGTCGCATCTGCCTTGACCAGAATCAGCCTGCCATCGGCATGGGCCACAAGCTCATCGAGCAGAGGCCAGGCACGCTGATCGATCTCGACGGCATGAACGGCATCGGCCTTCGTGTCGAGCAGGGCCCGTGTGAGCCCACCCGGCCCCGGGCCGATTTCGACCACATGTCGCCCGGCCATGTCACCCGCGAGAGCGGCAATCCGGGCGACGATACCCGGATCGAGAAGAAAGTGCTGGCCGAAGGATTTCTTGGCGTCGAGACCATGAATACGGATGGCATCGCGCAGGCTGGGAAGGGTCATCCCTGACCCGGCGCAGGCTTGCCGTGCGGCTTCTTGGCGGGGGGCTCGTCGTTCTGCGTGTCGTCAGCCGGTTTGGCAGAGGCGGTCTTGTCATCCTTGCGCATTTCGATGACCGAACGGCGCTCCAGATCACGTTCGAGCTGACGCGAGGCCTGCTCGACGCGCTCATTCATCAGGCTGTCGGCGATTTCGCTCGGGCTCTGCTGGGCAATGTTCTTCTGCCCCTTCGAGCAGACCGTCAGCAGCGCGATGCCGTCCGTCGAGACCAGCGGACGGCTGGACTGACCGACAGGGAGATCGGACAGAACCTGTCGCATCTGAGGGTTGAGACGCTCAAGCACCAGCTGGCCACCCGGGTCGGAGGGATGCTTTTCCCCCAGGGAATGGTTGAGGGCTTCCATCGCGTCGCATCCATGCACCGACTGTGCGGCAGCAGAGGCCTTCTGCAGGGCCATCTTCTGCTGATCCGTCGGCTCCTGAGGGTTCAGGGGTGACGAGAAGGGGAAGAAAGCCTGACGCACGGTGACCATGGTGACGTTCTGATGGCCAATCGTCCGCTTGCCGTTGACGGTAACGATGACATAGCCACCCGCCACCTTGACCGGGTTGGAAATGGCGCCGATCGGCATCTGGCGTACGATCTCGACAACAGGCGGGTCGAGGCTGTCTTCCTGCACCCAGCCCATCGTTCCGCCGTCAAGCGCGGTCTGTGCCTGAGAGAACTGCGCCGCGACAATCGGGAAGGGCGCGCCGTTGCGCAGCTGCGTGATGATCGTCTTGGTGAATTCGAGCTCGGTTTCCGAATGGCGCGGATCGGCCACAGGAATGAAGATCTCGCTTACGTTGTACTGGGGGCGACCTTCCTCTGCGCGAAGCGCCTCCTCACGCTGCGCGATTTCGCGGGCCGTGATGCGGCCGCGCCCTGAAATCTCTTCGCGAAGCACCTGCATCCAGCCGATCTGCACGCGGATCTGGTCGATCAGTGTGGTGAGCGACACACCATCCTGCGCCAGACGGTCGCGCAATGCATTCTTGGGCATGCCATTGCGTGATTCGATGTTGTTGATCGCCTGGGCAATCTGCTGCGGCTCGACATTGATATGACGCTTGAGGATTTCCTGCGTCTTGATGCGTTCATCGACCAGCTGGCGGATGATCTGCGGGCGCAGGCGCTGCATCAGGTCGGGGCTGATATTCAGCCCGGTCGACAGGGCGAAGAGCTTGCCGCGGTTATCGACGTCACGCTCGGTCAGAACCTGACCGTTGATCGTGCCCAGAATGGCATCTTCAGGCGGTGTGACCGGCTCGACCACCGAGCCATGTCCGGGATGGGCGCGCTGCGCATGGACGTGATGGGCCGGGGCCGCCTGGGCACCGAGCACCGGAAGGGCCAGTAGGGCCGAAAAGCCGAGAAGCGTCTTGCGCATCGACAGGGAGCGGCCGGCAGGCAGGGCAGCCCGAAGGAAGGGGGCAGAAAAGCTCATTGCGCGTCCGTCAGCCATTGATTCCGAAGGTACCGATTGTCTTGAAGGTGAGATTGAACAGCACGGTCGTGTTGCGCTGCTGACCACCAATCGAGGTATATTGCTTGATCGCAAGGATGTCCAAGCCGAAGCAGTCATTCGAATAACCGATATCACCGCCGAGGCTGACGAACTCTTTGCGCGAGAGCGACCGGCGCCCATAAACCGACGCATGATACTGCTTGTACGAGGTCGAAACGCCCGCAGTCACTTCATTGGTCTTGGTATAATAGACCTGTGTCGGGCCGTTCAGGCGGTAATTCGTCGCGTAGAAGTAATAAGGCGTAACCGGCTCATAGATATACCCGGCATTCACGTGGAAGATCGGTACACCGACGCTGACAAGACCTTCACCGTAATCGAAGCTCTTGCGCCAGGGGTCGTAACGGCCACGGGCTGTCAGGTCGAGGTACTGGTTGGGGCTCACACGGACGCGGGCGACAGGCGATGAGAGATGATGGTCCAGCCCTGAATAGGCGATGCGATTATGGGTGATGTGCTGCTGGATGCTTTCGCCCACCAGGAAATCGACCACATGACCGCGCCATGTCCAGTTGCCATGCACGCCCACATTGCCACGCAACCCGCCATCAAGACGGTCGGTGCCGGTGTAGCGGTTGAGCGCAAACAGCGTGCTGTCGGTGAATTCGTATTGCAGGCTGTCTTCGTTCGGAATCATGCGTGCCGCGCTGTTGCCCATATTCGGAGCGGCAATAGCCTGCACGATCGGCTCCAGAATCTGGGAACCATGCCCGTGGGCGAAGCGGCGCATGAAGGGCCAGTTCATTTTCAGCGCGACTGTGGGCAGAACCCAGCCAGTCGTGTGCCGGCCCGTGGCAGTGTAATAAAGCGGCTGCTCGGTAAGATGGTTTGCACTATATACCGTAGCATCGAGACGCGCTGTCAGAAGCCAGATCTGCCCGAGAACGTTATGGAACGGGCGGTTCCAGTTCATTTGGATCTGTCCGCGCTGATCGCGGGTACCTTCCGGGCGATAAACGTTGAAGTCGTTTGTATTCAACGAGAATGTGCCGCCCAAGGGGTCGGTCTGCCCCTGAAAGGCGTAGTTGAAGCGCGGCAGAACGAATGGCAGATTCGAGTTGCGAATGACGCCCTGGTTCAGGCCCTGATAGAACTGCCCGTCCAGACGCGCATAGGAGCCTACCCCAAAACCATCGATATAGGCAGTCGATTGCAGGGTTTCGTTGCCATATCCGGTAATACGATAGTCACGCATGTAATTGGCGGACGAGGCAAGATTGATATTGGCACCGGCACGCCAGTGGTCATTGATATCAAACACGGCATTACCGCGCGCATAGCCCTGAATGCCGCTATCGTTTGTTCCGTCCACCGTATTGCCGAAGGTGTTGACGTAACTGCCTTCCTTGCGCGTGCTGTACGCCACACCGCCGGTGAAGTTGATCTTGCCGAAATTGAGCTGGTTTCGGTACTGCCCACTGATCTGCGGGCCTGTACGGGTGGAGACCAGCCCCTGAACCGTCAGATCCTGCTGGTTATCGATCGCCCAGAAATAGGGAATGGTGAAATACGTGCCGAGATAGCGGTCATGCGGGTTGATGCCCGGCATCAGAAAGCCGCTCTGACGTTTCACGCTCGGATCGGTCATCGAGAAAATCGGCAGATACATGATCGGCAGTCCGAACATGTCGAGATAGGCATGGCTGAAATTGATGCGTTTGTGCTCTGTGTCCTGCGTCGCGTTATAGGCGCGCAGCTGCCAGAAGGGCGCGCGTGAGGGGTCCTTGGCGCAGGTTTCGCAAGCCGTATAGACGGCCTTTGCCATATCATTGATCTTGCCATTCGTGCGGCGCATCCCGTTGGCCGCCATCTTGGCGTTATCTTCCATGCGCAGGAAAATTGCCCGTGCAATGCCGTCATGCATGCCATTGCTCAGCTCGACATAGCTGGCATAGCTGGTGCTGCCATCGGGCTCGACCATCGCAACATGGCCTGTTGCTGTCATGACGCCCGTATTGCGGTCATAGACGATCTTGTCGGCACGAAGGGCATGATCGCCCTGCCATACCTGAACATTACCCGTCCAGGTGGCGACACCCGCGCGGTCATAGCTTTCGTGATCGGCCAGATAGGTGACCGGGTCTGACTGCGAAGACGGCTTGCCGACGGCAACTTTCGGGCCGGTCTGGCGCTGCATCGTTGCATCGGCTTCCGGAATGGCGCCGAAAGTCGCGGTGCCAGCCAGCATGGACGCAGCCAGCCAGGACTTGCGCCTGTGATGCGCAACGCGCCGTTTCGACATCAACCATCCTCCAGATGCAGAAGCAAGGCTACCGCCAAGCAAAGACCTGCGCCAGTGGGCGCCCAGGCCGCCATGACGGGCGGCAGGGCACCGGATTCACCAAATTGCGCCGCCACCTTCGAGATGGTGAACAGCGCAAAACCCGCAGCGATCCCCGAGCCAAGCATGCGCGCCACACCGCCACGACGCGAGGGACGCATGGAGAACCCAGCCGAAACGAGTGCCATCGTACCGCACAGGATCGGAAGAGCTAACAGAGTCTGGAAGTGCAGTCGATGCCGGATGGACGAAAAACCCGAGCTTTCCAGCAAGTGTATGAAACCCGGCAGCGTCCAGACAGACAGCGTATCGGGTGAGGCAAAACTCTGTTCCACACGGGTCAGAGAGAGATTGGTCGGCAGAAGATAGTCGCCTATGCGCGTCGGCAGATGATTGGGACGCACTGTCGCCGCGTCTTCCAGTTTCCACGCACCGTCGACGAGTTCGCCGCGCGGGGCTTCGATGCGCACCACAAGCTGATCGCGCGCATCGAGACGGAAGATGCTGATATCGTTGATGCGCAGTTTCCGGTCATGCATGAAAACATGGCGTGCGTGCAGAATGGCGACGCCCTGGCCACCCTGCTCGTCATCGAGCTGGCGCAACCATAGCGCGCCGCCGTTGAGCGAGAGCGGTCCGCCGCCGGTTTTGAGATAGGCCTCATCCAGTAGTTCGGCCTTGCGGAACATCGTGGAGGAAAGCGGTGACAGGGCCATGGTGCCGAACATGCCCAGCATGATGGCGCAGGCGAGCGGCGCAGCGAGAAACTGCCACGCGGAGATGCCTGCAGCACGGGCGACAATCAGCTCGGAAGATCGCGTGAGACGCCAGAAACAGACGATGCCGCCCAGAAGGATGCCGAAAGGCATGATCATGATCATGAAAAACGGCACGTGCAATCCGGCGATCTCGGTGACGAGGCTCGTCGGCACGTCAGGCTTGGTCGCAACACGGCGAAGCAGATCGATGAAGTCGAAAAGCGAAACGAGCCCTGTCAGCGCAGCAATCATGGCCAGGGCGAAGAGCGTGAAAATGCGCGAAATATAAAGCGAGAGCGTGACCGAAACGCCGGCTGAACTCCCCCGGAGAAGGGCCAAAGGACTACGCGCCATGTTTCTTCTTTCGTGCTGCGGTCAGGCCTTTGGGTGAGAAGAGCCAGTAGCCGCATCCGATTGCTGGCACGACGGCAATAATCCAGAGCAAGGGCACAAGCCCCAGATTACGACCTGCCAGATTTTGCAGCATCAGCGACAGGGCCATAAGCCCGACGACCGACAGAATCGCGGCGAGAGGGCGCTTGATATTGCCATGACGCGAGAAGGCACCACTCAGGATGGCCACAAGCGCAATCATACTGAAAGAGAGTGTGGTGAGCGGGGCTGTGAGACGGCGCCAGCCCTCGACGGCAAACTTGCCCCAGTCGCGCTGGGAGACGAGGCGCGGATCAGGATGAAACAGTTCGGGCAGCGACATTTCCGAAGCATCACGCACTTCGGTTTCGGCCTGTTTGCTGCTTGAGAGATCGATCGAATTGCGCTGGAAAGTCAGGACATTGAGCCGCCCGGTGTGGTGATCGATTTCCTGTCGCGATCCGTTGAAAAGGACGACGCGCGGTTGGTTATCGACCACCATCATGGTGCCGCGCTCGGCAATGATCGTCGCTCTGGCTTCGGGCATGCGGTCGTCTTCGACGAAAACACCATGCATCTGGCCATCGCGGTCGCGCTTGCGCACATAAACGGTCATGTCTTTCGAGAGCTGCGCAAAGACGCCGTCCTGTAGAAGAAAGGCCGCCATGCGGTTGCGGATCTCGAATTCGTAGCGTCTGAACGCGTGATAAGAGACCGGTACGAGCCACAGATTGAGAATATAGCCCAGGATTGTGGTGATGAGGGCGCAGGCCATGGCCGGGCGCGCCAGCTGAAATGGAGACAGGCCAGCGGCCTGCATGACGGTCAGTTCGCGATCGCCGGACATGCGCTGATAGCCAAAAAGCACGACCAGAAATGTGGTGATGGGCAGGATAACCGCCAGAAAGGACGGGATCATCAGCGAGGTGAGCTGGATGAACACGCGAAGCGACAACCCGCGGTCAACCACCAGCGAGACAAAGCGCAGTGATTGCATCAGCCAGATAAGGGCGATGGCGCCGCTGGTAATCCCGACCAGCCCAAGAAAAAGCTGACGCAGGATGTAGCGTTCGCGCAAGAGCAGAAAGGAGCGACGTTGGGGGCGTGAAGCCATAGCAGACATAACTATTGCCCTTAGCGTTTCGCCAGACTTGTCGAAAGCCGCATCTTGTTACGAAATCTTCTGATCAGCGCGGATTACGCAGCCAGCGATCGCTCGCATGCCGGCTATGGGCAACGTAAAATCCGCCCAGCAATCCGACCACTGCAACGATGGCGGTCCAGTATGACGGACGGATGATCAGCAATGATATGGCCGGGGCGCCCGTTACCCCGATAAGGGCGCTTAGCACGGTCTCACGCCTTGTCGGGCCGAAATGGCGCACGGCATGGCAATTGGGGCATTCTTCATCGGTGCGCTGCATCTTGCCGCGACAGACAGGGCATAGCACCACCGTCTCCTGCGCGGGAGGGCGCGGCACGGGCAGATAATTCCCGGTCAGCACGGATCGCTGTCGGGGCAGGGGGGAGAGACGCACCATAGAACCGCTCTTGCCGTTATCGAGAACGTTTTTGCAACAGCAAAATGGCAGTATCGTGCCCATCATGTTTCGCTGACGTGTTTTCCAAAACCTGACGGGCTCTCCTGCATACCGCGCCAAAGATCAGGGATCCTGGTCGTGTTCCCCTGCGGCAATACGGGCTTCGACGGCAAGGCGCCAGGGCGCGTCGGGTGGCGCGGCATCGAGCGCCTTTCGATACAGTGCGAGGCTTTCCGCCGAGATATGCCCGTCCTGCTGTGTCTGAAGCTCGGCAATCTGCACTGCCAGTTCCGGAATGAACCGCGCAGACAGGGCCTGACGATAGGCGTGCAGTGCATCATCGGGGCGGTTGAGCGCCTCATCGACCTGACCCAGCAGAACAGACTGACGCACATACTCGGGATCGTCCGGCGTCATGCTGGCGACCTGTCTGTCGAGTTTCTCGAAAAGCGCCTGCATCGCTGGGGGTACGTTAATTCTGGTGCTCTTGTGAGGCTGGGCAGGCAGGGAGGGGTGACCATTGGCAAGATAGAGCGCAAAGCCAAAACAGGGGAGGGCCACCAGAAGCACGGCGAAGCGCAGTCTCTGATGAGACTGGACCCGGAGCGTGGTTTCCTGAAGACGATCTGCAGCCAGAATGCGTCGCTGTATCTCCAGTTCGGCGCGGGAAACTTCACCGGCATCCATCAACCCGTTTTCATGGTCCCGGTCGAGATCGCGCAGTTGGTGGCGATAGAGGGCCAGTGCGGAGGCTCTCGCGCTGACGGGTGATGCGACGTCCCGTCGTCTGGGCAGAAGCAGGCTCAGAAGGGGCAGCAGGATGACGAGCGTCGGGATGAGAAAGCCGGGCCAGTTCATCGCGTTATCTCCTGCTCGCGCAGGAGTTCGGCAAGCCGCTTCTTTTCCTGGTCATCAAGAGGCTCGGTTTTGCGCGGGCGGCGCAGCATCAGGGTGGCCAGAATGCCGCCAAGGGCAAGAGCAATAACCGGCATTGCCCATAGCAGCAGGGTCGAAGCGGCAAGCCGAGGCTTCAGCCTGATGAATTCGCCATAACGCTGCGTCATCCAGGCCATGATCTGCTGGTTGCTTTCTCCGGCAGCCACATGCTGGCGCACCACATGACGCAGATCGCGTGCCAGAGAGGCTGAGCTGTCTTCGATCGACTCATTCTGGCAGACGAGGCAGCGCAACTGCGCGCCGATTGCTTCGGCACGCTTTTCCTGAGCGGGGTTGGGCAGCATCTCTGACGGGTCATCGAGGGCGCGGGCAGGCAGGGCCATGACGCACAGACCAATGGCAAGAGAGGCAAGGACGGCCAGTTTCTTCATGGCGTGGCGTTTGCCAGCGGCAGGATTTCGCGACGGAAAAGCGTTTCATCGAGCGCCGAGGCGCCGTGCCAGGCGATGCGACCGCCAGGTACGATCAGAAAGCTCTCCGGTACGCCGCTGACCCCCCAATCAATGGCGGTCATGCCGCTTTGATCGAGTGCCACGCGCTCATAGGGCGAGCCGTCACGGGTGATGAAACGCCGGGCGTCTTCCGGCTTGTCCTTGTAGGCGATGCCCCAGAGCGGAATCTGACGGGCGATTTCCCTCAGCGCAGCCATTTCGGCAACGCAGGGGATGCACCAGGAGGCGAAGAAATTGACCAGAACCGGTTTCGCATTCTGACTGAGAGCAGCGGCATCGAAACCGTCATCCGGGCCCGACAGGCCGGGAAGGGCAAAATCGGGAATGAGAGCGTCACCCTTGTCCCGCCGAATGGCATGGGGGTCGAAAGAGCCATCCTGCATGGCCGAGAGCATTCTCCAGCAGCCAAAACCGGCCAGCCCGGCTCCCGCGACTGGAAGGGTCATGAGCAGGCGTCGCCTCGTCGAGATCGTCATGAGCGGCTTTCCTGAACGATGGGGGCGCGGGCGCTTCTGTCACGTGCCTTCCTGGGTGCGCCGAAGCGATGGCGCCTGTCGGCGAGGGAGAGGGAACCGCCGAAGGCCATGATGACGCCGCCCAGCCATATCCATGGGGCGAGGGGGTTGTTGTGCAGGCGCAGCACATAGCGGGCATCGGCACCGCTGCCCCGGTTCTCGCCAAGCGCGGCGTAAAGGTCACGCAGAAGATTGGTGCGAATGGCGACATCGGTCGTCACCTGATGCTGGCTCGTAAAGTCGCGTCGCGATGGATGGAGCGTGGCAATCACCCGTCCGTGGCGCGAGACGGTGAGATCGGCCACAAGGGCCTTGTAATTCGGTCCTGTCTCATGCCTGACCGAAACCAAACGCCAGTCGAGTGCGCCCTGATGGATCGTCTGGCCTATCCCGATCTCGACCACGGCGTGACGCGCCTGGGACATGCCGGTGATGCCCAGTACCGTTACCCCCACCCCGATATGGGCAATCGCACTTCCCCAGACCGCCCGCGGCAGTCGGGGCAGGCGTTGGCGCACCACGCTCAATCCGTCGCGCAGGCCGAGACGGGAAGCCAGATCGGTCAGGCTCGCCATGATCACCCACAGGGCAGCGGCAGCGCAGAGGATCGGCAGGATACCGTCGAGTAGGAAACAACCGGCTATCAGCGCCATCAGCGCGACCAGAGCCGCCACACGCAGGCGGCCCAGCAGCGGGCGGAGATTGCCGCGCTTCCAGGGGAGCATGGTTCCAAGCGCCATGGCGACCATCAGAGGCAAAGCCAGCGGAATGGTGGTCGCGTCGAAAAACGGCTTTCCGACAGAGAGGGTGCGCCCGGTCAGGATCTGCATGAAAGGCGGATACATGGTGCCGGTCACGACCACGGCGCAGAGTGCGCAGAGCAGGATGTTATTGAGCACCAGCCCGCCCTCTCGCGAGACAGGCGCAAAAATGCCTCCGGGGGCGAGGCCCGGCGCCCGCCAGGCAAAAAGAAGAAGCGACCCGCCGATGACCAGCGCCAGAAGGCCGAGAATGAAGACGCCCCGTGCGGGATCATTCGCAAAGGCATGAACCGAATTGAGAATGCCCGAGCGCACGAGAAAAGTGCCGGAAAGCGAAAACGAGAAGCTGGCGATGGCGAGCAGCACCGTCCAGATACGCAGCGCGTCGCGTTTTTCGACCACGATGGCGGAATGCACCAGCGCCGTGCCTGTCAGCCAGGGAATGAGCGAGGCATTTTCAACTGGGTCCCAGAACCAGTAGCCGCCCCAGCCGAGCACATAATACGACCACCATGACCCCATGGCGATGCCGCAGGTCAAAAAGCACCAGGCAGCCACCGCCCAGGGGCGCACCCAACGCCCCCAGGCCGCGTCGACCCGGCCCTCGATCAGCGCGGCTACGGCAAAGGCAAAGGGTACGGCAAAGCCGACATAGCCCGTGTAGAGAACAGGCGGATGAAAGGCGAGGCCGGGGTCCTGAAGCAGGGGGTTCATGCCTTGCCCATCGGCTGGGGCAGGCCAGATGCGGGCAAAGGGGTTAGAAGTCAGCAGGCAGAAAAGCTGAAACCCTGTCGAAACACCGCCAAGAATGGCCAGAACCCGCGCCTTCAGGATGAGCGGCAGGCCCCGCCCGAGCAGGGCGACAGCCCCGCCGCACAGGGCAAGAATAAGAGCCCAGAGCAGCACCGAGCCTTCGTGATTCCCCCAGATACCTGTGATTTTATACAGAAGCGGTTTGCTCAGGGCAGAGTTCGCGGCCACATTCTGCACCGAGAAATCATCCTGCACTGCACAGGCGATCAGGCTCAGGAACGAATAGGCCAGCGCCAGAAGCTGCGCAAAAGCCAGACGTGGCGCGAGATCGAGAAGAAAACGCTGCCCGCGCCACGCGCCCCACAGCGGCAGGATGCATTGAGTGAGCGCGAGAACGCAGGCGAAAGCGAGGGCATAATGCCCCTGTTCAGGTCCGGAAAAACTGCTCATCGACCGTTCGAGCCACCTGTTGCCCCACGGGCCATGCTGTTCAGGCTTTCGCTCGATGGCGGCTTGCCGAATCTCGGGTCCCACTTACCGCTGCGCTGCAGGACATCGGCGACTTCCTTGGGCATATAGGTCTCGTCATGTTTGGCCAGAACTTCTGACGCGATAAAGGCGGACCCGCGTCGATAGGTGCCCAGAGCCACAACGCTTTGTCCCTCGCGAAACAGATCTGGCAAGATACCTTCATAGCGCACGTCGATAGCGGCCTGTCCGTCCGTCACCTCGAACTGGTTGATCGGTGTCTGCCCCTCAAGGCTGCGCCGGAGCGATCCTGCGACAACCATCCCCCCGAGGCGGATCACCCGGTCAGAGGCAGGCGGTGCTTTCAGGACCTGCGATGGCGCCATGAAAAACACGATGCTGGATGAAAACGCGTTCAGCACCAGCCCGGCCGCCACGGCGAAACACCCCAGACAAGCCAGCACCAGCCACAGGCGGCGGCTCTTGCGTGTCATACGTCTTTTATGGCGGCTGCCTTGCTGTCCTGATGAATGACGTGACGTCCCGGTTGAGGAAGGAACTGTCATGCTGTCGGCTTTCTGCGTGCGTCATGGCGCTCGAGCAGGGCCAGTCGCGTTGTGGCGCGATGCAGGCGCAGGGCCAGTCCGATGCCAAGCCAGAGAGTGGCGAGCAGCGCACAGCCGTAAGAGGCGGCAATATAGGGCCAGTGGGTATAGGCGATATGGATCATACTGCCTCGCTCAGAGGGCGGGCGCGTCTGGTCAGCATCTGTTGCGCACGTGTCTCCATAATGGCGGCTCTCAGGCGTCCTGTTATGAGCGCGGCAAATCCGGTGGCAAAACCGATCATGCAAAGCGAGAGCGGCAGCAGCATCGATGACGGCATGGTGGGCGCATGGGTGAGGGTGATGCTGTCTGGCTGATGGAGCGTGTTCCACCAGGTCACGCTGAACTTGATGATCGGCAGATCGATAACACCGGCAATCGCCAGCACGGCGGCGGCGCGGTAGCCGCGCTGTGGGTCATCGAAGGCCTGAATGAGCGCAATATGGCCGAGATAGAGAAAAAAGAGCACGAGTACCGAGGTCAGTCTGGCGTCCCAGACCCACCAGGCGCCCCACATCGGCTTGCCCCAGAAGGCGCCTGTCAGCAGGCAGAGCGCCGTGACCACAGCGCCGACGGGACCGATTTCAACAGCAGCGAGATCGGCCAGGGGATGTTTCCAGACCAGGGACAGTACGCCGCAGACGGCCAGAGTGGCGTAGCCCGCTGAAGCCAGAATCGCCATCGGCACATGCAGATACATGATGCGCACAGCATCGCCCTGCTGCCAGTCTGCGGGCGAGAAGAGCAGAGCCCAGACCAGACCGATGGCAAGAAAAACGCCTGAAAAGGCGCATAGTGCAGGGAAGAGCCAGCGAGACAGGCGCAGGAAGCGACCGGGATTGGCGAAGCGATGCAGGAAGGCCCCCTGCGCGGTTCGCCCTGACAGGGGCTGATGCGTCGCTTTCGTCACTCTTGGCCTCTCTCCTGCGGCGTTCGGGCATGGTATAGCCCGAGAATGGCCCTATCCGATGAAGTTTTTTTGATCGGAATTCGTTTTGATAATGCAAAAAAATCTGCAGGGGGAGCGGGGCAGGGGCAATTAATTCAGGTATTTTCCACAGACCGAGCCGATGGAAGAGGGGGCGTTGATGCAGTACTGGTTGATCAAATCCGAGCCAGAAACATTTTCATGGCAGCAGCAGGTCCAAAACGGGGTCGAACCCTGGACCGGGGTGCGGAATTATCAGGCGCGCAACAATCTCTCGGCCATGCGCTGCGGCGATCTGGCTTTCTTCTACCACTCGGTCTCGGACAAGGAGATCGTTGGGGTCGTCGAAGTGGTGCGTGAGGCCTATCCCGACCCGACAGCAGAGGGAGAGAAATGGGTCTGCGTTGATGTGAAGGCACGCGGCGCTTTTGCCAATCCGGTATCGCTTGCGATGATCAAATCCGATCCAACCCTCTCGGAAATGGCGCTTCTGCGTCAGTCACGCCTTTCCGTCGCGCCAGTGCGTGAAAGCGAATGGACCTATCTCTGCCAGCTTGGGCAGTGGCAGGGGAAATAGCCTTTCGGGCCCCTGATCTCTCTTGGCGGGTCAGGCTTTTGCCGGGGCAGAGAGGCATTGTCCGAGCAGCGAGGCAATACGCTGTGGGTCATCCGGGCGCAGTGTCGCAAAACCGATAACAAGTCCTTCCTGTGTGGCTGCGTGGCAGAGGGCCGAAAGCCGGGCAACACGGTAGCCCGCTTTCGCAAGGGCTGTCTGACTGGTCAGTTCGAAGCCTTTTTCCACAAAGCGCAGACCCAGTTGCACGCCGCCGCGTGGCCGGGTGATCACAACGCCCTCGCAATTTTGCAGCGCCTCATAGAGGGCTTCACCACGACTTTGATAAAGTCGTGCGATATGGCGCAGATGTCTGCGGTAATGACCCGATTCCATCAGTTCCGACAAAGCCAGCTGGGCGTGAAGATTGGCGGCGCAGCCCATCGTGCGATGCGCGGCACGCATCGGGTCGATCAGGGTTTCGGGCACGACTATCCAGCCGAGTCGAAGGCCCGGTAGAAGCGCCTTCGAGGCCGACCCGAGATAGATGCATTCCGTAAAGCTGCCATGCGCGGCAAGGGCCGCGATTTCGCGCCCATGCCAGAGAAACTCGCTGTCGTAATCGTCTTCTATGATCAGCGCGCCCTGACTGCGCGCGCGCTCAAGCAGGTCGAGGCGACGCGCAAGCCCCATCCGTCCACCCAGCGGATACTGATTTGAGGGGGTGATGTAGATGAGGCGCGCTTCGGGTGGCAGGGCCTCGACCTGCATTCCGTCGCTATCGACCGGCACAGGGCAAAGCGTCGCGCCTGCAGCCAGAAAGCTCGCTTTCGCGCCGACATAGCCGGGGTCTTCCATGGCGATGACGTCCCCCGGATCTGTCATGATCTGGGTAACAAGGCTGAGAGAGGCCTGCGTGCCGGGCGTGATCAGTATCTGTTCTGGCCTGATGGCAAGGCCTCGATCGCTGGCCAGTCGCGCACAGAGGGTTTCCCGAAGGGCCTGCGTGCCGTGATAGCCGCCATATCCCGCTTCCTCTCCCCGTGCGGGTCGTGCCTGGCGGCGCAGGATCTGGGCCCAGAGATTCGCAGGAAATTCATGCTCGTCAGGCAGGCCAGGCGCCAGTCGCCCCGTCTCTGTGACATAGGTCGCCTTGCGCGGGTCATGTGCCAGACGGTGCCCGCGTGTCGAGAGCCGTGGCGTGATGCTTTCGACCCTGTCGGTCGCGGGGGAGGCGGGCAGGCATGCCCTTGGCCGACTGCCTGGACGCATCTCGATAATGCCTTCTGCGCGCAGCAGGTCATAGGCCGTGGTGATGGAGCTGCGCGAGAGACCGAGCATCTGAGCGGCATGACGTGTTGAGGGCAATACGGCCCCGTCGGCAATGCGTCCGGCGCGTATGGCTGCCCCAAGAGCGGCAAAGAGCTGGACAGGCAGCGGCTCGCTGCGTGTCGCATCGGGCATAAAAAAGGCGGGGAGAAAAACTGGCATGAAGAAATATCGATAAACCGGCTCTCGAATCAGTCCAGTTGGCGCGCTAGATCCGTTTCGGTCAAGCGATGATTGCTCAGGACAGATTCAGGAGGCGAGAATGGTTCCCGATTATGCGAAGGCCCGTCAGGGCAAGCGCGCGCATTATGACGAGGCGGCCATCCACGCCATTCTCGATACGGGGCTCGTCGGGCATGTGGGTTTTGTGGCTGATGGCAGGCCGATGGTCATGCCGATGGCCTATGCGCGTTGTGGCGGCACGCTTTATCTGCATGGCGCATCCAAGACGCGGCTGATGGGGCTGGATGGGCTCAAGCTCTGTGTGACAGTAACGCAGCTCACCGGCATCGTGGTGGCACGCTCGTCCTTTCATCACTCGGTCAATTATCGTTGCGCCGTGGTGCATGGGCAAGCGAGAAAAGTGACGGACGAGGAGCACGCACGGGCTCTCGATGCGATTACCGACCATCTTCTGCCCGGCCGCAGCAGCGAGTTGCGGGGCATGACCGCGCAGGAACTGAAGGCGACAGGAGTGATCGCGCTCGATATCGAGGCGGCTAGTGCCAAGATACGTACCGGCCCGCCGGTAGAAGATCCGGCAGATCTGCCCTCGACACTCTGGGGTGGTGTCGTGCCGGTTGTGACCGCCCTCGGTACGGGCATTCAGGATGCTCATACGCCAGAGGGGACATTACCCCCTGAGTCCCTGCGAAAGGCGCAGGCGAAATTCATCGCCTGACAAGCCTATTCCGGCTTCTGCGCCCTGCCCGGTGAGGAGAGGGCGCAGAAACCAGGAAGATTCAACGGGGTGATAATCTGTGCCGGGCTAGGGCGAACTTCTACCCTGGTGGGGCGCAGGCGATTGGTTTCGATGAGCAGCTGACAGGCCAGCAGCATATCGGCGTTCAGATCGTGATGGAGCACAGCGGTCAAGACGCGGTCGGCAAGCAAGGAAAGGTTGTCCCGGTCAAGGTCATGACCGATGAAGATGCGTGGCACACGCTTGCAACGGTTCAGCGCTGTCGCAATGGCGCGATTGCCGCCACCTATCGAATAGACTGCCTCGATTTCCGGGTGATTGACGAGCGCGTGCTCGACAAGACCGAGTGTCTGCCAGTCAAGGCCGTTGCCCTCCCCCAGAAAATGAATCCGCAGATGGGGCGCGTACCGGGCGAGATAATCCCGAAAGCCTAGTTCCCGCTCTTCCTCGCCCTTGAAGCGTGCACTCGAAATCACGACCAGAACCGACAGTCCCGTGCAGGTGGGGGGCGGCATCCACCCGGCAATCAGCCAGGCAGCGGTCTGACCGGCAGCATGATTGTCGAGACCGACATAGGCGAGCCGGCTGCATTCCTGCAGATCGGTGACAAGTGTGATGACGGGAATGCGCGCTCGCGCACAGGCATCGATCTCATCGCGGATTGCGAGGTGATCCGGGGCTTTCAGCAGGATCCCGTTCGACCCTCTCTTGCGTATGCGTGCCAATATGGCCGCAATCTCTTCATCGGTAGTGGTCTCGCCAAGATGGGCGCGCACACGCATGGCAATTGGCATGAGCTGCGGCAGCTGGGCTTCCAGAGCATTGCGCACAGCTGACGAGAAGCGGTCAGGCGCCGCCATGACCAGATCGATCGACAGGCGACTGCCCTGAAGCGATGTTTCGAGGGTTTGACGCGAAAGCTCCTCAATTGCCTGAACCACGCGGCGCTTCGTGCTGGCGCGTACGCCTGAGCGTCCGTGAATCACCCGATCGACGGTGGCGAGTCCAACTCCGGCCTGTCTGGCGATGTCCTTCAGCGAATGTCCCTCGCCCATGCCTGCCTCCTGAGGTGATTTTGAGGTGTTTGTGGGCTGTAGCAGCCAATTACCAAAAAGTAATCTTCTTCTGTCGTCCCGTCAGGACCGTTGGGCAAAGGGCTCAGGGTGGAGAGAGCGGGGCAGGACCGGAGGCTTCGAAGTGAACCATCATTCCCTTTCCGAAAACCGGGTAAAGCATAACTGGTATACGTCTGATTCAGCGATTCTGGACGATCTGACATCCCTGACGAAGCAGCGTGTCGGACTGGAGGATTATCCCCTTGCTGCCGATATAGGTGGGGGGCAGGTGCCGCTCTACGATTGTGCTGCCCTGCGCCGTCTCACAACCGAGGAGGCAGGCAGGAAGCTTGTCATGGCCGAATGGGTCGGCGTCCTGAAGGATGGTCCCGGCATTATCGTGCTCAAGAAGGCTTTCGACGATCTCGAGGTGCTGGATCATGCCACGGTCCAGTTCGAGAAGCTGATCGCCAGTGAAAAGCGCAACGGTATGGAGACGGGCGATCATTTTGCAAAAAGCGGGGCCAATGATCGTGTCTGGAATGCGCTCGAAAAGCTGTGTCTTCTCGATCCGGATGGCTTTGCCCGCTATTATGCCAATGACATGATTGCGCTTGTCAGCGAGGCCTGGCTTGGACCAGCCTACCAGATCACCTCACAGGTGAATGTGGTCAATCCTGGTGGTGCGGCTCAATGCGTGCATCGCGATTATCATCTCGGGTTCCAGTCCCCGGCACAGGTGAGCCGCTACCCGGTTCATGTCCACGGGTTTTCGCCCTTTCTCACTCTCCAGGGGGCGGTGGCCCATTGCGACATGCCGTTCGAGAGCGGGCCGACGCTCTATATGCCTTTCACCCAGAAATACGGTCCTGGCTATCTGGCCACACAGACCCGGGAAATCCGTGACTGGTTTGATGCCAATCATCTGCAACTTCCCTTGCAAAAGGGAGATGCCGTGTTTTTCAGTCCGGCGCTTTTTCACGCAGCCGGAAACAATCGGTCCAGCTCGATACGCCGCATGGCCAATCTGTTGCAGGTTTCCTCGCCTTTCGGACGGGCGATGGAAAGCATCGATCGCGCACGCATGGCGTGCGCGCTTTACCCGGTGCTGCAACGCAGGCTGCATGATGGGGCACTGAGCGAGGCGGCGGTACACCGCATTATTGCAGCGAGCGCCGAGGGCTATGCCTTTCCGACCAATCTCGACCGTGACCCGCCCATCGGGGGGCTGGCGCCGCAAAGCCAGCAGGATCTGTGCCGTCAGGCGCTGGGCGAGAACTGGGATGAAAGGCGTTTTGCCGCAGCGCTTGGCGCCCGCGTCGAAAGCGCGCGGAGCTGACACGCATTCAGAAAGCTGGTCGGGCCCCACTCATTTTCATGCCCGACCGTTTTTTGCCTCTGGATCCGTGATTCTCTCGCCTCCGGCAGCATCTCCCCGCCGCCAGTACCCAGCGGCGCGTATCTGCGTGCGAGGTACAGCTTCCTCATTGACCAGATGATCGCGCAGCGTGCGCGCGATCTCGATCTCGGCGGCAATCCAGACATTGAGCTTTTCGACCGAGGGCAGAACCACGTGGCGCAGCAGGTCTGGCAGCGTCTCATCGCCACCCTTTTCGCAACGATGCACCTCGATCCAGGCATGGCTGACCAGCGGATAGGCCTTTTCGGTCTCGCGCGTGTCCAGAAGGACGATGGCCCGATGGTTGGGCGCAAGGGTCTCCAGGGTGCGGGCGATGGCGGGCAGGGCGGTATCATCACCGATCAGCAGATGCGTCGTCAGCGTCTCAGGCGCGATATGCGAGGCTTTGGGGCCCCCCATCCCCAGGACATGGCCCGGCTTTGCCTGGGCAGCCCATTGCGTGGCGGGGCCTTCATCATGCAGCACGAAGTCGATGATGAGTTCGCGCGTCTCTTCATCGAAACGTCTTGGTGTGTAGTCACGCGCGATCAGGCGCGGGTCACGCGGTGCGCTTCGGTCGGCGCCCAGATCGGGCAGAACCGGCGTATCACTGCCTGGCTGCGGGAAGAACAGCTTGACGTGATCGTCCACGCCAGCGGTCACGAAGTCATGCAGATCCTCGCCGGTGAAGACGATACGGCGCATCGTATCGGAAAGCGGAATGATCCGCGCGACCGTGATGCGTCTGAGCCGCAGCGCATGACGGATCTTTGTGGGAGCCAGGCCGTCCTGCGTCATGCGCTCTCTCCTTCGGCAATCTCGGCAGCGGCACGGGACAGGATAGCCGCGATGCGACGCGCCTCGATCGGGCTGCATCCGCGACGTGCGTAAAGCGTGGTCTTGAGAAGATGCCGGGCCTTGTGGAGACCGTCGGCGGCTTCAGGGTCCAGATCGTGCAACCCGGCAAAAGCCTCGCGCACCTCGCTCATGCGGGCGCCGATACGCTCGAGGATATCGAGAATACGGTCGGCTTCTGCCTTGTTTTTGGCCAGATGCGCCCCGCCGGGTTCGGTAATCGTATAGAGCTTGCGTGTGCCTTCCTGCGTGACAGCGGCGAGGCCGATTTCCTCTAGATAGGTCAGGGCCGGGTAAACCATGCCGGGGCTCGGCTTGTAGAAGCCGTTCGACCGCTCCTCGAGCCTGCGGATGACTTCATAGCCATGGGCAGGGCTCTCCTGCAGCAAGGCGAGAATCACGAGTTGCAATTCCTCTGCGCTGAGCTTGCGACCGCTCGGAATATCGCCGCCGCGATGGCGACCGAACCGCCCGCCGAAACGATGGCCTGACCCGCCGCCGAAGCCGTCGTGACGGCTGAAGACATGGCGTAGATGATGACGAAAGGGCATTTGTATCTCCTGTTATATCTTAAGAGTGTATTATCTTAAGATATAAGGCAAGATGTTTTTGCGCGAGTTGCTGTCTGAGAGAGGTTCCGGCAGACGTCAGTCGGTGAAAGGGGCCTGCCTTCTGAAGCACCCCAGAAGGCAGGCTGAGGCTGGGCGAAGTCTTCAGCAGGCCCAGACGGTCTTGATGTTCATGAACTCGTAGAGGCCGAGTTCGGTCAGTTCGCGACCATAGCCGCTGGCCTTGATACCACCGATAGGCAGGGCCGGGTCAGACGCGGTAACCCGGTTGATGAAGACCCCACCCGCTTCGATACGCCGCGACAGCGCCTGACCGAGCGCCGCGTTCTGGGTCCAGAGGCTGGCGCCCAGCCCATAGGCGCTGTCATTGGCCAGAGCGATGGCGTGATCGGTATCGCGTGCTTCGATCAGACAGGCGACCGGGCCGAAAAGCTCTTCCCGGAAAGCCGTCATCTGAGGTGTGACACCGGCGAGCACGGTCGGTTCGTACCAGGCGCCGGGGCGATCGACCGGTTCGCCACCCACCACAAGCCGGGCCCCTTCAGCGACGCTGCGACGCACCTGCTCATGCAGCCCGTCGCGCAGGTCAGCGCGTGCCATGGGGCCAATGAAGGCGTTATCATCCAACGGGTTGGTGAGAGAGAGGGCACGCACTTTCGCAAGAAACTTCTCGCTGAAGGCTTCGGCAATCGGTGCCTCGAGAATGATGCGCTTGGCAGCAATGCAGACCTGACCGCAATTGGCAAAGCGGGCAGCCACGGCGGCATCGACGGCCTTGTCGAGATCGGCATCGGCAAGCACGATGAACGGGTCTGATCCGCCAAGCTCGAGCAGGGATTTCTTGCCATATTGTCCGGCGATACCGGCCAGTATGCGCCCGACACGCACGCTGCCTGTCACCGTCACGCCGCTGATGCGCGAATCCGCAATGACATGGGCAGTCTGTTCGCGAGAGAGATTGGCGCTCATGAAGACGTCGTCGAGGTCGCAATCGGCCGCGATCTCGTTGAGCAGCAGGCCACAGCCCAGCGTGTTTTCCGCCGGTTTGACGATGAAGCCGTTACCCCCGACCAGAATGGGCACGGCCGCCCTGATGATCTGCCAGTAGGGGAAATTCCAGGGCATCACGGCCAGAACGATGCCGGTCGGCGCATAGCTGAGATGGGCCTCGCCCATGGGCACGGGCATCGGCTTGTCACGCAGCAGGGCAGGAGCGTGCTCGCCATACCAGTCGATCACCGCAGCGCATTTCTCTATCTCAGCCCGCGCCGAGGTGATCGATTTGCCCATCTCGAGCGTGGCCAGACGCGCCAGCTCTTCCTTGCGTTCACGCAGGCGGGTGGCGAAGCGATGCAGAAGATCGAGGCGTGCGCCGAGCGATTTGGCCCGCCAGCCCTCGAAACCCCGCTCGACGCGTCGCAGCACGTCCTGCAGGGCGCCATCCGTCAGAAACGGATAATGCGCCAAGGTTTCACCACTGGCCGGATTGACTGTTGTGACACCGTCATCGGGGTGCGGGCTGGTCATGATCTCTACCTCTGGTTGTTGGTCCATAAAGCCGTGCCTGCGGCGTCAGATTGCGCGACCACGTCCGTCTGCCCGTTGCCCGGTGAACCGGCATAATTGTGATACGCCGAGTTTTCATAGGGTGGACGTACCGGCGCATTGAATTTCACCGGCCAGCCCAGAAACGAGAAATGCGACGGTGCATCATTCGGCAACTGGGTGGATTGATGCGCTTCCGACCCCGGCAGGCCGAGCGCCTGATGGGATCGGACGGTATAGGAATAGCCACGCAACGAATTGTCAAAATCATCTGTCACCTCATAGCCATGGGGCGGCGGCGGCGCGCCACCATCGGGCAGGGCGACTTTTTCGACCGGGGTGAGCGGGCGTTCCATGGCATGGAGTTGTGACGCGGGATCGGCAGCAGCGCTTCCGAGGCCCAGAGGCAATGAGGCGGCCAGTGCGGTCATGCAGAGGCCGAACCGGTAAAGGGGGAATGTCCTGAGCATCGGGGTGTCCTGTTTGCGATATCCATCCACCTAACAGGGGAGCCGCTGTTTCGTTTTCTTCTGACGTTGTAGGATGAAAAAAAAGCAGCCTCGCGACAAACTTTGGTGACTGCCGGGTGTGTCAGGCGTTGCGTCGGGTGCGACGGACCTTATGTCCACACACCCGTGCCAGGCCTCGCCGTGCAGGCGCGCTCAGTTCAGGGAGAACAGAATTCATGGCTTCAGCGACCGGATCGACAATCCCGGGAATCGGCGAAATCGCCCCGCTTTCCCTCGATAGCGAGTCTCTGGCGCAGCTTCAGTCTGCGCTGGCCAAGGTAGAGCACGGGCGCGGTGTGCTCGTGCGTCTGGCCGACCTGATGGGCGGCGCCGTCGGTCAGGCGACCCGTCTGGGTATGCAGGGCCTTGGCATGGCGCCCAATATCCAGGCCAAGTTGCAGGGGCTGGCCGAGGCATCGATCACGCGGGCTTTCGACATCGCCATTCTGGGTATGGCCCAGGAATCACCGGTCAAGGCGCCGAAATGGCGTGATCCCGCAGCTCAAGCCGCTGTCGCCGTATCGGGCGCGCTCGGTGGTTTTGGCGGTGTTGTCGGGCTCATGCCTGATATCGGGTTCACAACCCTGACGATCATGCGCGAAATTGCCCGTGTCGCACGCGAAGAAGGTGAGGATCTGAGCGATGAGGATACGCGTCGTGCCTGTCTCGAGGTCTTCGCGCTGAAGGGTTTCCTGGCTGGTCAGGCGGGTGACGAGAGTGAACTCGGGTTCTTCTCGGCGCGGGCCTTGATGCGCGGCAAGCCCATCGTGCTGCTGATTGCCGAAGTTGCCTCACATTATGGAATCGGCCTGTCGCGCAAATTCGCCCTGCAGATGGTGCCTGTGGCGGGCGCACTTTGCGGTGCATCGCTGAACGCAGCCTTCCTGTCCCATTATCGCGCTGTAGCGCGGGCGCAGTTCACCATCAGGCGTCTCGAGCGCCAGCACGGGCCCATCGTGCGCGATACCGCCCAGCACATGCGCCACACAGGGCCGTCCGACGCCACCTCGTGATGCCGCGCATTATGGGGTTCCCGCGTGAGATCTCACGGTCTGAACGCCATGGATCCGGAAAAGCCTGTGCGGGTTTGTCCCGCCAGATAAGGGTCCGATGTGGGTCGCGAGCGTCTTGTTGTCTGGGGGCAGGGGGGAAAACCCAGCCCTCAGCGGCAGACCTATTTCGGGTGCGATGCGCGAAAGGCCTCGAGCAGTCCGGCGGGAACAAGCTGGATGGAAAAGAGCGCTGTCATGACAAAAGCCAGCCCCTGATAATGCGGGGCGAAAAAGGCGAGAACACCACTAAGGGCCATACCGATCAGATAAACGAAGGTGAGGGGCATACAGAAAGTCCATCTCGCGGTGGGAGGGGGATGCCCTACCATGACGAGCCGGTCGGTGCCCATGATAAACCGCATTGGCGCCCGGGGTTCCATCGGACTGCGTTTTGGGAGAATGCCCGCCATGCCGCCTGATCCGATCACCCCGCAGCATCTTCTGGGCGCGTATCGGCAGGGAATTTTCCCAATGTCCGAATCACGCGATTCCGAGGAGATCAGCTGGCACCGCCCGTACGAGCGCGGCGTTCTCCCTCTCGATTCGCGCTTTCATCTTTCACGCAGGCTGGCCCGCACCGTGCTTCAGGGGCGTTTTGACGTCACAAGCAATCGCTGTTTCGATGAGGTGATCCGCTGCTGTGCCGAGACACCGGGGCGAGGCGGCACCTGGATCAGCCGGCGTCTGCAGGCGCAGTACGATCTTCTGCATCGCCTCGGCTACGCCCATTCGATCGAGACATGGTGTGACGGCCGGCTGGTTGGCGGGCTTTATGGCGTGAAGCTGGGTGCAGCCTTTTTCGGTGAGAGCATGTTTTCGCGCTGCACGGATGCCTCGAAAGTGGCGCTGGTCCATCTGGTTGCCTCACTGCGCTGTTCGGGATTCGCGCTGCTCGATACGCAGTTTCCAACGGCGCATCTGGAAACATTCGGTTGTCTTGCCGTTCCTGATGCAGCCTATCGGTTGATGCTGGACCACGCGGTCGCGATTGAGGCATCGTGGGATGAAGATGTCACGCTGGGCAGACTCCGGCAGGAGATCATCCGTCTTCGTGACGGTATCGACGCTCGCTAGGGCGTATTGGAGGGAATAAAATGTCGATGTTCCAAGTAAAGGGCGCCGCGGCGCTTTCGCTGGCCGCCCTTGTCACGGGTGGGGCTGGCACGGCTCTGGCGCAGCAGCATCCGCGACTTTCGCCCTCTCGCGACGTCACGGTTGTTTATTCGGTGCAGCCGGAAAAAATGCCCAAGCCTGTAGAGGCCATCGTCCAGTTCAAGGCCGAGGGCGACAAGCTGCGCATCGACGCACCGGACCACGCGGGTTCGACCATTCTCGACCGGCCTGCCCAGCGCGTTACGCTGATCATGCACAAGCAGCGCGTCTATACGAGCTTTGCGCCCAAACACGGCCTGCGCAACCCGTTCATGCTCGATATGTCGATGCAATATGCCCCCGATGGTACAGGCACGGTGGCAGGGCTTGCCTGTAATAAATGGACAATCACCTCCACCCACGGCAAGGCGGTGACCTGCGTCACGGAAGACGGGGTTATCCTGAGCGAAGAAGGCGTCGATGCGGACGGGCTGCATGGCAAGCTTGAAGCGCAGAAGGTCACATATGGGCCGATTCCCGAGACATTGTTCGTTCCCCCCTCCGATTATCAGCAGATCACCGCCCAGATGCCGATCCCGCATGGTGCCGGCCCGCAGAGCTCTGCCAAGCCGTGATCATGAAGGCTTCAGTCCTTTGCGGCCTTGCCCTTGCCGCGCTCTCTCCTGCGGTCTCATCGGCTCTCGCCGATGAGGCTGCCCCACCAGCCGCGACCACGCCTTATGTGACGCCTCAGGTCGATGTGGATGTCACCTATGAGGCCACCGGGCCGGACGGACACATCTATCCGCAGCGTATGCGCTGGAACGCGGCCCATTGGCAGCAGCGTCTCGACATGACGTCGACGGGGCTCATCATGCTGACCGATTATCGCGCCCATCGCCTGTCTGTGGTCGATACGCGCGAGAAAACCTACACGGTTTCGGGCGCACCGGATTCGCAATTTGCGCCACCCGGACAGCGGGCTTCGGGCCAATGGATCAGAGGGGTGGCGGATCGCGTGGCGAACCAGGCCTGCACCCACTGGACCACGACCGATACCGACGGTCGGACTGCCGATTTCTGTTACGCCGAGAACGGCGTGCTGCTTCTGGCAACGCATGATGGCGCGCCGCTCATTCGTGCTGTCGCTTATGCAGAGACACCCCAGGGGCCTGAAATCTTCAGGGAGCCGGAAGGCTTTCATGAAATCGATGCGATGAAACTGGCCCAGTAGGCTGTTTCATGCGCCTTGGGGACGGCAAACGGGCCGTTTTGCGCGATTATGTTACATTTCTGCCCGTTTTTCGTCCTGTTCGGTCCAAAATTCGACACCATATCGCGGGTATAACGTTCATGTCGGATCGGCCGCTCTGTTTGGCCCGATCTGTCGAGGAGGTTTCCAAATGCGTCATATCCTGAAAATTGGCCTCGCGGCTCTGCCTCTTGCAGGTCTTCTGGGAGGCGCTCCCCTGGCTCAGGCTCACCCCTATGGCTGGGGCGGTGGCCCGGGCTGGCACGGTGGTGGCCCCGGTTGGCGTGGTGATCGTGGCTGGCGTCGCGGTGGCGGTGGCAATGCCTTTGTCGGTGGGCTGGTCGGCGGTCTTGTCGGTGGTGCCGTGATTGGCGCAATTGCGCGTCCCTATGTGGCACCGCCCCCGCCGCCGGTCGTTTATGCACCGCCCCCGCCAGTCGTTTATCAGCCCCCGCCGCGGGTAGTTTACCCGCCGCCAGTTGCGGTCTATCCCTCCTACCCGGCATATCCCGCATATTGAGCACGAGGTCTCGATTTCATCATGGTAGCTATTGGCGATAGCGCGCCCGCTTTTTCCCTTCCCGCTGCCGGTGGTCAGACCATCGACAGCGAGGGTCTCAAGGGGCAGCCCTATCTGGTATATTTCTATCCCAAGGCCGACACGCCGGGATGCACGACCCAGGCCTGCGACCTGCGCGACCAAAAGCAGACACTTGGCACTCTGGGGCTGAAGGTCATCGGCATCAGCCCCGACCCGGTCGAAAAGCTGGAGCGTTTCGCCAAGAAATACGGGCTCGACTTTACGCTCGCCAGCGATGCCGAGCATGAGCTGGCCGATCGTTACGGCACTTGGGTAGAGAAGACCAATTACGGCAAGACCTATTTCGGCATGGAGCGCAGCTCTTTTCTGGTCGATGCCGATGGCGTCATCCGCGCCATATGGCGCAAGGTGAAACCTGCCGAGCATGTTGCGCTCGTGACAGAAGCCGCCTCCGAATTGTAGGTTTCTGAAAGAATAGTGCCGCACGATCTTTTCCATCGTGCGTCCTGGCGGGCGTTCCGTCTTGGGGCGCTTGTTCTGATCCTGCCGCTGGCTCTGGTGCTGGTGGCGGGCGCCGCACTTCTGTGGCGCCTCTCTGCCGGACCTCTGGATGTGACGGCCATCGCCCGTCATTTTGCCCCCGTGGCCATTCAGGCAGGGCAGCAGCCCGGTCACCCTGCGGGCAGGCTGATCTGGCAACAGGTTTTCCTGAGCTGGCAGCCCGGGCTGAGGCATATCCATCCTCTTCTGGTCATCGACGCGAAAGATCTCCGTATCCTTCGTCAGGATGGCAGGGCCACACTTGCTGCGCGGAATGCGCTTGTGGCCTTCAGAATGGCGCCGCTTCTGCGCGGTAGTCTGGAGCCAAGAACGATCGCGCTTGACGGGGCTCGAATCATCCTCAAGCGATCGTGGGACGGGTCGATCGACCTCGACTGGCCCGGCGCGGTGCACCGATCTTCCCATTCCGGCGGGTTTTCGATCGATTTCCTGCACGGGGTAGCGCTGCATGATGTCAGCATAACCCTGCGCGATGCCCTTCCTGATCATGCGCAGGGGGCGGGTGATCTGACGCTTCAGATTAGAAGGGCTGCGCTGTCCCGCCCACCTTCGGCAGATCTGTCGCAATGGCTTGGCACGGTCGAGGGGGCCTTCGGCCCGGCTTCGGCACCCCGGATGATTTTCGTGGCTCATGGTGCTGCAGGTGAGGGTGGTTCTACTGCCTGGGACCTGAAACTTGGCCCTGTATTGCCTGCGCTTTTTGCCGGGCTGCTGCCCCACGCTACATCATGGCGCCTGCCGGTTACGGTCGAGTCTCATGTTGTCATCCCGCCATCGGGTCATGTCCGCAATGGCAGCCTGCCCCTGTCTGAGGCACGGCTTTCAGTCACTTTCGGTGCCGGGCAGATCGATCAGAAAGAAGGCTCACCGCTGCAGGTTTCTGAAGCGGGTGTGGCGGCGCATCTTGCCCTGAGGGGCAAACAGGCTGTTCTTGACGATTTCCATGCAGGCATCACGCTTATCGATGATCAGGGCCACCCGACGCATTTCGCGGCAAGTGGAACCCTCGCTGTTGATTCCCTGATGCAGGCGAAACAGATCGATGGCCACGTCTCTGCTTCGGCAACGACGCTCGATGTGCCCCATCTCGCGTCTATCTGGCCAGCTATCGTGATGAAGGGCGCCCGTCGCTGGGTGACGCGTAACCTCACTGAGGGAACAGGCAGCAATCTCTCAATCGACGCGACGCTTCACAGCGACTCGGGCTGGGCGCATATACGGCCGATACAGACGGCGGCGACGCTGGATGTGAAAGATGCCGTCGTGAACTGGCTGAGGCCCATCCCCCCGGCGCGCAATGTCTCTGCACGTTTCAGTTTCGCCGGACCCGATACGCTCAGGATTGATTTTCTTGGGGGAATCCAGCCCAGCGGTGATGCGGCCAACGCGTCACTTCTGCATCTCGATAGCGGAAGCATGTTGATCAGCGATCTTCTGGCGCGCGATCAGATGGGTACGATCAATCTGGCCATGTCTGGCGATCTCGCCGCCCATATGGGGCTGCTGGCGCATCCGCGACTGCATCTTCTCTCGCGCCATCCGTTGCCTTTCACGCATCCCTCCGGCCCGGTGACAGTCACCGGACAGATCACGCTGCCTTTGTCGTCACATATCGAGAACGACCAGATTCATGTGAATGCCGAGGCGCGTTTCCGGAACGTTGGGCTGGGCAATGTCGTGCTCGGGCGCGATCTGACAAATGCCAGCGGTACGATGAAGGCGACAGAACGTCATCTGAGCCTCACAGGAGAGGGACTGCTTGATAATGTGCCGACGACGGCACGGCTCGAAGAGAATTTTCTGAGTCATGACGGCGGGTTGCGTGAAGATGTGCACGCTGTCTCGGTTTTCGACGAGGATGCGCTTCAGCGTTCCCATATTGGCAGCCAGTCCCTCTTTCATGGCACGGCCCAGCTTGTGGCCGATTACAAGGCGCGTTTCGACGGACGTGCCGATCTGCACTTATCGCTCGATCTTGCTGACTCGTCCCTGTCCATTCCGGTCTGGCGCAAGGCGCGTGGCGACAAGGCGACCGCCGCCGCACATATCGGGCTGAAACAGGGGCAGATCGTCGCTCTGGACCAGATTGCGGCAGAAGGGCCCGAACTGCATGTCGAGGGGCGAGGGCTGGTCAGCGACGGGAAGGTGAAAAGCCTTGCACTCGATAACTTCGTTGTCGGGCGGTCGAACGGGGATGCCGTGATCGAGCTGCCTGGTTTCGATAACGCGCCCGTCAATGTGCATGTGCATGCCCATGATCTCGATCTGGCGCCCCTGCTTCACGGGGATGACGCAAAGAAAACGACCGGCACAGACAAGGCCAGTCCTTCGGGGCCTGTGTCAGGCCCCAGGCCTGCCGGGGCTGAAGCCGCGGAGATGCGATGGAATGTCGATCTGGCGACGGATCGTCTCTTCTATAGCCAGACCGGGTCGTTCGGCGGTGTGGTGGCTCATCTCGAACATCGTAATCATCGCCTTGAGAAGGGGCATTTTTCTTTCAGGCAACCTGTCGCCGTACAGATGCAACTGACGCCCCATAAGGACGGGCGGTATCTGCAGCTCAATGTCGATAATCTCGGCACGCTGCTGAGCCAGACCGGCATGACGGAAAGGCTTGAGGGGGGAGAGGCCCAGATTGCCGGGTCTGTGGGGGATGGTGGCACAGGTCAGTTGCCGCCCTTCAAGGGGGTCATTTCGGTCTCCCCCTTCACCTTCAGGCAGCCACCGGCTGCGCTGACGGCAGCGACCCATCTTTCGGTGTTCAACTGGTCTCAGGCCAGCAGCGACCGTTTTGAGGTGCAGCATCTGCATCTGCCGGTCAAAATCACCAATGACGTCATGACCATCCATGATGGACATCTTGGCAATCCGGCGCTCGGGGCCACGCTCGAGGGCAAGATCGGTCTCGATCAGGGCAAGCTTGATCTTCAGGGCACGGTGGTACCTGTTTTCGGAATCAACGCGGCACCTGGTCGCCTGCCCAATGTAGGCAAGCTCTTCTCTCCCGAATCCGGGGGCGGGGTTCTTGCTGCGACATTTACGGTCAAGGGCACGGCGGGCAATCCGGCACTCTCGGTCAATCCCTTTGCCATGCTATTACCCGGTGTGATGCGTCAGCTCGCCAAATAACAGGCAGCAGGGCGCAAGGCCCGTCCGGGTGAGGCGCGTTTCAGCCAGTTTCCGGACAGCAGAACAGGGAGAGGCGCGATGCGCGACGACAGCAATGCAGATCTGTTTGGCGCACCGCCGCCCCGTCAGGGCAAGGCTCCCGTGCAGGCGCATCAACAGCGACCGACCGTATCGGCCGCGCCTGAGATGGCGCGTCAGACGCAGCCGCTGGCTGATCGCCTGCGCCCCAGACAGCTTTCGGAAGTCGTCGGGCAGGATCATCTGCTCGGCCCGACGGGTCTGCTTGCGCAGATGCTCAGGCGCAATACGCTGCCAAGCCTCATTCTCTGGGGTGGTCCAGGTTGCGGCAAGACAACCATCGCCCGTCTGCTGGCACGGGAGGCCAAGCTGCGTTTCGAGCAGATCTCTGCCGTTTTCTCTGGCGTCGCCGATCTGAAAAAAGCCTTCGAGACCGCCTCGCGTTTCCAGCAGGAGACGGGGCGGGGCACATTGCTCTTTGTCGACGAGATCCATCGTTTCAACCGCGCCCAGCAGGACGGGTTTCTGCCCTATGTCGAGCGCGGAACGGTCATTCTCTTAGGAGCGACAACCGAGAATCCGTCATTCGCCCTCAATGGCGCCCTGCTTTCGCGCTGTCAGGTTCTGGTGCTCAACCGTCTGGATGATGCCGGGCTCGAAAAACTGCTGCGGCGCGCCGAGCAGGAGGCAGGCAAGGCATTGCCGCTGACGGAAGACGGGCGGTCTTCACTCAGGGCCATGGCCGATGGTGACGGGCGCTATCTGCTTAATCTGGTCGAGCAGATCCAGGCTCTGCCCGAGGGCGAGCGCCTCGACACGGCAGGTCTGGCCACCGTGGTCGCGCGCCGGGCGGTGCTTTATGACAAGGATCGCGAAGAGCATTACAATCTCATCTCGGCGCTCCATAAATCGCTGCGCGGTTCTGACCCCGATGCAGGTCTCTACTGGTTTGCCCGTATGCTGGAAGGGGGGGAAGACCCTCGCTATATCGCCAGACGCCTGACGCGTTTTGCCGCTGAGGATGTGGGGATGGCCGATCCTTCGGCGCTCCCTCTGGCCGTGGCGGCGTGGGAAACCTATGAGCGCCTCGGCAGCCCGGAAGGGGAGCTGGCTCTGGCGCAGCTCGTCGTTCATCTCGCCACGGCGCCAAAGTCGAATGCGGTCTATCGGGCCTATAATCAGGCACGCAAACTGGCCCGCGAGACAGGCAGTCTTGGGCCGCCGCATCACATTCGCAATGCCCCGACCAAGCTGATGAAGAGCATCGGTTACGGCAAAGGCTATGAATACGACCATGATACGGAAGAGGGGTTTTCGGGTCAAAATTACTTTCCCGATGAGATGGAGCGCGTGGCGCTTTACCAGCCGACCGACCGCGGGCAGGAGCGGGAGATCAGAAAAAATCTGGACAGGCAGGCCGCAATACGGGCAAGCCGTCGCCCATGAGTGTCACAACCCGTATTGTCAGTGAAGACGAGGCCGATATGCGCCTCGATCGCTGGTTTCGCCGCCATTTCCCCGATCTCACCCAGGGTGCGCTGCAAAAGCTGTGTCGCACCGGGCAGGTGCGCCTTGATGGCAAGCGCGTGACCGGTGCCAGCCGTCTCGCCCCCGGTCAGAGCCTGCGTATTCCGCCGTTGCCTGCGCCGACAGCGCCCCAGTCCGATCGTCCCGCTCCTCTCGACCCGCAGCTGGCGCGCGAGATCGAGCGCATGGTGATCTATCGCGACGACCATGTGATCGTGCTCGACAAGCCCTCCGGCCTGGCCACCCAGGGTGGTCCTGGCATCACCAAGCATATCGACATGATGCTCGATGGTCTGCGTGGCGAATTGCATGACCGCCCGCGCCTGGTGCATCGCATCGACCGCGACACGTCGGGGTTGCTGCTTCTCGCCCGTACCCCGGGTGTTGCCGCCAAGCTCGCAGCAGCGTTTCGCGGGCGTGATGTGGACAAGACCTATTGGGCAATCGTCGTCGGTCGCCCGATGCCGGGCTCTGGTGTCATCGACCAGCCTCTGGCCAAGCTCGGGGCCGGTAACGGCTCGCTGATGATCGCCGCAACCCGTGAAGACGAAGACGCCATGGTCGCCAAGACCGATTATGAAGTCGTCGATGCGGCCGGCAAGAGACTGTCCTGGCTGGCGCTCAAGCCCCTGACCGGGCGCACGCATCAGCTGCGCGTGCATTGCGAGACACTTGGCACGCCTATTCTCGGCGACCCGAAATATGGCGGCAAGGCCGCGCATATGGAAGGTTTCGTCGATCGGCTGCATCTGCACGCCCGGTCTCTCGAATTTCCGCATCCGGCGGGTGGGCGCCTGCGTGTAGCGGCCCCCTTGCCGCCGCATATGCGCACGACATTCAAGGATCTCGGCTTTACTCCGGGCGATACGCCCAAACCTGAGCGTATCGGCTTCAAGGGAGTCAGAAAATGAAGCGTCTGGCTGCAGTACTGATCGTCCTTCTCGTGCTGGCGACCGGTCTGGCCGTTTCGGCCGATTTTCTGATCGATCGCTCGAATCTGAAATCCGACGTCATTGCTGCGGTCAAGCGCCAGACCGGACGCGATCTGACCATGGCGCGGTTCTCGGTGGGCATTCTGCCCTGGCCGAGCGTGAGCGCGCATGAGGTTGCCTTCTCTGATATCGGGGGGGCGGCAAACACACCCATGTTGCAGGCGCGCGATATTCGCGCCTCAGTGGCGCTCATCCCGCTTCTGTGGCGGGAGATCCGTCTGGAAAATGTGACCCTGCAACGTGGCGCGGTTGTCCTGCATCGTGATGAGGCAGGTCAGGCGAACTGGGATTTCCATGCTGAGCCAGCCGACAAGGCGACGGGTTCGGCCAGGCCCTCTCATCCGACCGCGCGTTGGAGCCTCAAAATCGGTTCGGCGAAGCTTGATCGCATGGCCTTCTCTCTGGACGATCGCTTTGCCCATCACGGCGGCTCGGTGACGATCACTCATGCAGAATTCGATGGTCTTGCTTCGAGCGCCCCCTATCTCGATATCCATGGCACGCATGGCGAGATGCCATTTCGGGTAAACGGCCATATCGGCCCGCTTTCCCTGTTTCAGGGCGCCAATCCCCCTTGGGCGCTCAGCCTGGGTGCCACTTTGGGCAAGGAAAGCAAGCCGCAGGACTGGCTTAATTTCGACGGCCAGATCAGCGATATGCGCCATATGCGCGGGTTTTCCGGTGTGTTGCGGGGCGAGATGGCCTCGCTCAAGGATGCCGAGATGCTCTTCCCCAATGCCAACCTGCCCGCAATCACGGGGCTGGGGGGTGAAATCGGGATTTTCGACGCAGATCCGCAGAGCGACGGGCAGAAGCTCGATCTCACGCGACTGGGCGTAAACCACGTTCATCTTCATCTCGAATCGGCCCCTCCCTCGCATGGTCTGTCGGTTTCGGCTCTTCATGCCGATGCCGAGACCCTCTCGTCTGCTCTGACCGTAACCGCCACCGTGCAGGGGCCGATGCCGGCGCTCGCGGTTCAGGGCGCATTCGGTACGCTGGCTCAGGCAGGGACTTCCTGGCAGACGGCGCTCGAAACGCCTCTCGCTGTTTCGCTCGATCTGCGTGAAGCCAATCGACTGGGCAAAGCCGAGGGCCTTCACGGCCATGTTGCGGGTCAGATCGGTGCCTCCCGGACCGCGCTGTCACTGGACGGTGGGGCTGATACCCTGCCATTGCGCCAGTCAGCCCTGCATGACGTCACGCTCAAAGGCGCCTTCGAGCGTGATGTATCGGGTCGGATGACGCTCAAGGCGTTCACGCTGAACAGTCATGAGGCGACTGCGGTTCTCGATGCCGCGGCACAGAACGAGGCTCAGCCCGAGATGGAGGGCAAGCTGCATTTCCAGCATCTCGATCTCGATGCACTGGCCGCGCTCTGGACCAGACCCAAGGCCGCGCAGCCTAGCACGCAGGCTCAGCCGGCTCTGCCTGGCCCCGTCGCTTCTCTAACCGCGCCGCAGCAGCAGGCTCCTTCAGCTGGCGCTTCCCCTCAGGCGAGCGCAGCGGCAGGGCAGGATTCAGTATCAGCTCCCCCTGCAACGGACGCATTTTCCTGGTCGCGGCTCGTGTCGACAGGGCGCGGGACGCTGGATATCTCCGCCGATACGGTGCGTTTCAATACTGCCGATTACAGCGGGATCTCTGCTCAGGCGCGTCTGGAATCGGGAAAACTGTCGCTCGATTCGGTCAAGGGGAGCGGGAATGGCATGACCCTCTCGGGGCGGGCGGTCTATGACATGAGCGTCAAGCCTGCATCATTGATCCTCTCTCTGACCCCCCTCCTGTTTCCTGCAACGCTGGCCCAGAATCTGCTCGCCATGCCCGGGTTTTTCCGTGGGCCGCTGATGCTCGTGGGGCAGCTGGAAGCCCATGGCGATACCAGATCGTCGCTGATCGCAACGCTTACGGGCCATCTGGGTCTCTCGATGGTGGGCGGTTCGATCGCGACCGGCCCGCTCGGCCCCTATCTTGGCGATTCGGTTAGGGCATTGCTGCCGCATGACAATCTCTCGGTGCGTTGCCTCGGGCTTCATGCCAGTTTCGTCGATGGTCGCGCGCAGTTCGATACGCTTGGTATGGAAGCAGGGGCTCTGAGCCTGTCCGGCCATGGCAGCTATGGTCTGGTCGACCAGACACTCGATCTGCATCTTCTGCCGCGTATCGGCATCGCTGGTACCGGCGCCTCAACGCCTGTGCTGGTGACGGGCACCCTCGATGCCCCCAAGGCGAAGCAGGAAACGAACACCGGTGGACGCTTCGAGCTGACAATTGGCGGTAGCGAGCCCGATACCTGTCCGGCTGTGCTTGAGGCCGCTCGTGAGAACCTGCCGGGCGAGGCTGCACCTGAACGCAAGAAGCATAACAAGGCTTCCGAACTTCTTCATGGGCTGGGGCTGCTGCATTGAGCCAGACAATCAAACGCTTCTGGAAAGAGGTTCACGTCGTACCGAGCGCGGTGCCTCCGGGTCACGAGATACGCCTCGATGGGCGCTCCTTTCGTTTGCCGGGGGGCAACCCGCTTATCGTGGCTTCAAGAGCGCTGGCTGACCGTATCGCAGAAGAGTGGCGCAGCATTGTGCCCGGCGCAGCGTTCAGAACCAGCGACCTGCCTCTGACGCAGATGGCAGGGACGCAGATCGAGCGTATTGCACCAGACCGTCAGCAGATCATTGGTGGGCTGATGGCCTATGGTGAGAGCGATCTGCTCTGCTATCGCGCGACTGGAACCCTCGGACGCGAGCAGGATGCACTTTTTGATCCGGTTCTCGATCTGTTCGAGGCCCGCTACGGCGTCAGGCCGCCGATCACGAGAAGTCTCCTGCCCAGTCATGCTGGAATCGAGGTGCAGGGTGCGTATGCGGCCGCTCTTGATGGACTCGATGATGCAGCGCTGACCTGTGCGGCAGTCTGTGCCCCGGCGACAGGGAGTCTCATCCTGGCGATCGGTCTGGCAGAGGGATGGATCGATGTGGTCTCGGCCTGTGCCATGGCGAGCGTTGAGGAGCGTCACCAGATGGCGCAATGGGGCGAAGATGACGCGCTTCTTCAGGAAATGGGGCGCAATGCCGACGATATGAGTGCGGCCTTGGACTTTGTTACCCTTTCGCATGAAAAAGCGTCAAACGAGGCATGATTTCGCCACGATTGCTGCCTAATTCCTGATCACGCCAGCCATCACATTAGGTGACCATTGGTTACTCGACTGGTCTTGGGGTGATGACTAGAACTGATCAGGTAACCAGGCGTTATCATGGAAGGATGATCGATGTCTTCTCGTATTCACGCTGTAATCGAAGACAACATCTCGGCAGAAGCTCTTATCCGCAGAATCCCTTTCAAGGTGAGATCCGCTCATTTCGTGGCGCGCTGCGTACAGAACGTATGGCTTCTCCTTGCTGCAACGCCGGTCATCGTTATCATCTGCGCCATCAAGGGATAGGACCGGGCGATTTCCGGGTTTGGTTGCAAGAGTCACCGCCAATGAAAAAGCCCGGCTGATACCGGGCTTTTTTTGCGCTCTGACTGTTCTGGAAGGGGCCTTTCTCAGGGCACCAGAACGGTCGCAACTGCGGTCGCAGCAATGCCTTCCTCGCGCCCTGTGAAGCCGAGGCGTTCGGACGTGGTGGCCTTGACCGAAATCCGCTCCACATCGACCTGAAGCAGGGCAGCAAGGCGCTCACGCATGGCCTGCGCGTGCGGGCCGATCTTCGGGCGCTCGCAGATGAGCGTGACATCGGCGTTGATCAGCATTCCGCCGCGCTGGCGGATACGCTCACCGGCATGGATCAGGAAGCGGGCCGAATCCATGTCCTTCCATTCATTGTCGGTAGGAGGAAAATGCCGCCCGATATCGCCCTCGGCCAGCGCGCCATAGATGGCGTCACACAGCGTATGAATGCCGACATCGGCATCCGAATGACCCGCAAGGCCGCGATCATGGGGGATGGTGATGCCACAAAGGATCAGGGGGCGCCCTGTCTCGAAGGCATGAACATCATAGCCCAGCCCGGTGCGCGGGAGTGGGGTCGAGCCGAGCAGTCGTTCCAGACGCACGAGGTCCTCCGGTAGGGTCAGTTTGATATTGTCTTCGGCTCCCTGAACCAGAGCGACGGGGTGGCCGGCCGCTTCGAGAAGGGCAGCATCATCCGTCACCGGACCCTGATGGGTGCGATGCAGGTCCAGCAGGAGCGGGAAGTGGAAGCCCTGTGGCGTCTGGGCACGCCATAGCGATTCGCGGCATACGGTTGTATCCACCAGGCCGTCGCGACCGCGCTTGAGCGTATCAGCAACGGCAACCGCCGGGATGGCGCCGGGATGGCGCTCAAGAGCCGACAGCACGTTGCGCACGACGTCTGCAGGGACATAGGGACGGGCGCCGTCATGAACCAGTACCAGATCGGGTGGTTCGGTGAGCTGCGCGAGGGCTTCGAGCCCGGCACGGACGCTGTCCTGACGCTCCCGCCCACCAGCGACCGGGGGCAGGGTCTCGAGGCCGTCGAGCGCCTGCAGAAGGAGCGGATCGTCTCCGACCGGCTGGATGAGGGTCACATGGTCGCGCAGCGCTTCGGCTGCATGACGAATGACTGTCTTGCCCCCGAGCAGCATATACTGCTTCGGCATGGCGGCGAGGCCGGCGGTGGCGGCGACGCTGGCATCAGCGAAGCGGCGACCGGAACCGGCGGCGAGGAGGATGGCGGCAATACGCATGGTGTTCAGGGAATGCGGATTTGTCACCTGCACGTCAAGCCAAGAAAAAGCCCCGCAGAAACTGCGGGGCCTCAACTTTGAAACAGGTCGTTTCAGTCGGCGGTCAGCGGCCGATATCGCGTAGTCTGACGCCCTGGTTGAGCTTGTGCTCGAGGGATTCGAGCGTAACACCGCGTGTCTCGGGCACGAAGGCGAGAGTCACGAGAATGAAGACGCCGTTAAGGGCGGCATAAAGCCAGAACGTATGCGACGGGCCCAGAGCGCCAAGCAGCGTCAGGAAGGTCGATCCGACCGCCATATTGGCGATCCAGTTGGTGAAGGTCGAGCAGGCGATACCGAAATCGCGGCCCTGAAGCGGCTGGACCTCGGCGCAGAGCACCCAGATCAGCGGACCTGCCGAGAAGGCGAAGCCGGTGATGAAGAGCAGCAGTACGGCAACCGAGAGGTAATGCATCAGCGTGCTCGAATCCTGTCCGAGCGAGAGAAGAACCGCAAGGGCACCCATGCCGATGGCCATGATGATGAAGCCGGCGATCAGCATCGGGCGACGGCCCCAGCGATCGACGAAGCCGATGGCGATGAAGGTGGCGAGCATGTTCACAAGACCAACGATGGCCGTACCCCACATCTGGCCGTCCTGACCAAACCCGGCCACTTCGAAGATACGCGGGGCGTAATACATGACGACGTTGATGCCGGTGAGCTGCTGCACGATCTGGAGGCCGATGCCGAGCATGACCGAGCGGCGGAAGTTCGGGTTTTCGAGGAACATCGAAAAGCCGCGCTGCTTCTGCTTCAGGCCTTCCTGAATATCCCTGATCTCGCCTTCGGCTTCTTCACGCGACGGACGGAGTGCCGTGAGGGTTTCAAGCGCCTCATCGTGACGGCCACGCAGCATCAGCCAGCGCGGGCTGTCCGGCAGGAACAGCGATCCGATCAGGAAGAAGGCGCCCGGAACGGCGACAATACCCAGCATCCAGCGCCAGGCGCCACGATAGGCGAAAATGGCGTCAGACACGAATGCCAGCAGAATCCCGATCGTGATCATGAGCTGGTAGACCGAAATCAGGCTTCCACGGTGCTGCTCGTCAGCAACCTCCGAAATATACAGAGGGGCAACGAAGCTCGCTATGCCGATCGCGAGGCCGAGAATGGCGCGAGCGACAATCAGCATCGTGGCCGAGTTCGCGCCGACGCAGCACAGGGCGCCGATCATGAACAACGCCGCGCTGAGAACCAGAGCGCGTTTGCGGCCGATGGAGTAGGACAGCCGACCGGCGCAGAGAGCGCCGAATGCGGCGCCGACCATCATTGAAGAGACGATCCATTCCTGCGCGGGAACGCTGGCGTTGAATTCCTTGGTGATGAAGCCGAGCGCTCCGGAAATCACACCGATATCGAGCCCGAACATCAATCCGGCCACAGCGGCCAGAATTGCTGCGAGCATCATTTTTCCTACCAGCGGAACTTTCGCTTCGCCTGGAGCAGAAGGAGAACCATGACTCATATGAAGGGACCTTAGACGAGAAAACCTGGGTGTGTGTCGTGTGAAAGCCCTTTTGCACAACACGGGAGGGCCCAGGATAGATGTGACATTCTAGCAGGCAAGACGTTATTTCAAACCAAATTCGTTGTGACCCATAACATGGGCCAGTGAGTGTGTCCGATAAATCGCAACATCGCGGTGCTCTCAGAAGCCGCTGTGAGGCCGGCTGAATAGTGAATTAATTTATCATAAAAAAGAGAAGTAACGTATTTATCTTTAATATAACCAAATGAATGAGTCTTATTTTGTCAAATATGACAGATCAAAAACGTAAATAAAATGATAACAAAAATTAAAACTTTTATTCTATAAATATATAGTATTTAATTTTTTCACAACTCTTACGTAGTGCCATTCGATAACTAGTCGAGACAGTGTTTGGTATCTCTCATATCTATGGGTCAAGCAATGATGCTTACTTGTTAGAAAGAAACGATATCATGAACATTTCCGCAATTGTTTCGCGTGGTCTTTCGGTTCTCGTTTTTGCTGGTTCTGTTGCCGCTGCCAGTCAGGTATTGCCTGCGAATGCTGTCGCAGTTCATGCCAACAAGAATGACGGTGCGCGTATCGCTCTGACCGGCCCGCGTCCCGAGAAGGGCACGAACACCGACCCCTGCACAATCAACGGTTACTGCGTCGCTCAAAACGGGTAAGATAGCGGGTTTTTAACGACCTTGGAGATGAGATCGCCTAACATGTCTATGGAATTGCACTGTCCATATGGTGAGGGTTAGGCGCTGATATCTCCGACGGTCGAGATCGGTGAAAAGGGAGCCAGTATCCCAGGATTACTGGCAGCCTTTTATCGCACGTTGCACCTGTTATGCGCGTTGGTTTCGACTGTGCCCTTCATCGAGCCAAGCCAGGCATCGCCGACAAGTTCTGGCGATATGGCGCTCGGAATGGCGCGGTTCTCACAGAAGAACGGTATCGAGAATTCCTACATCTTTGACATGTCGCAGGATTATCAGGGATATCTCTACTTATCGACGATTAGAGGGATTTATTTCTTTTCTGGGAGTCGTTTCTACCCGCTGCCATCAGCCAGCCTATCCTCGGATAGCATCCGTGCCGTGACGTTACGCTTGATCCCGGATGGTAGAATGATTGCCTTCGATGGGCGCCATCTTGGTGTTTCTACCGAGGCAACATCTTCTCGACGTTCTCCGTCGATGCTGTCATTCGCGGTTCTACCGTCGAATCATACCGGGCCCATATTTGATATTTTCATCGATGGCGGCCGAGTTTTTGTGCAGGATAAGGCCGGATTGCACGAATGTCGCTTTCAACAGAAACCAGACTTGCTGTCTTGCGATGAGCGAAGCGTGCCTGATACCGCGCAGGCGTCAATCTATCAGACTGGTGACAAGGTTCTTGTCATTCCAAAAGGCGCCGCGTCTATTCATGATCTGAGCGGGAAGGCCATACTGACTACAGCGCAGTCAGTAGGAGCTTCGGTCTGTCCAAATAAACCACCCGGATTGAACGTCTGTATGCTTCGCGGCAGGACGCTGATCTCTTCCGACAATCGCGGTATCTTCTCGCTAGCCCCTATTGACTGGGAATTTGATGTAGCACAGCTCGGCACGAAATCGACTTTTGCGGTGGGCTCGTCTGATGCAACTGTCTTTTTCGACGGTAACTGGTTGCGATCATTTGACGGTCGACATTGGAGTTTTCTCAATCACGATCTCAGCCGTGAGCAGGAGATTATTTTCGCCTATGTGGACCGGGACAAGCAGCTTTGGACGGCTGAGGACCTGGTCGAACTCGACAAGCTGATCGGCTGGGGCGACTGGGAAAACTTGGAACCGCAGGATATTCGTGCGGTCTGGTCTGTCCTGCCGACAAAAGATGATCAGTTGGTCTTCACGGGACAGGGTGTTTATGCCCTTTCCAGTGGTGAACTGGGTCGCAAGCTCATCGAGGGTAATTTTTTCTTCGGAGTGAATGATGGCGAGGGCGCATTCTGGGCGCCCGTCGATGACACGACGCTTCTCAGGTGCCGCTATGATGCTCCCGCGCTGAAATGTGACCGACATCTTGCGGTACAACGCGTGACAGGGCTCGCTTTTTCCCGCCGAACGAGCACGCTCTGGATCGCCTCGGACGACGGATTACTTTCTCTCGCTACTGGCGCGGAAGCGAAGCCGAATATTGCCAGAGATGAGCAGGGAAAGCCGCTTGCTGCTCCCGCCGCAACGGTAGCACTGAGAAAGGATGGTACCCCTTGGGCCGTAGAGGGGAATCTTCTCTATCGCAGAACCGGTGAGGGGCGATGGGTTCCTGTTGTCACGCATTGGCCGAATTCTGCTGATTTCAAGCCGATTGCCATGACCTTCTCATCGCAGAACGATCTGTGGATCGGAGGCTTGCGGGCTCGTAGCGGACTTCTGCATCTCACGCTCGAGGGCAATAATGTTCGCAAGATCGAGCAGATCGATCCCTCGCTGGTTGGCTCATCCATCGTTTTCAGTCTGCTCTGGGACTCAGGGAAGCGTCTGTGGGTCGGAACGGAGAATGGTCTGGCGGGGTTTGATGGGCATCAGTGGGTTCGCGCGACCAGAGATGACGGTCTGATCGCGGCGAACATCAACCAGCAGGGTCTTTCCGAGGACCGGGACGGAACAATCTGGATAACGGCGTCTCGCGGTGTCTCGCATCTCATGCACCCTGAGCATCTGTTTCAGAAACAGGATCTAAGGCCGGTTTTCGTCAAGGTGATGCTGGGTGAGAAGATGTTGCCGGAAAAAGCCGTGCCGTACTCGCGTGATCCGCTCATGGTCACTCTGGGTACGCTGAATACGGCACTCTCTTCCACGACCTATTTTCGCTATCGTCTCGACGGAGTGGACGGGAACTGGATCACGACGACGACCGGTGAAATCCGCTACAATTTCGTGCCGCCGGGACATTCCCGCCTGATTGTGCAGGCCCTGAATGACAATCGGAATCTGGTTTCAGAGCCTATCGTTCTCGAAATCCGTATGCAGCGGCCCTGGTGGAGCGCGTGGCCTTTCATCCTGCTCTATACGTTCTCGATCATTGCGCTGCCCTATGCATTGAACAAGCTGCGCTTTCGTTATCTGATGAAACGCCAGCGCCGTCTCGAGGCTCTGGTCGATGAGCGTACGATGGAAATGCGTGCAGCCCAGACGGCGCTCGAACAGCAGGCTCGTCAGGACGGTCTTACGAAGCTCATGAACCGGCGTACTGCCGAGGCCAGCGTCATGCGTCTGCTCGAGAGATTGTCACGCCCTGATGACACGGGGGTGATGCGCTCGGCTACTCTGGCGCTGTTTGATGTCGATTACTTCAAATCGATCAATGACAGTTTCGGCCATGCGATCGGCGACGAAATTCTAGCGGGGATTGGCGCAAGGCTGATTCAGGCGAAGCGTCAGGAAGAAATCATTGGCCGTCACGGCGGCGAGGAGTTCCTGATTGTCGTCCAAGGCGAGTTTGACGATGCGCAGGCGCGTATCGCGAGCCTGTTGTCTGGGTTGAGTGATGTCCCGTTTGAAACCAAGATCGGGCCGCTGACGATCGGTTGCAGCGTCGGGATAGCGCGCACAAGAGCAGAAGAAGCCTGGGCAGATGCGCTCGAGCGCGCCGACCGGGCTTTATATCAGGCCAAGCTTGAGGGGCGAGGCCGTATCGTCGTCAGTGTACAAGACCAAGACGATGAGGACTATCCAGACTGAAGGCCGGAATTGTCGCTTCGAAGCGTTCCGATGTCGCAGGCACGATCATGTGGAAAAGACCGCGCATGAATCCACATGGCGTCGGCAAGGCCGCGCCTGACGTGTATTCAAAAATCTCGTTCGCCACCAGGATTGGCTGCTCGCCGACAACTCCCTCGCCATGGATGTGATCGGTTTTGCCGCGTCCGTCTGTGATTTCCCAGGACCGGCTCAGGAGCTGGACCGTCTCGTCCCCGCCATTTTCGATACGGATATGATAAGCCCAGGCATAGTGATGGTCTTCAGGCAGAGACTGATCCTCAAGCCAAAACGTGCGCACGCAGATCGTGATGTCTCTGGTCACCGCTTCATAGCGGGGAGCGGCATCCATGGCTTCGGCAAGACTTGCTTCCGGGTCTGCTACAAGGCGGGGAGGGGCAGGCTTATGCGACATGCCCGCCTTGTAGGCCCATGGAGACGCTAAAAGCAATCAGGCTTTGAGCGCGGCGAGGCCCCTCTCGAGATCGGCAATCAGATCCTTGCTGTCTTCAAGTCCCACCGAAAGCCGTATGGCCCCGTCCGTGATTCCCAGCCGTGCGCGTTCCTGCACATCTACCTTTGAGTGGGTCGTTGTAGCCGGGTGTGTGGCCAGAGAGCGTGCATCGCCGAGATTGTTCGAAATGGCGATCAGCCTGAAGGCATTGAGGAAGCGGAAAGCGCCTTCCTTGCCGCCCTCAACTTCGAAGGCAACGAGTGAGCCGCCATTGCTCATCTGCTTTTCAACAAGCGCACGCTGCGGGTGAGAGGCCAGACCCGGGTAGGAAACGCGGGCAATACCGGGCGCATTTTCGAGGAAATGAGCCACCGCACTGGCATTTGCTGCCATGGCATTGACGCGCAATGGCAGGGTTTCAATCCCCTTGAGCAATACCCAGGCATTGAAAGGTGAGAGGGCGTTACCCGTGTTGCGGGTGAATGGCTGCAGTGTCTCTTCGATCCACTGCTTGCGCCCGAGGACAGCACCGCCAAGTACACGCCCCTGACCGTCGATATGCTTCGTGCAGGAATAAAGCACCACATCAGCACCCAGAGCGAGCGGCTTCTGGCCTACCGGTGAGGCGAAGACATTATCGACCATCAGCAATGCGCCTGCCTCATGGGCGAGTGTCGCAATGCGCTCGATATCGAGAATATCGAGCATCGGATTGGAGGGGCTCTCGATCAGAACTGCCCCTGTCGGCTGTGAGAGGGCAGCTTCCCAGCCAGCCCAGTCATCACCGTCGACCAATACAGTCTCGATGCCGTATTTCGGCAGCAGCGTGGTGACGATCCAGTAGCATGAGCCGAAAAGAGCGCGCGAGGCCACGACGCGATCGCCCTGCTTGAGGTGGGCGAGCAGGGCGGAAGAGACGGCGCCCATACCACTGGCTGTGACGATGCAGGCTTCAGCCCCTTCGAGCAGGGCCAGTCTGGCTTGCAGGGCATCGGTCGTCGGATTGCCGAAACGCGAATATTGATAATGGGCGACATCGCCCGTGAAAGTGGCGGCTGCCTGTTCGGCACTGTCATAGACAAAGCCGGAGGTCAGAAAAATCGCTTCACTGGTTTCGCCGTGCTCGGTGCGGCTGACATCCTGATGAAGCAGCTTGGTCGACGGGCCGTAGGATGTATCTGTCATGGAAAAGACGCTCCAAAATGCACCTAAAAGAAGTGGTGCGATTCTGGCCGTGGAAAACCTGGGATGGAGAACATCCCGGGCCTCTTTAGCGCTGTTGTTTAGCCTCGCCGCAATCCGGCCTTTCAAATCGCGAGGGACGCCCTCCTTCGAGAGGCGACGGCGGAACTATGCGCAAAGCGAGCCTGCTTCGTCAACCGATGCCCCGTGATTGCATCGTGACACAAGCTGCGATAGAAGGGGCGCCATGCGGGTGTAGTTCAATGGTAGAACGGCAGCTTCCCAAGCTGCATACGAGGGTTCGATTCCCTTCACCCGCTCCAGAATTCCCCTGAAAATTCGAAATAGTTCAGCCGCGCAGAAGTTTTTTCTTCGGCGTCTCGGGCGTCTTGTCTTTTGGGGCCGAGGGGGCAGCCGGGGCAGGAGCGCCGTCCTGATAGCCTGAACCATTCCAGGTCCAGCGATCATTCTTGTCGATCAGCAGATCATGCATGCCATTATGGCGGCTTGGCAAAACCGAAATAGCCCCGCTGACCGAATCCAGAACTAGCTTCCAGCCCCCTTTATGGCGCAGATAGACCGAGGTCGAGCATCCTGCGGAACCACAGAGGCGCGCTGATTGCAGCTGTACGAACAGCGCCATATCGCTGCGATCGGACGAAAGCGGGGCTGACGCAACGAGAACAACCGGATTGTCATCATGCTTGGCGGCATCGGCAAGATCGGCGCTGTTAAGCTGGCGGGCAACCTGATCGAGATTGGTACCGGGTTGCGCGCTCAGAATGACCGGCCGAGGCCCTGAGGCATCTTTTGCCTGGGCGGTATTTGTCGTGGCGTGATGCGTTCGGGCAAGGCTCGCTGGTGTGGCCAGCCCCATGACTGCGATACTCGCCACAGCAAGACCAAAACGCATCGGAATTTCTTTCATATTCAGTATCGGCTCGCTCTTTCGGCGAGTCGCGGGCAGATTGCCTTTGCTGCTCTTTTAGGCGTGACGCAGCGTCACGACCAGTACGTCACGATAGGCCGGACGCGCGGGATCGATCGGTTCGACAGGTGTTACACCATGATAGACTCGATGATCGTCGACAAGGGCCGTATCGAGCGGTGCCTCAAGAGTGAAAGAACCGATTTCCTCACGATGATCATTATGGATCGAGGTCACTCCGGAGGCCACGTTCTCGCGATTGACCATCAGCACAAAGACCCAGTCCACGCCGTCGCGATGCATGCCCTCGGGTGTGGGGCGGCCATTCTTTCCCGCCTGCGCCTCAATGCGGAACTGGTGAATTTCAGCATGCCAGCTATCGGGCTGCGTCGAGGCGGGTGTTATGCGCAGCGCCAGAAGATGAGCGGCATTCAGAATGGACAGCATGACGGGATGCGCGGCAATCGCATCCTCAATGGGGCCGAACCAGCGTTCTATGCCGCCATTGAGAAGATTGTAATCGCGGCTCTGATAATGTGGCTGGTGGCGTTTGCGCTCGATACGCCCGCCCGTCAGTGCGTAGGTAGCATAGCGTCTTTTACGGTAGCGCCCGCCATCGGCCATGTAACGGTCGAGGCCGAGGCGGTTCCAGCTTTCAGCGAAGTTCTCCCAGTCCTGAAAGCCGAAGGCTTCGAGGAAGGAACGCATTTCCTTGCCGCGTTCGAAAGCGAACCCCTTCTCCTGAAGGGTCGCGACCATCGTGTCGAGGCGCGCCGATTCGGCTGGGGGAAGGACTTGAGAACGCTGCAAGGGCATGACGTCAATCTACCGCTGATCGAAGGTTACTGGTCCAGACGCGGACGAGTCGGCAACAGATGCGCCTTCAGGAAAGCCGCCGTTCCGCGCGCGAGACCCATGACGCCGATCTGATGCTGACGGAAAATCAGATCATGCAACCATCGCGGTGCAAGCCCACGCAGAAGGCCACCTCCGAAACTCGTCGAGGAGCCGACCATACCCCAACCATTATAGTCACCTAGCGAGACCACGGCACCACGATCGCGGTAAACAAATGTCGAGGGCTCGCGTCCCTGCGCAATGACGGGAATGGCGCGGCCCAGATAGATGCCCTGCTGTCTGGCGACCTGTGCCGTGGCAGGAAGCGGTGCGTCGTTGATGCGCGCGCAGTCGCCGAGAGCGAAAATCGACGTATCGCGGGTCGATTGCATGTGATGGTTGACGACGATCTGTCCGCCACGGGCGATATCGAGCCCTTCGAACAATTCCGTTGCGGCACTTGCACGCACACCTGCCGCCCAGACGCGGAGCTCGGCGGGAACGACACGGCCGTCCTTGAGGTGAAAGCCTTCCTCATCCACCGAGGTCACCATCGCCTCGGTCAGAACGCTCACACCAAGCGCCTCGAGCTGCTTGCGGGCATCATTGGAAACGCGCTCGGGGAAAGCGGGAAGAATGCGCTTGCCTGTCTCGATCAGGGAGAGGCTGAGAATGTTCTTTCTGGCTTCCTTGCCATAGCCGGGGGCGAGGTCGATGGCGCTGCAGAGTTCAGCGGCCAATTGTGTGCCTGTGGCGCCGCCGCCGACAATGCCCACATCGAGCTTGCGATTGGCCGCAGCCGCCTCGCGAAAGGCGGCACGGAATTTTTCATGGAACAGGCTGGCATCGGGCAGGGAATCGATGAAGGTGCAATTGGCCATAACCCCTTCGATGCCGAAATCATTCGACCGGGAGCCGAGAGACACGATCAGCATGTCATAGGGAACGATCTCTTCATTTGCGAGGCGGATTTCGTGCTTCTCGCGATCAACGCTGCTCAGTGAGCTCTGCACGAAGCGAAAACCGAAGCGGCGACTCGCCTCGACGAAGGTCGTACAATCGCGCGATTCCTGGCCGGTGCCCGCGGCAAACTCATGCAGCATGGGTTTCCAGTAATGCACGGCACCCTTGTCGATCAGCGTGGTCTCGATCAGGCGATGACGCCCACGACCGAGGGTCATTGCCGTTTCCATCCCGGCAACGCCACCACCAATGATGACCACGCGAAATGCATTTGCCATGCCTGTTCCTCCTCAGCGTCGTTCGGGCGCGTATACGACGCTGATCTGATTGCGTTTTGGAGTAGCTCTCGGAGCTATCGACCCATAATGTGGGTGCAATCGATCCGTCCGTCCAGTCGCTGAAAGCCCTCGGACGATCAAAAATGGACAGACACGGTACTAAATCTGAACGTGATCAGATGCAAGCGGTTCTCAACAAAGAGAAGGCCCGGCTATGAGGGCAATCTAATGCAGCCCTGGTCGTCGCTGGGCGACCGACCTGAAAAGCCGGTCGCCGGAAAGCTCAGCTCCGGTAGGAGCCGTTGATGTCGATATAGCCATGGGTCAGGTCGCAGCTCCAGATCTGGGCATGACCATTGGCCAGCCCCAGGTCGATCTGGATCTCGATTTCCTGCCCCTTCATATGGGCGACAACCGGTGCTTCGTCATAGCCTTCGACGACAGTGCCCTGGCGGGCAATCCAGGTGCCTCCGATGGCGACCGAGAGGGTGTCGCGATTGGCTGGTTCGCCGCTCTTGCCGACTGCCATCACGACACGTCCCCAGTTCGCGTCTTCGCCAGCGATGGCGGTCTTGACCAGCGGCGAGTTGCCGATGGCAAGCGCGATCTTCTTGGCGGATTCGTCGGAAACAGCGCCGTTCACACGCACGGTGAAGAGCTTCGAGGCGCCTTCACCATCGCGCACGACCATCAGGGCCAGTTCGAGAAGCAGGGATTCGAAAGCCTCACGGAAAGCAGCCAGTTCCGGATCGGCCAGAGAGGTGATCGGGGGGTGTCCGGCTTTGCCAGTGGCAAAAACCAGCACCATGTCGGAGGTGGAGGTGTCGGAATCGACCGTAATGGCGTTGAAGCTGTGATCCGTGCCGACATGCAGCATGGCCTGCAGCACATCATGGGAAATAGCGGCGTCCGTCACCACAAAGCCGAGCATGGTCGCCATGTCGGGGGCGATCATGCCGCTCCCCTTGGCGATGCCCTGAATCGTGACATCTTTGCCTGCAATGGTGACCTTGCGTGTGGCCGCCTTGGGGAAGGTGTCGGTGGTCATGATGGCGCGTGCGGCGTCTTCCCAGCCGCTCGGTGTGAGCGTCTCATACAGACCCGGCATCGCGTTACTGATGCGTTCGGCGTCCAGCGGCTCGCCGATCACACCCGTCGAGGCGAGGAAGACTTCAGTGGCGGCGCAATGAACGGCGCGTGCGGCGGCGGCGGCAGAGATCTGGGTGGCCAGAACACCGGCACGCCCGGTGAAGACATTGGCATTGCCCGAATTGACAACCAGCGCCCGTGCCGTGCCCTGGGCCAGCGCAGCGCGGCTCCAGTCAATGGGAGCGCCGGGACATTTGCTGCGGGTGAAAACGCCTGCTGCCGTCGTGCCGGGCTCGAACTCCATCATCATGAGATCGGGGCGATCCTTGTAGCGGATCTGAGCGGCGACAGCGCCAAGCCGCACGCCTGCTACCGGCTCGAGGCGCGGCAAAGGCTGGGCGAGGGGGGAGAGGGGAAGGGCTTTGGCCATGATCTGTCTCCGAACTGGGAAGGTCGGAAGGAGGATGCACGGCTTGGGGCTCAGGTCCAGCCCCTCGCCCCTGAATGAGGCGAAAAGACCGGATTTCTGAGTAAAAAGTGAGCGTTAGCGCTTACTTTTTGGGGGCAGCAGGAGCGGCTGCAGGCGCGTCGGGAAGCGGCTTGCCCTGTGCGTCGTAACGCACGATCTTGACCTTGTCCTGAGCGGCCTTGACGATGTCGCGCACATTGTCGCGGATCAGCTGCTGGCGGATCTCGTCATGAACCTGCTCCAGCGGCGGCACGGGGGCTTCACGCGAGGCCAGAACCTGAATGACATGCCAGCCATACTGGGTCTTGACCGGGGTCTGGCTGATCGTGTTCGGCTTCATGGCGAAGGCTGCCTTGGAGAATTCCGGCAGCATATCGTCCTTCTTGAACCAGCCGAGATCGCCACCGCTTGCGCCCGACCCCTTGTCGGTCGAGAGCTTCTTGGCGAGATCTTCGAACTTCGCGCCGTGGTTCAGCTGCTTGATCACGTCCTTGGCCGTGGCCTCATCAGCAACCAGGATGTGGCGTGCATGGATTTCCTGCTCGCCCTTCTTGGAGGCGTAATTCGCCTGATAAGCCTGCTTGATGGCGTCTTCGGTGACCAGCGGTCCGACCTTCTCCTGCAGATAGGCATTCTGCAGCGCGTTATCGGCGGCTTCCTGCATCTGGGCCTTCACGTCAGGCTTCTTGTCGAGACCTTCCTTCAGGGCGTCGATCTGGATGGCCTTCTGGCTGACGATCTGGTTCAGCAGGATGTTGACCAGCGTGTTGGGCGGCAGCTGACGCGCCTGCGGGGGCAGGCCGGCTGCGGCCTTCTTGACGTCATCCAGATAGATCTTCTGGCCGTTGACCGAGGCGATCAGCGGGTTGGCGTCGGCAGGAGCAGCGGCCGGGGCCGCATTCGCCGGAGCGGCGGGAGCCGGGGCAGCGAAGGACGGCGCTACCAGAGTCGTGCCGGAGAGGAGAGCAGCGCAGAAAAGAGCCGGGCGGATAAGCCGCATGGAGAAACAACCTCGAAAAACTCGTGGAACTTCTGCCAGCATGGCGCAGGCTTTACCTCGCGGCAAGGCCGCTTGCCGGAACTTGGCGTGTTTTGATGGCACTCTTCATGAAGAAATCGTGCATTGCAGCCTGTTCAGACGGCCTGAACGCAGGGGGCTCGGTTGACCGGGGCAAGGGCGCGCCTTATCTCATTTCCCGCGTGGACGATCCTGATCCTGCTTCGGCGGGTGCGCCGCGCTTTCGCCGTATTCCGGGTTTCGACGCTTTCGGCTTCGGAACAGCCCGAAAGGGGCGGGTCGGGATAATCCGCCTCTCAGTTCGCGGTCCGTCTGTTTCGGACCAGGTCGCCAGAAGGACAGTCATGTTCGCTCGTATCGCCCGCGCCGTGTTCGGCACCGCCAATGATCGCTCACTGAAGGGCTATCAGAAGCGCCTGCCTGAAATCAACGCGCTCGAGCCTGCCGTCAAGGCGCTCGACGATGAGGCGCTGCGCGCGAAGACCCAGGAATTCAAGAGCCGTATTGCCGGGGGCGAAAGCCTCGACAAGATCATGCCCGAAGCATTTGCCGTCTGCCGTGAGGCCTCGCGTCGTGTGCTGGGCATGCGTCATTTCGATGTGCAGCTCGTGGGCGGCATGGTGCTGCATTCGGGTCGTATTGCCGAGATGCGCACAGGTGAGGGCAAGACGCTGGTGGCGACACTGGCGGTCTATCTCAGTGCGCTCGCAGGCAAGGGCGTGCATGTCGTGACGGTCAATGACTATCTGGCCAAGCGCGACGCCGAGGAAATGAGCAAGCTCTATACCTTCCTTGGCCTGACCACCGGTGTGATCATTCCCAATCTGTCGGATGACGAGCGTCGTGCGGCTTATGGTTCTGACATCACCTACGGCACGAATAACGAATTCGGCTTCGACTATCTGCGCGACAACATGAAATACACGCTGGAAGAAATGGTCCAGCGTCCGTTCTATCATGCGATCGTCGACGAGGTGGACTCGATCCTGATCGATGAAGCGCGTACCCCGCTCATCATCTCCGGCCCCGCCGATGACAGCTCGGACCTCTATCGTGCGGTCGATGACGTCGTCATCGAGCTTGTGAAGAACAAGGAAGCTTTCGAGCGTGACGAGAAGCTGCGCACGGTTATCCTGACCGAGCAGGGCTCAGACCAGGTCGAGGCGCTTTTGCATGAGGCAGGCGTTCTCAATGAAGGCGGCCTGTACGACGTGCATAATATCGCCGTCATGCATCATGTGCAGCAGTCGCTGCGCGCCCATACGCTCTTCGCGCGCGATGTCGAATATATTGTGCGTGGCGGCAAGGTGATCATCATCGACGAGTTCACCGGGCGCATGATGGATGGCCGTCGCTATTCCGATGGTCTGCATCAGGCGCTTGAAGCCAAGGAACATGTCGAGATCCAGCCTGAGAACCAGACACTGGCCTCGATCACCTTCCAGAATTATTTCCGTCTCTATCCCAAGCTTTCGGGCATGACCGGCACGGCCATGACCGAGGCAGACGAATTCGCCGAGATCTACAAGCTCGACGTGGTCGAGATTCCGACGAACCTCCCGGTCGCGCGCAAGGATACGGATGACGAAGTCTACATTACGGCGCGCGAGAAATTCGAGGCGGTAGCCAATCTGATTCAGGAAGTCTCGAAATCCGGCCAGCCTGTGCTGGTAGGCACGACATCCATCGAAAAGAGCGAGCATCTTTCGAACCTGCTCAGCTCCAAGAAAATTCCGCATAGCGTGCTGAATGCGCGTTTTCATGAAATGGAATCGCAGATCGTTGCGCAGGCCGGGGCGCCGGGTGCCATCACGATTGCCACGAACATGGCGGGGCGCGGCACCGACATCAAGCTTGGCGGCAATCTCGACATGCTGATCCGCCAGAGCCTCGAAAAGATCGAAGATGAGTCGGCGCATGAGGCCGAGACCCTCCGTCTGCGCGAGGAAATCGCGGTCAATCATGGCAAGGTCAAGGAGCTGGGTGGGCTCTATGTGATCGGCACCGAGCGTCACGAAAGCCGTCGTATCGACAACCAGCTGCGTGGTCGTTCCGGCCGTCAGGGCGATCCGGGCGCGTCGCGCTTCTTCCTCTCGCTCGAAGATGATCTGATGCGCATCTATGGTGGCGAGCGCATGGGGGCGTTCTGGACCAAGCTCGGCATGAAGGAAGGCGAGGCCATCGTTCACCCCTGGCTGAACAAGGCCCTGGAGCGCGCCCAGAAAAAGGTCGAGGCGCGCAATTTCGACATGCGCAAGAACGTCCTCAAATACGACGACGTCATGAACGACCAGCGTAAGGAAGTTTACGCCCAGCGCCGTGAATACATGGCGATGGAGGATGTTTCGAGCATCGTTCAGGATCTGCGCGAGCAGAGCATCGAGGAAGCGGTCCATGCACGCATTCCCGAAAAGGCTTTTGCAGAGCAGTGGGAGAGCGAGGCGCTCGAGGCCGATCTGCTGTCGCTTCTCAACCTGAACCTGCCGATCAGCGACTGGTCGAAGGAAGACGGTATGGATGCGGGGCTGGTCATCCAGCGCGTCGAGGAAGCCGCCAATCAGGCACAGGCAGCGCGTTCGGCCAATATCGGCCCGAATATCATGCGCCATATCGAAAAACAGGTTCTCCTGACCTCGTTCGACGCCGTGTGGAAAGAGCATCTGCATGCGCTCGACCAGCTGCGTCAGGGCATCGGCTTGCGTGCCTATGGCCAGCGCGACCCGTTGAACGAATACAAGCACGAGGCCTTCCAGCTCTTTACGGCCATGCTGGATGACATGCGTCTGCGCGTGACCACCACCATGTCACGTATCGAGGTGGTACAGCAGGCCGATCCGTTCCCCGGAACCGAGGCGCAGCAGATATTTGCGCCCAATGACGAGGGCTTCTCTTCTGCAGGGCTGGAGCCGCGCCAGGTCGGAATGCAGCCTTCAGGTCTGTTTCAGGCGCCTTCGGCCGATGGGCTGAACGTGTCAGAGGCCCAGACCTATGCGCAGGAAACGCCGCGCAACGCGCTCTGCCCCTGCGGGTCGGGCAAGAAATTCAAACATTGTCATGGCCGTCTGGCCTGAAGAAAAAAAGCAAGGTTGAGGAGAGGCTCTGATGGCCGGTCATTCGCAATTCAAGAACATCATGCACCGCAAAGGTGCGCAGGACGCGAAGCGCGCCAAGCAGTTTGCGAAGATCCTGCGTGAAATCACGGTCGCGGCCCGTTCGGGCCTGCCCGACCCCACCTCCAATCCCCGTCTGCGTGCTGCCATGATTGCGGCGCGTGAAGCCAACATGCCCAAGGACAATGTCGAGCGCGCCATCAAGAAAGCCAGCGGTGCCGGCGGTGGCGAGGACTATGTGGAAGTGCGCTATGAGGGCTATGGCCCGGCTGGCGTCGCCGTGATTGTCGAAGGCCTGACCGATAACCGTAACCGCACCGCCAGCGAAGTACGCGCCGCTTTCTCTAAGCATGGCGGATCGATGGGCGAGAGCAACTCGGTGTCGTTCATGTTCCAGCGTCTGGGCGTCGTGACCTATCCGGTCGCCGCCGCGTCTGAAGAGGACATGCTGGAGGCCGCCATCGAGGCGGGTGCCGATAATGCCGAGCTGACAGCAGACGGGCATGAGATCACCTGCGCCATGGAGAACCTCTTTGCCGTGCGTGACGCGCTCGAGGCGCGTTTTGGTGAACCCAGCTCGGCCAAGCTCGACTGGCGCCCTGAAAATACGGTGACTCTGGATGAGGAAAAGGCCCGCTCGGTCCTGAAGCTGATCGACGTGCTTGAAGACAATGACGACATCCAGGCCGTCTATGCCAATTTCGATATTCCCGACGACGTCGCCCAGGCACTGGCTGCTTGATCCGACTTCTCGGGATTGACCCCGGCCTGCGCTTCATGGGCTGGGGTCTGATCGATGTTGAAGGCAATCGCCTTCAACATGTAGCCTCAGGCGTTATCGCAACCGACGGGGCTGAATCGGTGCCGCTGCGCCTGTGCGAATTGCACGGCGCCTTGCAGAAGTTGATACGTGACTATCAGCCTGCCGAAGCTGCCGTCGAAGAAACCTATGTCAATCGTAACGGCTCCTCGACACTCAAGCTCGGCTATGCACGCGGCGTCGCTTTGCTGACCCCGGCCTATGAAGGCCTGCCTGTTGCCGAATATGGGGCGATGATGGTCAAGAAGTCGGTTGTGGGTACGGGCGCTGCGACGAAGGAGCAGGTCACGATGATGGTCAAACGCCTTCTGCCCGGTGCGGTAATCCACAAGGCCGATGCTTCCGATGCTCTCGCAGTGGCGATCTGTCATGCGCATCATCGAGAGACCTCGCGTCTCGTTCAGGCCGGAAAGCGCATGGCATGATCGGACTTCTGACCGGCATTATTGTCAGCACGGAAACGGATCGCTGCATTCTGGATGTAAATGGGGTGGGCTATCTCGTTTCTGCCTCCAGCCGAACACTCGCCAATCTGCCTTCCGCACCTGAAAAGACACGTCTTCTGATCGAGACCGTGGTGCGTGAGGATGCCATCCAGCTTTTCGGGTTTCTGGCCTCGGAAGAACAGGAATGGTTTCGTCTGCTGACGACGGTGCAGGGGGTGGGGGCCAAGGTGGCGCTTGCCATCCTCTCCGTTTCGACGCCGGGAGATCTCGTTCTGTCGATCAGTGCGGGAGATAAGGCGATGCTGACCAGAGCGGCAGGCGTCGGGGCACGCCTGGCCGAACGCATCGTGACCGAACTCAAGAACAAGGTGGGCAAGATGCCCGGCGGCGGCGCAGCCCCATTGGGGAAAGTTGCTGGGTCTGCGGTCGGGAGCGTCGAGGCGGATGCCTTGCAGGCTCTGGCCGGTCTGGGGTTCCGTCGTGCCGAGGCATGGCCGGTTCTCAGCCGTATTCTTGTTGACCATGAGGGGGCGAGCCTCGACAAGGTCATCCGGCTGGCTCTGAAGGATCTGGCCCGATGAGCCCGGCAGGGAGGTCTGAACAGCTCCGGCAGGATTCAGGTAAGCGTTCAACCACACGGTTAGGCCAGGGAGCGGGCGGAGCAGGATCATGAGTGAAACAGATCGGGGCGCCCTGAACCCCGAGCGCCGCATGGATGACAGTGATCACGGGCTGCGTCCGCAGACACTGGAAGACTTCACGGGGCAGCGTGCGAGTTGCGAAAACCTGTCCGTCTTCATTCAGGCGGCCCGCAGCCGCGGCGAGGCGCTCGATCATGTGTTGCTTCACGGTCCGCCAGGACTGGGCAAGACGACGCTTGCGCAGATCGTGGCGCGCGAACTCGGGGTGGGGTTTCGGGCCACATCTGGGCCGGTCATCCAGCGCGCGGGCGATCTCGCAGCCATTCTGACGAATCTGCAGCCTAATGACGTGCTGTTCATTGATGAGATTCATCGGCTGCAGCCTGCGATCGAGGAAGTGCTCTATCCCGCGATGGAGGATTTCCAGCTTGATCTGATTATCGGCGAGGGACCGGCGGCGCGCTCCGTTCGTATCGATCTCGCGCCCTTCACGCTCGTTGCCGCGACGACACGCGCCGGCCTGCTTGCAACGCCTCTTCGCGATCGCTTTGGCATTCCCCTGCGTCTCGTTTTCTATACGCCCGAGGAACTGCGTTCGATCGTCTCCCGTGGTGCCGCAAAGCTCGGCATGAACCTGACCGAAGAAGGCGCAGAGGAAATCGCCATGCGCTCGCGTGGCACGCCCCGCATCGCCGGTCGGCTGCTGCGTCGTGTTCGTGATTTCGCTGCGGTGGGTGCGCCGGAGGGGCGGGCGATTACACGCCCGATGGCCGATGCTGCACTGTCACGTCTGGAAGTCGATTCGGTCGGGCTGGATGCGATGGATCGCCGGTATCTGCTGCGTATCGCCGAGCATCATCATGGTGGGCCGGTTGGTGTCGAAACCCTGGCTGCGGCTCTGGCCGAAGCGCGGGACACGCTTGAAGATGTCATCGAGCCCTATCTGATCCAGGAAGGGCTCGTGCTGCGTACCTCGAGAGGGCGCATGCTCGGTGAGCGTGGCTGGGCCCATCTGGGCATGAAGGCGCCTGCCTCGGCCAGCGCTGCCCAGTTCGATCTGCTGAGAGAAAATGATGAAGGCGCATAAGACCGGTTTTCGCGTTTACTACGAAGACACGGATGCAGGCGGAATCGTCTATCACGCGCGTTACCTCGCCTTTGCCGAGCGGGCGCGCACCGAGGCGTTGCGGATGGCCGGAACGCCTGTTTCCGCCCTTCAGGAAGAAACAGGTCTCGTCTTTGTCGTAACGAAGCTGGGCATAGAGTATCACCAGCCCCTGCGTCTGGATGATTGGGCCGAGATCACAACTACAATTGATACGGTAGGGGCCGCACGTTGCCAGTTGCGTCAGATCGTGACGTGTGGCGACATGCGTGCCGCCACGCTGACAGTCGAGCTGGCATGCATCATGCAGAATTCCGGGCGGCCCGCCCGAATTCCGCCGCGATGGCGTGCTTCCCTGCAGGCGTTATCGAACCAGAGCTGAGGATCGGCGGGAACGATTGCGCGTAACGATTCGGGATAGGCGCCGGTATCGCTTGCACTGTATAGGCGTGACGCAGAACGAAGCCTCAGGAGGTTTTTTTGGATCGAGCGGTAAATGCGGCTGACCTAGGGGCCGCCGCTTCTGGTTTGTCACCGTTGGACTTGTTCCTTCATGCGTCCATCGTGGTGCAGCTGGTCATGCTGGGGCTGATCTTGTGCAGCGCCTTTGTCTGGGCCGTGATCATCGAGAAGATCATTCTGATGCGTCGCGTCAATCGCGAAGCGACGGAATTCGAGGACCGCTTCTGGTCCGGTGGCAGCCTTGAGGATCTTTACGACTCCGACGGCGCCAAGCCGCTTCATCCGATGGCTGCCGTATTTGGCGCAGCCATGGGCGAATGGCGCCGCTCGGCGCGTATCACCGGCATCGATCTTGCACGCGGTGGCGTGCGCGACCGTGTGGATCGCGCCATCAACATCACCGTCACGCGTGAGATGGACCGCCTCAGCCGTCGTGTCGTGGCCCTTGCCACCATCGGTCCTGTTGCGCCGTTCGTTGGTCTGTTCGGCACGGTCTGGGGCATCATGCATGCCTTTGGCTCGATTGCCGCCATGCACAACACCAATCTGTCGGTGGTGGCGCCGGGTATTTCCGAAGCGCTTTTCGCGACAGCCATTGGTCTCGTGACCGCCATTCCGGCCTATGTCGCCTATAACGTGACAAGCAGCGCGCTCGACCACTTCGCCGAGCGTATGGATGCATTCGGCACCGAGTTCGCGGCGATCCTGTCGCGCCAGTCGGAAGAGCGGAGCTAAGACCGATGGGCATGTCTGCAGGGGGCGGCCCCGCGCGCGGCCGCAGGCGACGCCCGGCGTCGGAAATCAACGTGACCCCGCTTGTGGACGTCATGCTGGTGCTGCTCATCATCTTCATGGTGACAGCCCCCATGATGACGAGTGGCGTCAATGTGGATCTGCCCAAGACCGATGCGAGCCCGCTCAACGCCGATACGAAGCCGATCACGGTGTCGATCAAGGCTGATGGCAGCATTTTCATGGGTGAAGATCCTGTCTCGGCCGACCAGCTGGTGGCGCAGCTTCAGCAGGCGGCACAGAACGACAAGGAGCATCGCATCTTCGTGCGTGCCGATGCTCATATCAATTACGGTCAGGTGATGGACATCATGGGGAAGATTACCTCGGGTGGCTTCACGCACGTGGCGCTGCTTGCCCAGCAGCCCGCCGCGGGCCAGTAACCAGAGGAGAAGCAGCCTTGCTGCGTCCCCGTCGGTCCGATGTCCGGCGCTTCCGTTATGCTTTGGGAGCGTCGGTTGCAGCGCATGCGCTGTTCATCGGCTTTCTTCTCGTGCGGCTGCCGATGAGCAAGCCGCCCGAGCCCCCCGAACCCCCGCCGATCGAAATGGCTTTCGAGGATTCCGGCCCGCCAGCGACGCCGCACAAAGCGGATACGCCTGCGCCCAAGCCCGCTCCCGCGCCTGCCCCGACACCGACAGATGCGCCGCCGGCGCCGACGCCGCCCACGCCTGAGCCTGTTGAAGAGCCTCAGCCGCCGCCGCCGCCGCCTCAGGCTGTTCCGCCACCGGCAGAGAGCAAGACGCCGCCTTTACCCGACGTGAAAACGCCGGAGAAGATGGTCGACGACTCGGCTGAGCCGATCAAGGCCGCGCCGCCCAAACCGTCACCGCCATCGACGTCGAAGCAGGTCGCGCCGCCTTCGCCGCAGACCCAGCCAGTCGACAAGCTGCCTGAGACGCCAAGTTTCTCGCATATCACGCAGCCCAATCCCGCGAAGAAGACGCAAACCGACTCGCATTCATTGCTGGCGACGCTGGATGCCTTCCGTGCCGATCAGAAGCAGACTCATCCGCCGAAAGCGCGCGCAAATCCAAAGCAGGGCGGAGCGCCAAACGGTGGCGGTTCTCCTAATGGCGACATCACGAGTGCATTGAGCGATGCCCAGCAAAAAGCGATCGGAAGCGGGGTGCGACCCTGTTATACGGAAGACACTGCTGCCCGTAATTATGCCTCATTTAGTGCTTACCTGATCGTAACTGTCGATCAGAATGGCGAGGCGAGAATCGTGCGTTTTACTCCAGCGACCCAGGCAAAAATGAATGCTGATCCGTCGTATCGCGCCCTCGCTGAGCGCGCACGGGAAGCTGTCTTGAGCCCTCGCTGTGCGAAACTTCCCGTACCTTCAGGCTTTCTGGGCAAATCTCACGACTTGATATTTGTGTTCCGTCCATGACCTCCCCTGAGACCAAGAGAAAATACCTCATGCCAGCCGATATGCCCGTTTTGACCGACGATCAGGCCCAACTCCTTTCTTCCCTGTTTTCTCGCAGATCGCTGCTCGGCACATCGATTGCAGCGGGAGGACTTCTGGCGACACCGCTCTCTGCATTCGCCCAGTCTGGCGATGCTCCGGGTGCGGCAGCCATTACGGTCGATCAGGCACGCACGGCGCCGATACCGATTTCGATTCCCTCGTTCGGGCCGGGGCTTGGTGAGCAGATTACCAGTGTGGTGTCCTCGGATCTCGATTCGACCGGTTTATTCACCGTCCTGCCTGGCACCTCTGGATCTCCCGATTTTGCAGCTTTGAAGGCTCAGGGCGCTCGTGCAGCGGTGACGGGTAGTGCGGCAGGCTCGTCTAGCACCCGCGTCGAGATGCGCCTCTGGAGCGTGCTTACCGGTGAACAGATTCAGGGAACGGCGTATACTGCGTCGTCTTCGAACTGGCGTCGCATTGCTCATACGATTGCTGACGTGATCTATGAGCGCATGTTGGGTGATAAGGGCTATTTCGATACCCGCCTTGCCTATATCGCCCGTACCGGCCCGCGCCATCACCAGATCACGCGTCTGGCCGTCATGGATCAGGACGGGGCAAACAATCACATCCTGACTTCAGGACAGTGGCTGACCCTCACGCCACGTTTCAATCCGGTGCGTGACCAGATTGCGTTCATGTCGTACGCGAATAACCGTCCGCGCGTTTATACGTTCGATCTGGGCTCAGGCAGCCAGCGTATGCTCGGTGAGTTCGACGGCATTTCCTTCGCGCCGCGCTTCTCTCCCAATGGCAGCCAGGTCGTTCTGTCGGCCACGCGTGGTGGTGGGTCAGATATCTTCGTTGTCGATCTGGGGTCGGGTGCCAAGCGTCAGATTACTAATTCGGGTGCGATCGACACCAGCCCGTGCTTTAGCCCGGATGGCAGCCAGATCGTGTTCAATTCCGATCGTGGCGGTTCCCCTCAGCTTTACATGATGAGCGCATCGGGCGGCGGGGCACGACGCATTTCCTACGGTCATGGCACTTACGGTTCGCCCGTCTGGTCGCCGCGTGGGGACCAGATTGCGTTTACCCGTCTCAGCGGCGGTCGATTCTCTCTGGGCGTGATGGGCCCCGATGGCTCGGGTGAGCGCATCCTGACAGAGGGCTTCACCGTAGAGAGCCCGACCTTCTGCCCCAATGGCCGCGTGATTGCCTTCTGCCGCCAGTCTGCGGCTGGTGCCGGTGGCGCCGGATTCTCGAGCGGAATCGGAACGATCGACATCACCGGTTTCCACGAGCGTCCGATCCGTACCGAAACCGGTGCATCCGATCCGGCCTGGTCGCCGCTGCAGGGCTGAGTTTCGTGTCCCCGGCGCCGCTTTTTGTGGCGTCGGAGACACTAGTTTCTGAATTTCTCATGAATTCCGCGCGACTTGGCTCGTGACGGTTATCATCCCGCTTGACCGCAGTTCTCAGGAATGAGTATGGCCGATCTTGGTCGTCGGGATCGGTGAGGCCCAATGGTTCTGGTAACCAGCAAGCAAAACGGGAACTCCGACCTTCGTAATTAGTTGTCGTCACGCTTCCTGGTCCCGGATGGGGACTATATTCAGGGTTGGCAAAAATGAATTTCAAGCTTCTCGGTGCGCTTGGTCTGGCAGTCGTTCTGGCTGCCTGCTCGGACGAATCAAACAAGGGTGCATCGACCGGTGCAGGCGCAACGGCTCAGGAAACCGGCGCTGCGCCCGGTAGCGAAGCCGATCTGGTCGCCAATGTCGGCGATCGCGTCTTCTTCGACCTGAACCGCAACACGCTCTCCAGCGATGCGCAGGCAACCCTCGACAAGCAGGCAGCCTGGCTCGCCCGCTACCCGCAGGTCAGCGTCCAGATCGCCGGCAACTGCGATGACCGCGGCACGGAAGAGTACAACATTGCTCTGGGTCAGCGTCGTGCAAACGCAGCGCGCGACTATCTGGTCGCCAAGGGCGTTGCTCCTTCGCGCATCTCGACGATCTCTTACGGTAAGGATCGTCCGACCGCCGATGGTGACGACGAGCAGGCATGGGCTCAGAACCGTAACGGGATCACCTCGGTCAAGTAATCGGTTCGACGCTCGAAAGGGCGTTTCTCCGACCGACCTCTGACGGCGGACCGTCCTGCGAAAGCGGGACGGGGAGAAGTTTCTGTGTCAGGCCTTCAACCGCCTGATACGGTACCCAGCGAGCAAAGCTTCGAAACCGGCTGGCGCTTATGCGTCAGCCGGTTTTGTTTTATGGTGAATGCAATCTTGCGTGGCATGCTGCCCGCTCCCACGATTTGACTGAAGGATGCGCCATGCGCGGTGCCCGAGTTTCCCGGTTCTTCATCCTCTCGACCGTTTCCCTGCTCTCCGTGCTAGGCGCTTCTGCCGCACAGGCTCAGGTCACGAGCCGCGAAGGCATCGCCCTTCAGAACCAGATCCAGCAGCTCAGCGAACAGCTTCAGCAGGTTCAGTCCAGCGCGCAGAGCGTTCCTGTTTCCAGTGGGAGTGCAGCGCCGTCTGTTCCGGCTGGCAGTGGCGATCTGGTTTCGCAGCTGCTGCAGCGTGTCTCGACCCTCGAAAACGAGAACCGGGAAATGCGCGGGGAGCTCGATCAGCTCACGAATCAGGTCCAGACGCAAAACGCGACTCTCACCAAGCAGATTGGCGACATGCAGTTTGCAGCGCAGAATGGCGGCGGTGGCAGTGCACCGGCGACGGCACCTGCGGCATCCGACGCGCCAGCCACGCCCCCCGCAGCCCCTGCCGCAGCCGACAAGCCGGTCACGGCGCTTGAACTGCTGAAGACCGGGCAGGCGGCACTCAAGAGCCGCGATTACGCGACAGCGCAAAGTGATGCCAGTCAGGCGCTGAAACTGGCCAAGACACCCAATGGCAAGCTCGAATCGCAGTTTCTGCTCGCTCAGTCTCTCGCCGGTCAAAAGCAGTATCGTGACTCGGCCGTCGCCTATTTCGATGCCTATAACCGCGCACCGAAATCGCCGCGTGCGCCTGAGGCGCTGCTTGGCGTTTCCGCGTCGATGCTGGCGCTTGGAGACAAGAATTCTGCCTGTCAGGCCCTGCAGAAGCTGGACGCTGAATTTCCCTCGGCCACGCCTCGCGTGAAGGCCGCTGTGACAACCTTCAAGGGCCGCGCAAGCTGCCATTGAGAAAAGCTCACCCGGTTGGCGAGAGTCAATTCGCCAGCCTGATGTCTGTTTTCGGGCCTTTCCTCCCTGATGAGGCCCGGTTTCCCATCGGTATTGCCGTGTCAGGCGGGGCAGATAGTCTGTGCCTTGCCTGGCTGATGCGGCGCTGGCGCCGTGCGGTTCTGGCGCTCATTGTCGACCATGGTCTGCGAGACAATTCTGCAGCCGAGGCGGAGGAGACGGCGTCCCGACTGCAGACGCTCGATATCCCCTCTGTCATTCTCAGGCTCGACTCCGTTATCCGCACGGGGAGCCTGCAGAAGAATGCCCGTATCGCTCGTTATGAGGCGCTCGAGGCAGCCTGTCTTTCCCGTGGTATTCTCGATCTGGCGCTTGGCCACCATGAGCGCGATCAGGTCGAGACTTTTCTGCTTCGAGAGGCCCATGGGAGTTCGACCCATGGTTTGGCCGCCATGGCGTTCGCGAGAGAGACGCCGCAATTGCGGTACCTCAGACCACTGCTCGAAGTCGCGCCGGAACGTCTGAGGGCGACCCTGCGGCAGCAAGGGATCCAGTGGGTTGAGGATCCCAGCAATCGCAATCCTGTGTTTGAGCGCGTTCGTATTCGTCTTTCCCTTGATCAATCCGGCCATAGGGCGGCTCGCGCGCAGCTTGCTCTTCATGCAGGACGACGAAACGAGGCCGCTCTGGTGAGCGCTGGGGCACTTTCTAAACTGCAGGCCGATCCACTGGGATTTGTGGTTATGGACTCTCTGCCCGGCGATCCAGCCCTCCTCGGGCGACTCTGGCAGAGTGTCTCCGGTGCCGTCTATCCACCGTCTCCTCAGGCTCTTGCCGCCCTGATCGCAGCGCCAAGGCCGGTAACACTGGGGGGCGCGCAGCTCTGCGCTGCCGGGCGACTAGGTAAAACCTGGCTGTTGGTGAGAGAGCCAGCCGCGATTGCCGGACGTATCGCCGCGCAGTCTGGCGTGACATGGGACGGACGGTTCACCCTTCGGGGCGAAGTGCCAGATCCGGGGACGAAAATCGGGGCTCTGGGCGCCGAGGCCCGTCACTTTCGAGACCATACGCTGCCGGCAAAAATCCTGAGCGGGCTGCCTGCGCTCTGGATCGGGACACGGTTGATGGCCGTGCCCCAACTGGGTGCCTTTGCTGCGCCTCATTGGGCGAGGCTGCGTTTCTCTTTCAGTCCGGCCATGCCCCTCAGCGATCCTTCATTCTGGCCGGAATACCGCGAAACAGTGAAAACTTGATCGCAAGGGGGTGGGAACATACTGCCGAATGCTTATGTTAGTTCGCAAAGTGTGGTTGCTGCCGGTCCCTGGCAGAGAACCAGGGACTGTCGTGTCATCGTCGAGCAGTCTTCGACCCAAAGTTTGGAAACAATAGAGACAGTGATGAACAATTTCGGCCGTAATCTGGCACTCTGGGTGATCATCATCGTTCTGGCGCTGCTGCTCTTCCTGGCGTTCCAGCCAAGTGGAAGCCAGCACGCCTCCCAGCAACTCGCCTATTCCGATTTCGTCACTGACGTCGATCAGGGCAAGGTGCGTTCGGTGGTGGTTCAGAACCAGAACATCACCGGTACGCTCAAGGATGGCACATCCTTCGAGACCTATGCCCCCGTCGACCCGGGCCTTGTGCCCCGTATGACTGGCAAGGGAATTGAGGTTGTCGCCAAGCCGCTCGACGCCGATGGCAGTCCCATCCTGCGGGCAGTCACAAGCTGGTTGCCGATGATCTTCCTGCTCGGGATTGGCATTCTGTTCTTCCGTCAGATGCAGTCCGGCAGCGGTCGTGCGATGGGGTTCGGCAAGTCCCGGGCCCGTCTGCTGACCGAAAAGCAGGGCCGCGTCACTTTCGATGATGTTGCTGGCATCGACGAGGCGAAGGCTGAGCTTGAAGAGATCGTCGAATTTCTGAAAGATCCCCAGAAGTTCACGCGCCTTGGCGGTAAGATCCCCAAGGGTGCGCTGCTTGTTGGTCCTCCAGGCACAGGCAAGACCCTTCTGGCGCGCGCCATTGCCGGCGAAGCCAACGTGCCGTTCTTCACGATTTCCGGTTCCGACTTTGTCGAGATGTTCGTAGGTGTTGGTGCGTCCCGCGTCCGCGACATGTTCGAGCAGGGCAAGAAATCAGCACCCTGCATTATCTTCATCGACGAAATCGACGCTGTGGGCCGCCATCGTGGCGCTGGTCTCGGCGGTGGTAACGACGAGCGAGAGCAGACCCTCAACCAGATGCTGGTCGAGATGGATGGTTTTGAGAGCAATGAAGGTGTGATCCTGATTGCCGCCACCAACCGCCCGGACGTGCTTGACCCCGCGCTGCTGCGTCCCGGCCGCTTCGATCGTCAGGTTGTGGTGCCTAACCCGGACGTCTCTGGTCGCGAGAAGATCCTGCGTGTGCATATGCGCAAGGTGCCGCTTGCCTCTGACGTCGATCCCAAGGTCATCGCCCGTGGCACGCCTGGTTTCTCGGGTGCCGATCTGTCGAACCTTGTGAACGAAGCGGCGCTGCTTGCCGCCCGTCTCGGCAAGCGTACGGTCGCCATGCTCGAGTTCGAGAATGCCAAGGATAAGGTGCTCATGGGGGCCGAGCGCCGCTCACTGGTGATGAGCGATTCAGAGAAGCGTAATACGGCCTATCACGAAGGTGGACACGCGATCTGCGCGATCCTGACTCCGGGTTGCGATCCTGTGCACAAGGCAACAATCATTCCGCGTGGTCGTGCGCTTGGCATGGTCATGAGCCTACCGGAGGGCGATCGCTATTCGAAGAGCAAGGCTCAGTGCAAGGCTGATCTGGTTCTGGCGATGGGCGGTCGTGTGGCTGAAGAGCTTATTTTCGGTGCCGAGAATGTCTGCACGGGCGCGTCGGGCGATATCAAGATGGCAACCAATCTGGCGCGCCGCATGGTTACCGAATGGGGCATGAGCGACAAGCTCGGCATGATTGCCTATGGCGATAACGGTCAGGAAGTGTTCCTCGGGCATTCGGTAACGCAGAACAAGAATGTCTCTGAACAGACGGCGCGTGAAATCGACCGTGAGGTGAAGGAACTCGTCGACGAGGCCTATCGCCGGGCTCATGCCCTGCTGCTGGAGCACATCGATGATCTGCATCGTCTCGCGAATGCGTTGCTCGAGTTTGAAACCCTCTCGGGTGACGAAGTCGGCAAGGTTATTCGTGGTGAGCCAGTGGAGCGCGTGGCTGTCGATGATTCCGCTCCGGATAACCGCCGCGCCTCGGTGCCGACGGTGAAGCCGGAACCTGTCGGTGAAACCGACGCCCTTGATCCTTCACCTCAGGCAGGGTGAGCCAAGATCAGGACTATGAGAGAAAGGGGGGCGAGAGCCCCCCTTTTTTCGTAATACAGGCTATGCTTGAAGAGGGTCGTGTCACGACACGGACAAGTGGGAAGAAGGACGGTCATGAATAAAGAGCGCAAGGCAGAGCGTAAGCTGTTCGGCACAGACGGTATTCGGGGGACGGCCAATAGTTTTCCGATGACGGTTGATGTGGCGCTGCGTCTCGGTCAGGCCGCAGGGCTCTATTTCCGTCGCGGTGCCCATCGCCATAGTGTCGTTTTGGGCAAGGATACACGGCTTTCTGGTTACATGATCGAAAGCGCTCTGGTCTCGGGATTTCTCTCTGCCGGGATGGACGTCATTCTCGTCGGTCCTCTGCCGACACCTGCCATTGCCATGCTGACCCGCTCGCTGCGCGCCGATCTGGGCGTGATGATCTCGGCGTCGCATAATCCGTTCGGTGATAACGGCATCAAGCTTTTCGGCCCTGATGGTTTCAAGCTGTCTGACGAGGTCGAGGCAGAAATCGAAGGTCTCATGGACCAGGATCTGACAGCCCAGATGGCGCCGCCGGAAGAGGTGGGACGTGCCTCGCGGCTGAATGATGCTGCCGGTCGCTATATCGAGGCGGCCAAGGCGTCTTTCCCGAAGGGGTCACGACTCGAAGGCCTGCGTATCGTGCTGGATTGCGCCAATGGCGCTGCCTATCGCGTGGCGCCGACAGCACTGTGGGAATTGGGGGCTGAGGTCATCAAGATCGGTTGTGAGCCGAACGGGGTGAACATCAACGCAAAATGCGGCTCCACCTGTCCGGAGCCCCTGCGCGAGGCTGTGATTGCTCATAAGGCGCATCTTGGCATCGCGCTCGATGGTGATGCCGATCGCGTCATTATTGTCGATGAAAAAGGACAGATCGTCGATGGCGATCAGATCCTCGGCCTGATTACCCTGTTCCTGCAGAAAAGCGACCGTCTCGGCAGCAATGATGCGGTTGCCACGATCATGTCCAACCTCGGTCTCGAAAAAAAGCTGGCCGAGCATGGCGTGACCCTTCATCGCACAGCGGTGGGCGATCGATATGTCGTCGAGAAAATGCGTGAGCATGGGTTCAAGCTCGGTGGCGAGCAGTCGGGGCACATGATCCTGTCCGATTTCGCGACAACGGGTGATGGGCTCATCGCAGCCCTTCAGGTGCTGGCTGTCCTCGTTGAGGAGGGGCGCCCCGCAAGCGAGATCCTGCGCGTTTTCGAGCCCTATCCGCAATTGCTGCGCAATGTTCGCTATCAGGGGGGCGATCCGCTCCAGACGGAAATCCTCGCCGAGGCACGACGTGCGGCAGAGGCACGGCTTGGCACGCAGGGGCGTCTTGTTCTGCGAAAGAGCGGTACCGAACCGTTGATTCGTGTCATGGCGGAGGCAGAAGATCCGGCCCTGGTTGAAGAGATCGTCTCTTCGATCTGCGATGCGGTCAAGAAGGCGGTTGCGGTCTGATGAAGGGCCGGGTGCTGATCGTTGCCGGAAGCGACTCTGGTGGTGGCGCGGGGATCCAGGCAGATATCAAGACGGTCAGCGCCTTCGGCGGCTTTGCGATGACGGCCATCACCGCTGTAACCGCGCAGAATACATGCGGGGTGACTGCAATCGCCTATCTGTCGCCCGGCATGGTGGCCGATCAGATGAGGGCGGTGCTCGAGGATATCGGGGCTGATGTCATCAAGCTCGGCATGCTGGGCAATGCCGAGATCATGGAGGCGGTGTGCGATACGCTTGCGCGTTATCCTTCGATACGCTGCGTGATCGATCCGGTGATGGTCGCGACCAGCGGGGCGCGGCTGATGACTGAAGACGGCGAGGCTGCGTTCCGACGTCTCTACGCCCATTGTTTCATGTTGACGCCCAATCTGCCTGAACTCGAAGTTCTGAGCGGGCATCCGCTCTCGACATCACAGGAGATGAGAGAAGCTGCGAGTGAGGTCATGAAAAGTCAGGATATTGCCTGGATCCTCGCGAAAGGCGGGCATCTGCCAGGAGAGGACGTGATCGATATCCTGCTTTCAAAGCGGCACGAACGACAGTTTCGGGACCGAAAGATCGACACGCTGCATACGCATGGGACAGGTTGCACCCTGGCGAGTGCTATCGCCGTGTGCCTTGCCCAAGGCGAGGAAGTAGAGCGGGCGGTGGAGAGGGGCAGGGCCTACGTCCGCCATGCAATCCTGCAGGCGCCACCTTTCGGAAAAGGAAGCGCCCGGCCGATGAATCATATGCATCAGAAGGAAGGCTGAAGGGACGATACCGTCAGCTTGCTCTGTTCCGTCGTTGTGTCAGGCACAATCGGTTTGCTGTCGTCGCGTAGCACATAGCCACGCCCCCAGACTGTGCCGATCAGATGCCCGGCGCCAAATTGCTGCAGTTTTCTGCGCAATTTGCAGATGAAGACATCGATGATCTTCATCTCCGGTTCATCAATGCCTCCGTAAAGATGGTTCAGAAAAGCATCCTTCGTAAGAACATTGCCCCTGCGCAATACGAGAAGCTCAAGAATGGCATATTCCTTGCCTGTAAGCTGCACGGGGTTGCCATCGACAGAAGCGCTCTTGGCATTCAGGTCGAGGGAGAGGGGGCCGACCGTCATGACCGTGGTGCTGAAGCCGCGCGAGCGGCGCAAGACCGCCTGCAGACGAGCCAGAAGCTCCTCTGAATCGAAGGGCTTTGTGATGTAGTCATCAGCTCCGGCATGGAACGCTTTTATTTTGGCCTGCGCCCGACTGAGCCCGCTAAGGACAATAATCGGTGTCTGTATTTGTGTTTTGCGAACACGCCTGATGACTTCGTACCCCTCGAGGTCTTCGAGAGTCAGTTCAGTCAGGGCAAGATCGTAATCGTAATGGCGGAGCATATCGATTGCTTCATGCCCTGTATGAGCATGATCAACAGTAATGCCGCCCTGTTTGAGGGTTTTGATCAGCGCATGAGCCGCAGCTTGATCGCTTTCCACAAGAAGGAGGCGCATCTCATCAATCTCCTGGGTTGATGATGGTTTGGTACTACCTAAGGTTGCTATCGGCAAGCAAAATACTTTCTTTCACTAAAAACATTTCCTTAAATTAGTAACGAGTTTTTAACGCATTGATCCTAAGGTTTTCTTGTGAATGCCAAAGTTTACATTAGAAAAAATCAGAACTTCTGAACGGGTTACGTCATTCCGCATTATTGACCGGTTGGGTGAATGCCCTTGTGGTTGACGGTTTTTGACGTCATCCCCTTTTTTCCGGTCTCGATACGATGGGTTCTGACACCCAATACTCGTATAGGTTGTATCGATATGAAGTTATCATAAAGCAAACTATGGAGAAGAAAAGAACGGGAGCGGTATAAGTTTCGTTCTTTTGTATCAATTATTCCAATTGGAAGTTGGGCATTACTGGATACGGATTGCGAGCGGAGAAATGGCACCGTGCGGGTCAAGCAAAACACGCAGATACAGAGGTGGCATGAGTTGCTTGACCGTGCCCAGGCGCTCGTCGAGGTCTTGCGCCGGGAAACCGGTGTCCGTCTTACGCGGAGAAACGCAGAGGCGAAGATCGTCAGCGCCGAGCGCGCGATACTTGCCTCCAATGACGGTGATCATGCTGTCGAGGGGTTTGTGAACTGGCTACCCAAGGCGAGAACCGCCATCGAAAAGGCCCGCAGCGCAGAGCGCGAGGTCGCGATCGACGTTGCTGTAGCCTATCATGTCTTTATACTGGCAAAGGGCGCCGAGACAGAGGCCGAAGAGGGCAGGGAGGGCCACGATCCTTGACGTGGTCTTGGCCCAAGGTTTGTGCCTCGGCGACGTCTGACGTCGCCATGACGACGATTACAGGCGGCGCTCAGCCTCGATAGCGCTCCAGGGGCGGGAGCCGACTATAACACAGGCTACCGGGTGTGTGCGATCGCGCACAAAAGAGAGGTAGGTTTCGCCATCATCTGAAAAAAGATCGGTTCGGGCGCTCATCGTTGCGCTGACCGAACCTGGCGTCTGCTTGCTTAACGTGGCTGCAGCGTGGCTCAGGAGGCGCCAGACGGCGCGCTCGACCGCCTCAATCAGGCGTTCGGGTGCTGCCGCCTCGCGCCCGAACCGCTCGGCAAGGCAATCCCAGTCCTGTCGAGTGACAAAAGCGGGAATACCCCCGGATGGGGTTTCCCGCTCGGCACGGCAAAGGAGCCCTGCCTGGGCCAGCTCAAGAATGTCGGTGGCGGGCAAGGTGGCTGGGTCGAGAGCGAATTCTTGCATTGGCAGATCGACTCCAGTCTCAGTTCTGTCCGGGCGGAGTGCCCATGGCCTGCATCAGTGCGGTCACCTGCTCCGGATGCGCGTGGAACAGGGCAACGTTGCCAGCGTTTGGCGCGGGCAGACCGGCGGGCAGCGCCTGGCCGTTTGTCGCTGCCAATGTCATGCCGAACGCGGTCATGCCCATGGTGAAGCTCTCGGGTGTGAAGCCGTGGGCGCTCAGGATCGCAGGTACACCGGGGGTTGCTGCAATCTGACCAATTGTCTGCTGCAGTGAGAGCTGTGTCGAGTTGGGCGGGCGAATATTGGCCGCCTGCAGCGCCTGCAGGGTTTCGGCGGCGCGTGGCATGAAGTCGGCTGGTAGCGGATAGCGCAGCCCCGCCTCGATATCCTGCTTCATGACAGGAGAGAGGGTTTGCTGCTGTGCCTGCGGGGCGGTCTGCTGTGCACTCTGGGCAAAGGCCGATGGGGTGAGTGTCCCCAGGATGCCGAGAGCGGCGGCGGCTATTGTGACGATTCTGGTCATCAGACCCATTCCCCCTTTCGCATGAGTGGCGTGCGTGCGCCGTCCTGATGAACGCCATCGAGATCGATTTCGTTCGAGCCGATCATCCAGTCGATGTGAATCATGCTCGTATTGGCACCGCGTGCTGCCAGCTCTTCCGGCGTCGCCCCTTCGGTATCAAACAGGCACTTTGTATAGGCCTGACCCAGAGCGATATGGCTTGACGCATTCTCGTCAAACAGGGTGTTACGAAACAGGATGCCCGTATCCGAAATGGGGGATGCGTGAGGAACGAGCGCCACTTCGCCCAGTCGTGCGGCACCGTCATCGGTTTCGAGAATACGTCTCAGGGCGTCTTCACCCTTGGCGGCGTGAGACTCGATGATCCGTCCATCGGCAAAGGTCACGCGGATATCGTCAATGAGCGTGCCCTGATGAAAAAGCGGTTTCGTGCTGGCGACATGGCCACTCACACGATGGCTATGGGGTGTTGTGAAGACTTCTTCTGTCGGGATGTTCGGATTGCATTCTATGCCGTTCGTGGTGTGCTCTGCGCCGCCAGCCCAGGCATGGCCATCGGCCAATCCCACTAGCAGATCCGTGCCCGGACCGGTGAAGTGCAGGGAGTCGAAACGGCGCTCATTCAGCATCGCGGCCTTGGCGTGAAGTGTCGCATTATGCTGCTTCCACGCAATAACCGGGTCAGGCGTGTCGAGGCGGGATGAGGCAAAGATCGCATCCCACAGACGTGCCTGAGCCTGATCCGGGGGCAGATCGGGAAAGACCTGCGCTGCCCAGTTGGCCGTGGCATAGGCCACGATGGTCCAGTTGGTATCGAAGCGGGTGATGATTTCCATCGCCTCACGATTCGCACGCGATGCGGCGCGGCTGGCGCGTGAGACCCTCTTGGGATCCTGACCGTTCAGCAGGGTCGGGTTGGCCCCCGTAATGGCCAGGCGGGCCGCGCCCTCGCGATAGGCGCGGGCGATACCGTCGGCCATCCAGGCAGCGCTTGTGTCGAGGCTTTCATCCGACGCGAAGCGATAGCGGGCGAGGGTTGTCTCGTCATCGCTGTACTGCGTCGTAACGAGGCTCGCCCCGGCGCGATAGGCGTGTTCGGTCAGGCGCCGCACCAGTGGCACGGCTTCGAGCGGGGCTGAAATGACCAGCTCCTGTCCGGGCTGAAGATTGAGGCCGATTCTGATCGCAACCTCGCCGAGTCTGTCGAGGCGTTCGGCGAAGGGCAGGGTGGTTTCAGACATCAGTTTTCTCCTGGCGGGCAACGCCCGTTCTGGCTCGATTGGGGCGCCTGATCGATTGTTTATTCGCCGAATGTCTCGGCGTGATGAGCGCGGCGCGGCGCGCGACGCGGGCGCTCCTGACGAGGTGCCTTGTCACGGTTGCCCGGCTTTTCGTCGCGCGGCGCCGTGCGGATTTCCACTTCCAGTTCGCGAATGCGGCGCTGGACGCTCTCCTTCAGGGAAGGGGAGGTATGCGGCTTCATTGTGGCCAGGGTTTCCTTGAGGTCGCGCAGTTGCTTCTGCTTTTCGGCCAGGTTGCGGCGGATCGGCTGGTTATCGGAAAGCTGTCCTGTGTAGGAGCGCATGGTCGAGTCTCTTTATTCTGCTCTGGTACAGGCCAGAGTGTGTCGTTGCCCGGAATCCGTCTGGCGCAGCTTGGCGCCAGGGCGGGTCCGGTTGCGGTCATGTTGGAAGGGCAGGACGCGCGCCTGATTTCAGCGCGACGTCAAACCCATGGAGGCAAGTGCCTCGATCAGCCGGTTCATTTCTTCATCCGTGCCGATCGTGATGCGAAGCCAGTCGCGAATGCGTGGCGCACTGAGCTGTCGCACGATGATGTGGCGCTCCCGCAGGCCTGCCAGCAAGGTGCTGGCCTGATGGGCAGGGTGATGCACAAGAACAAAATTGGCACAGGACGGCAGAATGTCAAAGCCCAACCCGGCCATGCGCTGCACAAAACGTCCGCGCGTCGCCATGACCTGCCCCGTTGTGTGCTCAAGCCATCCCTCGTCGGCGATGGCAGCGGCAGCGCCTGCCTGGGCAAGGCGGCTGAGCGGATAGGAGTTGAAACTGTCCTTGACGCGTATAAGGCCTTCAATCAGATCGGGATGGCCGATGGCGTAGCCTACCCGAAGCCCCGCCAGCGCACGTGATTTCGAGAGCGTCTGCACGACGAGAATATTGTCGTGTTCCTCAGTCAGTCGGATGGCGGATTCAGCGCCGAAATCGACATAGGCTTCATCGATGATGATTGTCCGGTCCGGCTGAAGCGTCGCAAGGCGTGACAAGGCATCAAGCGACACCGCGTGGCCGGTATTGGCATTCGGATTTGCGATGGCAATGCCGCCACAGGGAATGGTGTAGCTCTCGATATCGATCTCGAAGCGCTCATTAAGCGGGATTTCGCGATAGGGCTGGCCAAACAATCCGCAATAAACCGGATAAAAGCCATAGCTCACATCGGCGAAAAGCATGGGGGCGTCGGGCGAAATCAGGGCACGGAAGGCATGGGCCAGCACTTCGTCCGAGCCATTGCCAACGAATACCCGGTCTTCAGTCGTGCCATAGGTCGCGGCGATGACGCGCCTCAATTCCCGAGCCGTGGGGTCGGGATAAAGACGCAGCGCGTCATTGCAGCCGTTCTTCATCGCCTCTAGGGCGGCCGGGCTGGGGCCATAGGGAAGCTCGTTCGTGTTGAGCTTCAGAATATCGGTGAATTGCGGTTGCTCGCCCGGGATATACGGGTGCAAATCCGCTACGAGAGGGTTCCAGAAGCGGCTCATGAGGAACTCGCCATGTCAGAAGTGAAGAGATGTTTCTGGCCATGGGTTTCAGCGATGTCGCGAACAGACAGACCCTCGGCGTCACGCTGGTCGGGGTCTGCTCCATGAGAGAGAAGAAGGCTCACCATATCCTGTCGGCCGAACATGACGGCAAACATGAGGGGGGTGCGTCCGAGATGGCTCGGGATGTCGAGTTTGGCGCCAGCGCTGACGAGCAGTTCGGCCACGGCCAGATGGCCCTTGAAGGCGACACCCGAAAGGGCCGTTGCCCCCTTGGCATCCTGTCTGTTCGGATCGGCACCGCGCTCCAGAAGCAGAGCAGTAGCCGGCAGGACCCCGTTATAGGCGGCGACGATGAGCGCGGTATAGCCGCGGCTATCCTGCGCATCGACCGCCATTCCGGCATCGAGAAACTGGGTCAGCATATCGGTGTCGCCAATGCGTGCCGCATCGATGAAAAGCGCCGTTATCTGCTCGGGCGAAAAACTGCCTGCCGGCATCATTTCGGTCATGGAAAAGCCTGAAGCTGTCATATTTTTTTCAGAATAGCCGAGCGTCCATAGAACCGGAAGCGCAGGCATTTCTTTTCTTCATATGCGGCCTTTTCCCATGCCTGTGGCTGGTCAGGGCGCGCGCAGGCTCTGCCCTCGCTCCGGCAGGCTGAACCAGGAGAGGTCTCTGCCCATGGATTTGAGGCAGCGTTCCAGACGGCCTCCCGGCTCCCAGTATCCTTCATCTGTAAGCTGGAATGTGCCGAAATGCATGGCAACCGCATGACGGGCTTCAAGCAGCATGGCGGCTTCGACGGCCTGTTCGGGCGTCATATGCACCGGCTGCATGAGCGAGATCGGCTCGTAAGCGCCAATTGGAAGCAGGGCGAGATCCGGCGCACCCAGGCGTTGGCTAATCTCGGCCCAGTGGTGACCATGGGCCGTGTCCCCTGCAAAAATCAGGCGCTTCCGCCCTGTATCGATATGAAAGCCACTCCATAGCGCCCGATTCTGGTCGAATGGTGTGCGGGCCGAGCCGTGCAGGGCCGGAATTGCCGTTATTGTGATCGGGTCGAAACGAAATTCCTGCCACCAGTCGAGCGTGGCGACGGCGGAAAAGCCCAGACCACGCAGATGACGCCTGTTGCCAAGCGGTGCGAGGCAAAGCGGTCTGTCACGCCGGCCAAATCGTCTGAGTGTCGGGCGATCGAGATGATCGTAGTGACAGTGAGACACGAGAATGATGTCGATGGCCGGTATGGCGTCAAAAGCCAGCCCCGGAGGTACTACCCGTCTGGGGCCAAAATGTCGAAAGGGGGAACAGCGTTCGGACAGGATGGGGTCTGTCAGTATGGCAAGCGGGCGTTCTCCCGCCCGACCAATGCGGATCAGAAAGCTCGAATGGTTGATGAAGCTGGCAGAAATCTCGCCCGGCGCAAGTTCGGGAAAAGGCTCGGGAGAGAAAGTCGGGACATCGTTCGGCCATCGGAGCCGCAGGCTTCTTTGCCAGGAAAGGATACTCGTGAAGTCAGGTTCGACCGACGGGCGTTCCGGGGGAACCTGCAAGGGAGGGGAAAGGCGATAAGAGGCCGGGTTATGAAAACTCCGGCCGTCGCAATGATCGGATTCTGGAAAAGGCTTCACCGCAAATCCTGCAAATTTTCGTGTGGTCGAGCAGTCGTGAAGAGTTTGGCTCTAGCACAATGTGGGCAATAGGCGTCTTATGCGCAACGCAATGTATTGCCGGGCCGGTAGGTTTCAGTTTGGTGTCAATGCTGTCGGGATTTTGAGGCAATATGTGCGGCGCAGCGGAACATCGTCATCACGCAGGCGTATGTTCAGGGTGTTCTGGTGATCTTCTCCCCGTGGCCAGGCCATGAGAGGTGAGAGTGGTCGCCAATTCTGCGTGGTCGCCTATGCGAAAAGGATCCCTGGTGGGGTTGTCTCAGGCAGCAAACCGGTCTTGAACATTGATGTCTGTCCGGCGGATGGTTTTCCATCGCAGAGAGTTAATTCGGAGGTCGATTTTTGATGCGTTCTTTAAGCAACCCGTCCGCGTTTGGCGCGGAAACAGGTGGAGCGGCCGGCGCCAATGTCTCTGACATCGCGCAGCTGAGCATCAACACTATCCGCACCCTGTCGATGGATGGTGTGGAAAAGGCCGATTCAGGCCATCCGGGAACGGCGATGGCGCTGGCTCCTGTCATGTACACGCTCTGGCAGAACGACCTGAAATATGATCCGGCAGATCCGCTCTGGCCGGCACGCGACCGCTTCGTGCTGTCCGTTGGTCATGCTTCGATGCTGCTGTATTCGACGATCTATCTCACCGGCATCCGTGATGTGGTGAAGGACAAGGTTCTCGACAGCCCGTCGCTGACCCTTGAAGACCTCAAGCAGTTCCGTCAGCTGAATTCCAAGACCCCGGGTCACCCGGAATACCGCCACACGGCGGGCATCGAGACCACGACCGGCCCGTTGGGGCAGGGCTGTGGCAACTCGGTCGGTATGGCAATGGCTGAGAAATATCTCGCAGCTCATTACAACCGCCCTGGCTATGACCTGTTCGATTACCACACCTATGTGTTCTGTGGTGACGGCGACATGATGGAAGGCGTTTCGTCCGAAGCAGCTTCCATGGCCGGCCATCTGGGTCTGGGCAACCTGATCTGGCTGTATGACTCAAACCAGATCTCGATCGAAGGCTCGACCAACCTTGCCTTCACCGAGAACGTTGCCGAGCGCTTCCACGCCTACAAATGGCATGTTGTGACCGTCAACGACGTCAATGACATCGCCGCTGTCAGCAAGGCGCTTGAAGAAGCCCGTTCGGTCAAGGACCGTCCGAGCCTGATCATCATGCACACGATCATCGGTTTCGGTGCCCCCAAGAAGGCTGGCACGGCTTCGGCCCATGGTGAGCCCCTGGGTGAAGAAGAAATCGCCGGTGCCAAGAAGGCCTATCACTGGCCCTGGACCGACGCATTCCATGTGCCGGAAGGCGTTCTGGAGCATTTCCAGGAAGGTCTCGGCAAGCGTGGCGCAACGGCGCGTGCAGAATGGCATGCCCTGTTCGACCGCTACACGAACGAATATCCGAAGGAAGCCGCAGAGCTGCGCGCCATCTTCGAACGTCGCCTGCCGGAAGGCTGGGACAAGGATATTCCGAAGTGGGATGCAGACGCCAAGGGCATTGCCTCGCGCGCAAGCTCGGGCAAGGTCATCAACGCAGTTGCCAAGAACGTCCCCTGGATGCTCGGTGGTTCGGCTGACCTTTCGCCGTCGACCAAGACCAACCTCACCTTTGACGGTGCAGGGTCGTTCCAGCCGCCGCAGTGGGGTGGCACCTATGCTGGTCGCAATATCCATTTCGGTATTCGCGAACATGCCATGGGCTCGATCTGCAACGGTCTGGCGCTGGCCGGTCTGCATGCCTATGGTTCGGGCTTCCTGATCTTCTCTGATTACATGAAGGCTCCGATCCGTCTGTCGGCCCTCATGGAACTGCCGGTTACCTACATCTTCACGCATGACTCGATCGGCGTTGGTGAAGACGGTCCGACCCATCAGCCGATCGAACAGCTTGCCCAGCTGCGTGCAACACCTGGCATCATGACCATTCGTCCGGCTGACGCCAACGAAGTGTCTGAAGCCTGGCGCACCCTGATGCCGATGACGCACAAGCCCGCCGTGCTGATCCTGAGCCGCCAGAACCTGCCGACGCTGGATCGCAGCAAGTACGCCTGTGCTTCCAACCTCGCCAAGGGCGCCTATGTGCTCGCCAGCTGTGAAGGCAAGCCGGATGTGATCCTGATGGCTTCGGGCTCAGAGGTTTCTCTGGTGGTCGACGCCTATGAGAAGCTGACCGCAGAAGGCATCAAGGCGCGTGTCGTTTCCTTCCCGTCCTTCGATCTCTTCGAAGAGCAGGATCAGGCCTACAAGGACAGCGTGCTGCCGCCGGATGTCAAGGGACGTGTGGCCGTCGAGCAGGCTGCTGCCTTCGGCTGGGATCGTTACACCGGCATCGGCGGTTCGATCATTGCGATGAACAGCTTCGGTGCTTCGGCTCCGCTCAAGGCGCTGCTCACCAAGTTCGGCTTCACGCCGGAGAAGGTGTATGACGCAGCGCGCGAGCAGGCTGCTCGCAAGTAAGACGACTACCGGGGCCTGATCGCTTCCTCGGCGGTCGGGCCTCTGGGGCCACAGCGTGCTATGGCCCCCTCTCATGAGGTCAGGGTCGGAAGGCCGACCTGAGCTGAGACGGGTGTCCACAGGGAGCCCGTCAGGTGGACAGACAGGAGTACGTCATGGACGTCGAACAGAAGCAGGGTGCCGCTACGAGCGGGAACCCGCTGCGTGATCTTTCCAATTTTGGCCAGTCACCCTGGCTGGACTTCATCCAGAGATCCTACACTGCCGATGGCAGCCTCAAGAAGCTGGTGGACGAAGATGGCCTGCGTGGCGTGACGTCAAACCCGGCCATCTTCGAGAAGGCAATGGGCTACGGCACGGATTACGACGCCCAGATCAAGGATCTGCTGGCCGCGGAAACCCTTTCCCCCGGCGAACTCTACGAAAAGCTCGCCATCACCGACATTCAGGCTACCGCCAAGGTCATGCATCCGGTCTTCGTTCAGACCAAGGGTCTCGACGGCTATGTGAGCCTTGAAGTGTCGCCCTATCTCGCATTCGAGACCAAGGCTACGGCTGACGAAGCCCGTCGTCTGTGGGCTGCCGTCAACGAAGAAAACCTGATGATCAAGATCCCGGGCACGCCCGAAGGGATCCCGGCATTCCAGGAAGTCACGTCTGAAGGCATCAGCGTCAACGTCACGCTGCTGTTCTCGCTCGAAGCCTACAAGAATGTTCTCGAAGCCTATATCAAGGGCCTCGAAATCCGCCATGCAGCGGGCAAGGACATCAGCAAGATCGCAAGCGTTGCCTCGTTCTTCGTGTCGCGCATCGACGGCAAGATCGATGGCGCCATCGATCGTCGCGTCAAGGAAGGCGACAAGGACGCAGAAGCCCTCAAGGCCCTGCGCGGCAAGGTCGCTATCGCGAACGCCAAGGTTGCCTATCAGCATTACCTGGAAGTCACGGCTTCCGAGCGCTGGAAGAAGCTCGCCGCCGCTGGTGCCCAGCCGCAGCGTCTCCTTTGGGCCTCGACGGGCACCAAGGACAAGACCTTCTCCGATGTTCTTTATGTTGAAGAGCTGATCGGTGCCGACACGGTCAACACCATTCCGCCGGCAACTTTCGATGCCTTCCGCGATCACGGCAAGCTGCGCGCCAGCCTGACCGAAAACGTCGAAGACGCCTTCAAGGTGATCGAGCAGCAGGCCAAGCTGGGTCTCGACCTCGACGGTGTCACCAAGACTCTTGTAACAGAAGGCTGCGCTTCGTTCTGCGACGCTTTCGACCAGCTGCTTGGGGCGGTAGCAAACAAGCAGGCCACGTTTCTCGGGTCCAAACTGATTGAGCAGAAGGCCGAGCTTCCAGCCGACCTGAAAGCCGCAGCCGATGCGGTGCTCGAAGATTGGCGCAAGACCGGCAAGGGTCGCAAGCTCTGGGCCAAGGACGCGACGGTATGGACCGGCGGCGACGAAGCCAAATGGCTGAAGTGGCTCGACATCGTCGATGAGCGCCTGGCTCATGTGTCTGAACTTGAGGCGTTTGCGAGCGAGGTGAAGGCCAAGGGATTCAGCGACGTGCTGCTGCTCGGTATGGGCGGTTCGAGCCTCGGTCCGGAAGTGATTGCCGAGACCTTCGGTCACATCGCAGGCTTTCCGAAGCTGCATGTGCTCGACAGCACCGACCCGCAGCAGGTCAAGACGTACGAAAATGCCGTCGACCTCAAGAAGACCCTGTTTATCGTTTCGTCCAAGTCGGGCGGTACGCTTGAGCCGAACATTCTGAAGGCCTATTTCTTCGCTGCTGCCGAAAAGGCACTCGGTTCGGCTCCTGGCGCACATTTTGTTGCCGTGACCGATCCGGGCTCGCATATGGAAGAAGTGGCCAAGAAGGATGGCTTCTGGAAGATCTTCTACGGCGAAAAGCAGATTGGCGGCCGTTTCTCGGTTCTGTCCAATTTCGGTCTGGTTCCGGCCGCTGCTGCCGGTCTGGACGTGCGCGCATTCCTCGAATCAGCGCTGCGTTCGGTCAAAGAAGCTTCGGCCAGCACCCCGCCCGCGCAGAACACCGCGCTCCAGCTCGGTGCCATCCTCGGCGCTGCCGCAACCAAGTTCGGCCGCGACAAGGTGACGATCATCGCATCGCCTGCGATCTATGATCTCGGCGCCTGGCTCGAGCAGCTTCTGGCTGAATCGACCGGCAAGAAGGGCACGGGCCTGATCCCCATCGACGACGAGACCCTCGGGGCTCCTGCCGTCTATGGCAAGGATCGCGTTTTCGCCTATCTGCGTTTGAAGGGCGAAGCCTGCCCCAACCAGGAGAAGGCAATCGCCGCTCTCGTGGAAGCAGGTGAGCCGGTTGTGACGATCGATCTGGCCGACAAGCTCGATATCGCTCAGGCTTTCTTCCACTGGGAATATGCCACGGCAGTTGCCGGTTCGGTTCTCGCGATCGATCCGTTTGATCAGCCGGATGTGGAATTCAGCAAGATCGAGACCAAGAAGCTCACGACTGCCTTCAATGAGACGGGTAAGCTTCCGCCTGAGACACCGTTCGCAACCTCGGGTGCGTTCGAGTTCTTTGCTGACGATGCCAACGCCAAGGCGCTTGGCGGCGGTGATGCGCTGGCGATCCTCAAGGCCCATTTCGGCCGCGTGAAGGCGGGCGATTATGTGGGTGTTCTGGCTTATGTCGAGCGCGATCTGAAGACACGCGAGTGGATCCAGAACGTTCGCCTCGATCTGCGTGACCAGCTGAAGGTTGCAACGGCTGCCGAGTTCGGCCCGCGCTTCCTGCACTCGACCGGTCAGGCCTATAAGGGCGGCCCGGATAGCGGCGTGTTCCTGCAGATCACAGCTGACGATCATGCCGATCTGAGCGTCCCTGGTGAACGCTTCACCTTCAGTGTGGTGAAGGCTGCTCAGGCACGTGGCGATTTCGATGTGCTTTCCGAGCGTGGCCGCCGTGCCCTGCGCGTGCACATCAAGGGACCGCTCGAAGCTGGCCTTGCCGAACTGGCAGCGGTCATCAAGAAGGCCGTCTGAGACTGACGCAATCCGCCCCGCTCCAACGGGGCGGATTGTTTTTTGACGTGGTAGTTAGAGGGCACAGGAAGACTGTGCAGGAGTTTTGAAGATGCAAATCGGTATTGTTGGCCTTGGCCGTATGGGCGGCAACATTGCAGTGCGCCTGACCCGTCATGGTCATGACGTCGTGCTGTTCGATCGCACGCCTGAAGTTGTGACCAAGACGTTCGACCGTGCCGAAAAGGGCCGTGCGATCGCTTCGAACTCTGTCGCCGATCTGGTCAGCAAGCTGACGGCAGAGCGCAAGATCGTCTGGGTCATGCTTCCGGCTGGTGAGATCACCGAAGCCTGCGTGCAGGAACTGCGCGGCCTGCTTGGCAAGGACGATATCGTGATCGATGGTGGCAACAGCTACTACAAGGACGATGTCCGTCGCGCACACGAGCTGATGGAAAAGGGTATTCACTACATCGACGTCGGCACGTCGGGCGGCGTCTGGGGCCTCGATCGTGGCTATTGCATGATGTACGGCGGCACCAAGGACTCGGCCGATCATATCGACCCGATCCTCAAGGCACTGGCACCGGGCAAGGGTGACGTCGTGCGCACGATCGGTCGCGACCGTGAAGGCCTCGATCCCCGCGCTGAGGAAGGCTATCTGCATTGTGGTCCGGCCGGTTCGGGTCACTTCGTCAAGATGGTTCATAACGGCATCGAATACGGCATGATGCAGGCCTTCGCCGAAGGCTTCGACGTCATGAAGTCCAAGAACTCCCCCGTTCTGCAGGAAGACCAGCGCTTCGACCTGAACATGGCCGATATCGCTGAAGTCTGGCGTCGCGGCAGTGTCGTCTCGTCTTGGCTGCTCGACCTGACGGCCGATGCGCTCGCCAAGAACGAATCCCTCTCCGAGTTCTCGGGCGAAGTGGCTGATTCGGGTGAAGGTCGCTGGACGATCGAAGCTGCCATCGAAGAGTCGGTGCCGGTTCCGGTCATGACAGCATCGCTGTTCACGCGTTTCCGCTCGCGCAGCGGCAACAACTACGCAGAGAAGATCCTCTCTGCCATGCGCTTCGGCTTCGGCGGTCACGTCGAGAAGAAGTGACATTTCGGGCCGGGACCGCTCTGGTCCCGGCCCTTTTTTTATTCCTACACTCTTGGCCAGAATGTCAGCGGGAGCCGTGACGCTCCTGCTTGCACTCCGGCTTTCAGTTTATCGACTAAAAAGGTTTGGCATATGGTCGAGATTTCCGCTTCAGCGCGTGCGGCATTGTCCAATTCAGAGGCGCCGCGCGGCGTACGCCCGGCCCCTCCGGGCTCCATGGTCATTTTCGGCGGTGGCGGCGATCTGACGAAACGCCTTCTGGTTCCGGCTATCTATAATCTGGACGTGGCTGGTCTGCTCAGCGAGGATTTCTCCATCATCGTGGTCGACTGGGCCGAGATGACGACAGAAGGACTGCTGGAGCAACTCAGCGCTGCCCTTGATGACTTCGTCAGCAAGCGCGGGACCAGCGCCACAGTGCTGCGTCAGGATGTGTGGGATCGTCTCTCCAAGAGCATCACCTATCTGCGTGGCTCTTTCGAGGAAATCTCGACTTTCCAGGCATTGAAGGAAAAGCTGGGCGATCGCTCTGCTGTTTTCTATCTCGCTGTGGCCGCGCGTTTCTTTGGTCCCATTGTCGACCTTCTCGGGGAATCCGGTCTCGCCGAACAGACCGATACAGTCTCGCGTCGCGTCATCATCGAGAAGCCCTTCGGTGCAGATCTGGAATCGGCCAAGGCCCTCAATGCGCGTCTCCAGCGCTCGCTCGATGAAAACCAGATCTACCGCATCGACCATTATCTCGGCAAAGAGACGGTACAGAACATTCTGGCCCTGCGTTTCTCGAACGGCTTCTTCGAGCCGCTCTGGAACCGGCAGAACATTGACCACGTGCAGATTACGGCAGCAGAGACAGTCGGTGTCGAGCGTCGCGGGCGCTTTTACGAAAGCACCGGTGCCATTCGCGACATGGTGCCAAACCACCTGATGCAGCTGCTGTCGATGGTCGCCATGGAGGCGCCGACTTCGTTCGACGCCGAAGCCGTGCGTGACGAGAAGGCCAAGGTGCTGAGTGCCATCCAGCCCATCGATCTGAGCCAGGTGGTACGCGGGCAATATGTCAGCGGTTCGTTCGGCGTGGGCGACGAGGCCGAAGCCCTGCGAGGTTATCGCGAAGAGCCCGATGTCGGGATGGGCAGCCAGACCGAGACCTATGTCGCGATGAAGCTGCGTATCGATAACTGGCGTTGGGCTGGTGTGCCGTTCTATCTGCGTACGGGCAAGCGTCTGCGTCGTCGCAAGACCGAAATCGCGATCCACTTCAAGCAGGCGCCGTTCGCTCTGTTCCGTGACACGCCCGTCGACAAGCTCACGCCCAATATCATGGTGCTGCACATCCAGCCGACTGAAGGCGTGACCATGCAGTTCTCCGCCAAGGTGCCTGGCCCGTCAGTGCGTCTCGGCGGCGTGCGTATGAAATTCGACTATTCCGATTGGTTCAGCGAAGGGCCGAGCACGGGCTACGAGACGCTGATCTATGACTGCATGATCGGTGACCAGACGCTTTATCAGCGTGCCGATACCATTGAAGAGGGCTGGCGTATCGTCGAACCCGCCTTCAAGGAGAACATCGCCGATAAATCGCCGCTCTGCTTCTATCCGGGTGGTCTTGATGGCCCGCGTGAGGCCGATGAACTGCTGGCACGCAGCGGGCGTCGCTGGCTCGATCTGAATAACTGACGCACTTTCGCGCCAAGACAGGAGCCCCCATGACACATGATCTGGATGCCATCCACGCAGCCCTGCCGCCCATGGCATCCACCATTCGCATGGTTGTCTCGGATATCGACGGCACGCTGATCGGTCCTGACAAGAACCTGGCAGAATCGACGCAACAGGCGGCGAAGCAGCTCAGCGAGGCGGGCATCAAGCTTTGCCTCGTGAGTTCGCGCTCGGCTGAGGGCATGCTGCGTTATCATCGGGAGCTTGGTCTCAATACGCCATTCGGTGCGCTGAACGGCGGGCTGATCGTGGGCCCGGACGACGAGATTCTCTCGACCCTGTCGCTCCCCGCTTCCTGCGTCGATGCGGCGTGTGACACGCTTTCGGTACACCAGGTGGATACCTGGCTCTTCCGCGGTCACGAATGGCTCATTCGCGATCCCGGCGCCTATTATGTCGAGCATGAGCGCAGATCGGTCGGTATCGAGCCTGTCGTCGTGCCCGACTTCAAGCCGTTTCGCGAGGGCGTTGGCAAGATCATGGCCGCCAGCAGCAATTTCGCGTTGCTGCAGCGCATGGAAGTTGAGATCGGCGCCATGCTCAAGGGCGAGGCGAGCGTGCACCGGTCGTCGAATTATTATCTCGATATCACGCACAAGGATGCGAACAAGGGCTTTGCTGCGCGTGCCCTGGCCGAGCGTCTGGGCATCCCGATGAGTGAGGTTGCCTGCATTGGCGACATGTCCAATGATGTGCCGATGCTCAAAATCGCCGGGCTCGGGATTGCCATGGGCAATGCGACCGAAGAGGTCAGTGCACATGCCCATGTGACAACAGGGCACAACGATGCTGATGGATGGGCAGAGGCCATGCGGCGCTTCGTCCTTCCCAGGGCTCCCGGCGCGGCCTGACATAAAGGAATGATAAGATGAGTGGACACGATGTGACTTCAGCCCGCGTGGTCGTTCTGGAGGATGGCGAAGCCGTCGCCCAGAAGATGGCCCAGTGGCTGCTGGATCAGGCTCTGGCCAAGACTGAAGGGCCTTTCGTCGTGGCGCTGTCGGGCGGCTCGACGCCCAAGCGTCTGTTCAAGATCATGGCCGAGCCGGCTTATGCCTCGAAATTCCCGTGGCGCCGGACCCATATTTTCTTCGGCGACGATCGTCATGTGCCCTTCACGCATGAAGACAGCAATTATCGCATGACGGATGAGCTGCTGCTTGAGCATGTCGATCTGCCTGCCGAAAATGCACACCCCATTCCTGCCGATGGCACAGCCGAGCAGGATGCGATCTGGTATCAGAGCGCGCTGCAGGACCTGTACGGCAGCCATCATCTGACCCCGGGCAAGCCGCTTTTCGATGTCGTCATGCTGGGTATGGGCCCTGACGGTCATACGGCCTCGCTTTTCCCGCGTCAGCCGATCCTGCAGGAAAAGACAAAGTGGGTCGCTGCCTGCACGCCGGATAACGCGCCTCATGACCGTGTTTCACTGACCTATCCCGCCATCCATTCGAGCCGCAATGTCGTGTTCCTGATCGAGGGGGCAGGCAAGGCCGAGATGCTGGCGCGGGTTCGCAGCGGCGATGAATCGCTTCCGGCATCGCATATCACCTCCGAAGGTGAGGTTGTCTTCCTGGTCGACAAGGCCGCTGCAGGAGAGCTTCAGAATGGCTGAGATTGCTCAAGACGCCGCTGCTCGCGTCGCAGAACTAAAACGTGAAGCTGCTACCCATGCCATTTCCTATATCCAGGATGGCATGGCTGTGGGCCTCGGGACGGGCAGCACGGCGAAATTCATGATCGATGCGCTCGGTGAGCGCGTCCGTCGTGAAGGGCTCAAGATACGCGCTATCCCGACATCGGAGGCCAGCGCGGCTCAGGCACAGAGCCTGAATATCCCCATCACGAATTTTGCTGATGATCCGTATCTCGACGTCGCCATTGACGGCGCCGATGAGGTGCAGACGGGCTCGCTGTTCCTGATCAAGGGACGGGGCGGCGCGCTGTTGCGTGAGAAGATCGTGGCCGTCTCGGCACGCAAGTTCATCGTAATTGTCGATGAGAGCAAAATCGTCACCGATCTGGGCACGCATATGCCCGTGCCCGTCGAGATCATTCCCTGGGGTTGGGAGCGCGTCGAGAACCTGCTGCGCAAGACGGGTGCGAAAGCCTGCGTTCCGCGCCGGAATGAGGACGGCTCGCTTTACATGACCGATAATCACAACATCATCATCGATTGTGATTACGAGTGCATCAAGGATCCGCGCGGTCTGGCAGACCACATCATCTCCATTACAGGTGTTGTGGATCACGGTCTTTTCCTTGATATCACCTCGGAAGTTCTGGTGGCCGGAGCGGCCGGTCTGCAAAGGCTGAAAGCATGAGCGGGGCGACAAATCAGGCCGGTCCCGGCCTCTACGTCGTCATGGGTGTCTCTGGCTGCGGCAAGACGACCGTGGCCCAGGGGCTGGCTCAGCATTTTGGTACGCCTTTTCAGGAAGGAGACGACCTGCATCCGGCGGCAAATGTCGCCAAGATGCATAGCGGTATTCCGCTCGACGATGCCGACCGGGCACCCTGGCTTCAGATCTGTCATGAATGGCTGAAGATGCACGCGCAGACCGGGGGCGTGCTGACCTGCTCGGCGCTCAAACGCAAATACCGCGATACGCTGCGCAACGGGCTTGATGTGACATTCGTCTATCTCGAAACGAGCGAACGCACGATCGCCGAGCGACTGAAGCAGCGTATCGGTCATTTCATGCCCCCAAGCCTCCTGCCAAGCCAGCTTGCGACACTCGAGCCGCCGGGCAAGGATGAGAACGTCATCACTGTGGACAGTGCGGGCACTCCGGAGATTGTGATGGGCAAGCTTCTGGCGTCGCTGAAAGCCCGTGGCGCCTGAGTTTCGTCAGTTCGAGGATCGGTTCATAAGTAGTTTATGGATCGATCCAATCGCCTGTAGGCGTCGGATTATCCCCTGTCGTCAACAGCTTATACACAGGCTGATCCGCAGAGTTGTTCCTCGAATCTGGGGATAAGTTTCCCGTCTTGCGTCGTGCCCGAGGCACCGAGCGCTGTTCTGCAAACGCGTCATGCCGAGCGATGCCTTTCCAAAAGACCCCGGCCATGATCCTCTTTGTCTATATGGCAATTTGGAAAATCTGATGATGAAGCAAAAAATAAGGTACAGCCTGCGGCGACTGGCGGGACCGGTTGTGCTTGGCGTTGTTCTGGCCAGTCTTGCGGGCTGCAAGCATCGGCATGGTGATGCCCGTCAGGCAGACGGAAGTTACGGATCATACCCACCGCCACCGGCCCCCGTTGTGGTACCCGCTCCGATGAAATTCTCGATGAGGGGTAAGGTCGGTCAGGGCAATATTGCTTATGACCATAGCCTCGCCTTGCGCGTCTCGGCAGACAAGGTAGGCGCCCATCTGGCAACTTTGCGTGATTACTGCCTAGCGCAGCAGGGCTGCGAACTGGTCTCGGCATCGGAAGATGCAGAAGACCAGAATGAGGGGAGTGATAACCGCTTGGCAAGGCTCTCGGCGCGTTTGCCTCATGACAAGGTCGAGGATTTTCTCAAAATTGCTGCGGCGCCTCTGGCTGGGGAAACCGCAGGTGCTGTCGTCACCCAGCGACTGCGCACCAGCGAACGTGATCTCAATAGTGAAGTCACCGATGTCGATCGCCGTCTGGCCCAGATGACAGCCTATCGTGACCGTCTCGAAGTGCTCGAAGCCCAGAGTGCAGGTAAGACGGATGACCTCATCAAAGTGGCGAAAGAGCTTTCAGAGGCGCAGAGTACGCTGGAAAGCGCATTGAAAGAGAAGAAGGATCTCTCCCGTCAGGTGGATACGGAAGAGGTCGATGTCACCTATAGTTCTGCACGTGAGAATCTCGGGCCCCTGCGTCAGCGCTGGAAAGATAGCGCTGCGCTTTTCAGTGAGACACTGGCAGATCTGTGGGATTTCCTGATTCAGGCTGTGGTCTGGGCACCGCTGGTCGTTATCGGCCTGTTGATTGTCAGGCGCGCGATCCGTCGCGGCTGGTTCAGTCGCACATAGAGCGGTCCTGCTCAGGGTTTTGTGAGGCGGTGAACCTTGGCCGCCTCCATGCGTCATGAAAAGATGAGAGTGAATATTTTGTAATAGAAGAGAGGGCGCCCCTTGCAGCTTTCCACTGACCGAGACGCGCGGTCCGGCAAGAAGACCCATGGCCGGCCCATAGAGACGGATATTCCTGCGCGTCTTGACCGGCTGCCCTGGTCACGGTTCCACATGCTGATTGTTGTGGCGCTCGGCATCACCTGGATCCTCGACGGGCTTGAAGTCACCATTATCGGCTCGCTGGCGCCCTCGCTGCAGCGTGGCGACACGCTTGGGTTGTCAGCCGATGGCATTGGCTTTGCGTCTTCCTCCTATGTCGCCGGGGCAGTGTTAGGGGCGCTTGTGTTCGGCTGGATGACCGATCAGCTCGGGCGCAAGCAGATCTTCTTTCTCACTCTCGCTCTCTATGTCGTTGGTGTCGGCGCCTCGGCGCTGTCATGGAATCTGACGAGCTTCGCCGTGGCCCGCTTCCTGACTGGCATGGGTATCGGTGGCGAATACTCGGCGATCAATTCCGCAATTGACGAGCTTGTTCCGGCGCGACTACGCGGCCGTGTGGACGTGATGGTCAACGGGACATTCTGGGCTGGCGCTGCCTTTGGCGCCATCGGCTCGGTCTGGTTGCTCAACTCGGCGATCATTCCAGTCTGGCTCGCCTGGCGCGTGGCGTTCGCACTAGGGGCGCTCCTTGGTGTGGCGGTGCTTTTCCTCCGCACCTTCGTCCCTGAAAGCCCGCGCTGGCTCATGACCCATCGCCGCGTGGAAGAGGCTAATGCGATCGTCAGCCACGTAGAATCCCACTGTGTGGAGCCTGAAGGCGGCTGGGGGCAGAAGCTGCCAACCGTCCTTATCTACCCGGCAGGGGTATTCAGCCCGGCCGAAATGATCAGGATCATGGTGCAGCGCTATCGCGGGCGCTCGCTTTATGTGCTGGTCCTGATGATCTCCCAGGCATTTCTTTATAACGCCGTGTTCTTTACCTACGGCATGGTGCTGACGAAATATCATGGCGTCTCACCGCGCGCGGTTGGCTGGTACATTCTGCCCCTCGCCATCGGCAATCTCTTCGGCCCGCTCATTCTGGCACGCTGGTTCGATACCTGGGGTCGCAGACGGATGATTGGATTGAGCTATGCCATTTCGGGCGTACTCATGATGGCTGTAGCCTATGCCATGGGCGTTCATGCCCTGACTGCCGCCAGTCAAACGCTCTCCTGGTGCTGTATCTTCTTTTTCGCCTCGGCAGCGGCCTCGTCGGCCTATCTGACTGCAAGCGAGCTCTTCCCCCTCGAAATGCGGGCTTTTGCAATCGCGGTGTTTTACGCGGTTGGCACGCTTTTCGGCGGCGTTGCGGCACCCGTCATCTTCGGGCACCTGATTGGCACCGGACGGCTTTCCCTGCTCGTCATGGGCTATGTCGTCGCGGCGATCCTGATGCTGATCGCCAGCGCAGTGGCCTGGATCTGGGGCGTGGATGCGGAAAACCGCTCGCTGGAAGAGGTCGCGCCACCGCTTTCGGAGTATTACGCCCGGGAGGAGGAGCGCGCCGTCTGATTGCGGCCGGTTCTCTTCGTTACTCCCCGGCCCGGATAGACGATCAGCTCTGATAGAGCTCTAAAGGCAGACCGTCGGGATCGCTGAAGAAGGTGTAAAGCTTGCCGGTATAAGGGTCCGTTCGTACCGGCTCGCAGGTTACATTATGGCGCTCGAGATGCTCGACCGCTTCCTGCATGTTATCGACACCGAATGCCAGATGACGCAGTCCGGCAGCTTCTGGCTGTGTCGGGCGTGAAGGCGGGGTCGGGAAGGAGAACAGCTCAATCTGCGTATCGCCGATGGCAATGTCGCATTTCCATGACTGCCTCTGGGCTCGCCAGACTTCACGTATGATGCTCAGCCCAAGGATCTCGGTGTAGAAGCTACGGGATTTCTGATAATCGGATGTGATGATCGCGATGTGATGGACGCAGGTGAACATCGTCTGAGACCTATTGCTGACGGGCTTTGCGGCCATTGGACAATTCGGTGACGACACCATGCATGGTGCGCAGTTCCTGCTCTGTCACTTCACCACGCTGAAACAGGTGGCGCAGATTGCGCACCATGCCGGGGCGCTTCTGCTCATTACGCAGAAAACCGCATTCATCCAGATCGCGTGTCAGATGACCGAGGAAGTTCTCAAGCTCTCCCTTTGTCGCCACGTGGGTTTCGTTCGTCATGAGCGTACGCGGCGGGGTGGTCTCGCAGGCCATCCACCACTCATACGCCATGATCAATACGGCCTGGGCGAGGTTCAGCGACATGAAATCAGGGTTGAGCGGATAGCGTATCAGCACATCGGCGCGCGCCATGTCCTCGTTATCAAGCCCGGCGCGCTCGGGGCCAAAAAGCAGCCCGGCTTTCAGCCCCCGATCGGCAATGGCGCGAAGTTCCGACGCTGCGCCACGGGCGGTCATGACCGTCTTTACGATGTGACGCGGGCGCGGGCAGGTAGCCATGACGTGGTGCAGGTCTGCAACGGCCTCATCGACCGTATCGAAAACCTGCGCCGCATCGAGAATGCGATCGGCGCCTGATGACGCGTACCATGCGCGCTCCTGCGGCCATCCATCGCGCGGGGCGACCAGACGCAGATGAAACAACCCGCCATTGGCCATGGCGCGTGCCGTCGTGCCGACATTTTCGGCAAGCTGCGGACGGACGAGAATAACAACGGGGCTGAATTCCCCGATCGGCCCGATATCGGCGCCGCCATCACGACCGGTCATGCGCGCCTCCATGTCGTGCCATTGGCAGTGTCTTCAAGAATGATTCCCTGTTCGGCAAGCTGGCTGCGGATACTGTCGGCGAGGACGAAATCACGCGCTTTTTTTGCGGCAACACGCTGAGCAATCAGCGCATCAATGGCAGTATCGTCGGAGCCCGAGCGAAACCACTCATCCGGTGTGGCCTCCAGAAGGCCGATAAGGGCACCGCAGGCCTTGAGCGAGGCGGAGGCTTTTGCATCACCACCAAGGGCTGCATCGGCAAGCGGATGGAGGCAGGCAAGGGCGAGGGGGGTGTTCATGTCATCGCACAGCGCCAGCATGAAGGCATCGGGTATCGTGCCAGCGTCCGCAGGCGGGGTTTTTTCCAGGGCGCGGTAAAACCGGTCGAGAATGCGCTTGGCTTCCTCGAGTTTTTCCCAGGTGAAGTCGAGCACCGAACGATAATGCGTGCCCAGAATAAGCAGACGCAGAGCTTCTGCGGGTGCGCGTGTCAGAACCTCGCGAATGGAGAAGAAATTGCCCAGTGATTTGGACATTTTCTCGCCATTGGAGAGCAGCATGGCATTATGCAGCCAGTAGCGCGCAAAGCTGCTGCCGGGATGGCAGCATAGCGACTGGGCGCGCTCGTTTTCATGGTGCGGGAACATCAGATCGTCGCCGCCGCCATGAATGTCGAAGCTCTCGCCGAGATAGCGATGCGACATGGCCGAGCACTCGATATGCCAGCCCGGTCGGCCACGCCCATAGGGGCTGTCCCATCCGGGCTGCTCGGGTGTCGAGGGCTTCCACAGGACGAAATCGCCCGGATGGCGCTTGTAGGGAGCCACCTCGACGCGTGCGCCTGCCAGAAGATCGTCAGGGCTGCGGCCGGAGAGGCTGCCATAGCTGGCGCAGCGATCAACGGCAAAGAGCACATGCCCTTCGGCCTCATAGGCATGACCATTGGCGACAAGCTGGGCGATCATGCTCAACATGTCATCGATATGATGCGTGGCGCGCGGTTCGATATCGGGCGGCAGAATGCCGAGGGCCGCCACATCTTCATGAAAGGCAATGGTGGTGCGTGCCGTCAGGCTTGCAATATCCTCACCATTCTGTTGCGCACGCGCAGTAATCTTGTCGTCCACATCGGTAATGTTGCGCACGAAAGTAACCGTCGGATAGAGCCGACGCAGCAGCCGAACAAGGATGTCGGCGCTGAGCATGGCGCGCAGATTGCCGATATGCACGGCATCATACACTGTGGGCCCACAGTAATAGACGCGCACATTGGCAGGATCCAGCGGCACGAAAACCTGTTTCTGCCGGGTCTGGCTGTCATGAAGGGACAGGGAATGGGAAGGGCTGGCCATGATCCAGAGTAGATGCGTCAGCCCTGCGCCTAGCGCAACTCTATTTTACGGCTTTGAGCGCTGGTTTTCTGCCCCTCGTGGTATAAGCAGAACAATATGACAGAACTTCGCTCTTCCATCACGGTGCCGCATTGGGGCCAGCATTTGCGCGCGCTGGTCAAAATAGCCGCGCCGCTCAGTTTTTCGCAGCTGAGCGAGATGGCTATGAATGTGACCGATACGGTGCTGCTGGGCAGTCTCGGTGCGACGGCGCTTGCGGTTGGAGGCATGACCACCAATCTTTTCTTCTGCACCTTCATCACGTTTCAGGCGGCCCTTGGGGGTGCCAGCATCCTGATTTCCCGGGCGAGGGGACGGGCCTTTGCTGCGCAGAACACGGTGGAAGATCTTTCGGGCATCGTCTCTTCAGGCGTGGTCCTCGCGTTGCTGCTCTGCCTTCCGGTGCTGGTGATACTTCTGCCTGCGGGATCTCTGCTGGCCTTTTTCAATGAGCCGTCGCAGATCGTCACCCAGGGCAGCCGCTTCATGCATCTGCTACTCTGGGCGCTGCTCCCCAATCTGGTCATCATCGGCCTGTTACGCATCATTTTGCCTGCCTTCGGAAGCGAGCGGCTGCTTTTATGGACCATGCCGGGCATGGCCGTCATGAATGGCTTCCTCAATGCCGGGTTGATCCATGGTCGCTTCGGACTGCCCGAGATGGGGCTATGGGGCTCGGCTTGCGCCACAATCGTGACAGGATGGTCGATTGCGCTGCTTCTGGTGGTGCTGGCCCGTCGGCAGGCCCATCTGAAGCGCCATCTGCGTGTGGCGCGTCCTGACCCGCGTGCGATGGGCGAGATGCTGCGTCTGGGGCTGCCCATGATGGGGGCAACCGGCGCAGAGTTGCTGGCTTTCCAGATGACGGGGCTGCATGCGGGGGCTCTGGGTGCGGTCTCTTCTGCCGCGCACCAGATCGCGCTGAGCGTCACGAGTACAGCTTTCATGATCAGCCTCGCCGTTTCACAGGCGGTCAATATCCGTGTTGCCTATTGGCTGGGCGCCGGCTCACCCCGTGCCGCCTTGCGCTCGACGCTCGGGGCTCTTTTTCTGGTGCTGCTCTGGACCAGCTTCACAGCGACCGTGCTGCTTGTCTTCCCGGAATATATTGCCGGGTTCTATCTGCGCTCGGGAAGCGCAGATGCGGCGCAGGTCATGCCGATTGCGGTATCGCTGCTGAAGATTGCCGGTATTTTCCAGATTCTGGATGGCGTGCAATGCGTTTGCGCCGGTGCCCTGCGTGGCTGTCACGACACATTCATGCCGATGGTGCTGATGGTGCTGACCTACGTACCTGTCTCGATTTTCGGTGGCGACTGGCTTGCCTTTAAGGGGGGGTACGGCGCGATCGGTTTATGGATCGGTCTTGCGACGGGGCTCGGTATCCTGGCGTTTCTGCTGTCGATACGCCTTGCCATCACGTTCAGGCGCAAACTCGGCTCTGGCGAGCCCGTTCCGAGGGAAGGGCTCGCAGATCCGGCGTGAGAGGTATGATTCAGGCCTCGGGAATACGGATGGTCTGTCCGGGATAGACACCCTCACTATGCGCGAGTTCATCCTTGTTGGCCTCGTGCAGATCCTGAGCCGTGACGTCGGCATCCGTCTTTTCCGCGATGGCGGCCAGCGTTTCACCCGGCTTGACCTGATGGAAGACCGGCTCGGGTGTACCTTCCGGCACCGTGATATCCGCATGGACGGTATCGATACCGGCGATGTTGCCAGCGGCAAGAATGATGGCGTCACGCTCGGCAGCACTCTCGGCCTTGGCTTTGACCGCCACCGTCGTGTCTCTTACCGTGATATGCGATACGGAAAGCTGTGAAAGCCCGTATTGCTTGAAGGCACGCTTGATCAGGCTCTCATGGGGCGCACGCGGCGCCGGTGCCCCTGCGGGATTGATCGCTTCGATCTCCGCCTTGTCATTGAGCTTGCGACCCGCTGCCCGGTTGAATTTGAAAATAGCCATGAGAAGGCTCCCTTTTTCTTCGTCCTGCGCAGATGACTCGCTGTCGCAGGCTATGCCCATCGTATTTCTGCTGACGTATCAGTCCAGTGATTGTTCCCTCACTGGCCCGATTTGCCCTGGTGAGGTTTCCGACCGGAGGGTCGATTTAGATTGACAGCGTGGCGGGGGTCCTATACCTGCCGCCGCTATTGCCGGGAACGTGGACATGCCGGCCGTTACCAGACCGGGATCTGCATCCCGAGGTTGCGGTTCGAGGAATGCGCCCGTCTTTCCTAATTCGGGGGAAGGCCTACCGGCGCAACATGCGGTTGCCACGCAGCATAGGGCAGCCCGAAGTCGAAGCGAGTTCTTGCACATGAGCAAGCGCCAAGAGAGCAAGTACAAAATCAATCGCCGTCTGGGCGTAAACCTGTGGGGCCGCGCCAAGTCGCCGGTCAACAAGCGGGAATACGGCCCCGGTCAGCATGGCCAGCGCCGCAAGCAGAAGCCCTCCGACTTCTCGATCCAGCTGATGGCTAAGCAGAAGCTTAAGGGCTACTACGGCAACATCAGCGAGAAGCAGTTCCGCAAGTATTACGATGAGGCCGTGCGTCGCAAGGGCGATACGTCGGAGAACCTGATCGACCTGCTGGAGCGTCGCCTGGATGCGGTGATCTACCGCCTCAAGTTCGCGATCACCCCGTTCGCTGCCCGTCAGTTCGTGAGCCACGGCCACGTGACGGTCAATGGCCGCAAGGTGAACATCCCTTCGTATCTGGTTCGCGATGGCGACGTGATCGAAGTGCGCGAAAAGTCCAAGCAGCTTGCTGTTGTTCTTGACGCCGCACAGTCCGCTGAGCGTGACGTGCCGGAATACATCGAGGTCGATCATCGCCAGATGAAGGGCAAGTTCGTTCGCAGCCCGCGTCTGTCCGATGTGCCGTACCCCGTGCAGATGGAACCGAACCTCGTGGTCGAGTTCTACTCGCGCTAAACGCCGGTTTTTCTACCGGGTGTTTCTGGCCAATGCCGGATCGGGTTCACCCCCGGTCCGGCATTTGTCGTTTCAGGTAATTGCCGTTTTACCGAAGGTCTTTTTCGATGTCCGAAGCCGCATCCGCCCCCGTTTCTGCCACCGGCCTTGCCAGCGAGATCCGGCGTCGCCGGACCTTCGCCATCATTTCGCATCCTGACGCCGGCAAGACGACCCTGACAGAGCGCATCCTGCGCGCTGGTGGTGCCATCCAGCTTGCGGGCAACGTGCGCGCCAAGGGCGAGCGCCGCCGTACCAAATCCGACTGGATGGGTATCGAGCGCGATCGCGGCATTTCGGTCGTTACCTCGGTCATGACCTTCGAATATGGCGGCTGCGTTTTCAATCTGCTCGATACGCCGGGCCATGAAGACTTCTCCGAAGACACCTATCGTACCCTTACGGCTGTCGATTGCGCCGTGATGGTCATCGACGCTGCCAAGGGTATCGAGGACCGCACACGCAAACTGTTCGAGATCTGCCGCCTGCGCGACATTCCCATCGTGACCTTCATCAACAAGATGGATCGTGAGGCGCAGGATTGCTTCGGCCTGCTGGACGAGATCGCCTCGACACTGGCGCTCGATACATCTCCGGCGACCTGGCCTATCGGACGCGCCGGGCATTTCGCTGGCACGTATGACATGCGCACACGTGAGATACGCGGTGAAGCGGTCGATCTGCCCCAGTCGGATGCCCGTATGGTCGCGCTCTCGGAGGAGCTGGAACTGGCTGAAGCGGCTCTGCCGCTCTTTGATCGTGAGTCTTTTGACGCCGGTCATCTGACGCCGGTATTTTTCGGCAGTGCGATGAAGGAGATTGGCGTCACCGATCTTCTTGACGCACTGGTGGCTTATGGCCCCGAGCCACGTGCGCAACCCAGCGAGACGCGCGAAGTAAAGGCCGATGAAGAGCAGGTAACGGCACTGATCTTCAAGATCCAGGCCAATATGGACCCGAACCATCGTGACCGCATGGCCTTTGCCCGTATCTGCTCTGGCAAGCTGACGCGTGGCATGCGTTTGAAGCATGTCCGTACAGGCAAGCAATTTGCTCTGCACACGCCGCAATTCTTCTTTGCGCGTGACCGACAGCTTGCCGAGGAGGCTTTCGCGGGTGACGTTGTGGGACTTCCCAACCATGGGACCCTGCGTATTGGGGACACACTTTCAGAGAGTGAAGAGCTGCGCTTCACGGGCGTGCCGCATTTTGCGCCTGAAATCCTGCGGCGTGTGCGGCTGGACGATGCCATGAAAGCCAAGAAGCTGCGTCAGGCTCTGGTCGAACTGGCGGAAGAGGGGGTCGTGCAGCTTTTCCGTCCACAGGACGGTTTGCCGCCGATTGTAGGCGTCGTAGGCACCCTGCAGCTCGATGTGCTGCAGTCGCGTCTCCAAGGGGAGTACGGGGTTGCTATCGGTTTTGAGTCGACGCCCTATACGATTGCCCGGTGGGTAACGGGTGAGCGCGCCAAGATCGAGGCTTTCTCCATGGTCAATCGCTCGGCCATGGCTGATGATCTGGATGGAGACCCCGTGTTTCTCGCCAGTTCGAATTTCATGATGCGTCGCACGGTCGAAATGAACGCCGATCTCGGTTTTCACGATATCAAACAGATTGGCCTGAGCGTCTGATCCTGATCTCGGAACTGGGAAAGAGCCCCGGAATTACCGGGGCTTTTTTTTGCGCTGCGCCTAGGTGAAGAAGGCTCTTATCGGTCGGTCAGTATGGTCTTCCAGTCTGCAGGCCAAAGAGCGAGCCTCGAGACCGATGGTGGACAGACGCCCCTCACATCATGAGCAAGGCGATCGTGCCTAGAGCAATCAACCCGCCGAGAATGGCCCCCATGGTGAGGCCTATGCCTTCCTGACGATGATCCATTGAGGAACGGTGCAGGTTCGGCGCATCGCTGAAATGGGAAATCTGGGTCATGGCAAACCCCCTTTTTCCGGGATTGGTGACACGACTCTCTTATAACGGATTACACGCACGTAATGTACTGTGCTGATTGCATGGCAGATAGGCAAAGAAAAAGGCCCTTGGCATGACTGCCAAGGGCCTTTGTTCCTGAACCAACCTGAAAGCCGCCTGAGCAGCGATCAGATCAGGCCGAAATCAGCGCAGGATGATTTCGACGCGACGGTTCTGCGGCTCGCGGGTGTTCGGACCCGTCGGGACCAGCGGATGCTGCTCACCATAGCCGTGGATGTCGATCGCAGCGGCAGGAACGCCGTCACGGATCAGCTCAGCCTTGACCGACTGCGCACGACGGACCGAGAGGCCCTGGTTGTACTTCTGGCCGCGAGCACCGGGGTGTGCAGCAGAGTTGTCGGTGTAGCCGTTGACTTCGATGCGCGTCGTCTGGACGTGCGTGGAAGCCTGAGCTGCCTGGGCAACGATCTCACGAGCGCGACCCGTCAGGTTCGACTTGTCCCAATCGAAGAACACCAGGTAGGTGCGGGCAGGCTGCACTGCCGGCGGAACGACGACCGGAGCCGGCGGCGGCGGCGGGGGAGCCGTGTCGAATGCATAACGCAGGCCGACGATGAACTGGTGCTGGAAACGGTCACCGAAGTTCACGTTACCCTTGTGCACGCCCGTGCGGTTCCACGAGGTGGAGCGGTATGCGCCATCCGTGAAGGTCTGGCCGATCATGCGGTATTCACCGGTGAGGGCGAGGCCCGGAACGCCCGGGATGTCATAGGCTGCACCGACGATGCCCTGATAGGCGAAGCCACCCTGCGTGCCGCCAACGCGGTTGGTCGCGCCGTTGGTGTAGGACGTGGTGATCGGGTTGTAGTGCTGCCACAGGTAGCCTGCACCCACACCAACGAACGGCGTGACCGGCAGGTTGATGCCGAACTGGGCCAGATCGATGTCATATAGAACGTTGACGAAGCCGCCATAGGACTGGTCGGAACCGCTGGTCGAACCAGGCGTACCCGTCGGGTTACGGTGGTTGATCTGCGAGTAGTTGTAAACGCCTTCGACTTCAGCGCGCAGGCCGTTGCCGAAGCCCCAGCCGAACGAACCGAAGCTCGTGAAGCCGTCCTTGTGACGGAACTTGGAGCTGGAGCCGTTATTGCTGGTCGTGCCGTCAGCCTGCGTCGTCGGGGAGAAGTGCGCGTGCTGGGTCTGAGCCAGGTTATAGCCACCGCCGATATTGACATACGGGCCGGTGATGGTGCTCGCCATGGCGATCGTCGGGGCGGCTGCCATCGACGTCATGGCCAGAAGTGCCGTGCGGAGACGCATTAGTTTCGTCCTCATAAATTCATCCATTCAAGCCTGCCTCGTTGCCCCCGAAGAGGCGAAGCAACAACAAGCTCAGCGCGATGCATAAGTGCGTATAGAGCCGTCAGTTCCGGTTCAGGAAGTGAGTTCCATAGGTATTTGACGATTAGACGAAATAGCCGTGTCCAAACTGCAACACTTCATTCCGTCCGATTAACAATTTCTTATGCAGTGCCTCGTTCTAACGGGGTTTTTTCTGATTCGTGTCATCAACGGATCGTGAGGTGACTGACTGATTTGTAAGGAAAATCGCGAAACAGGTCCGGTTCCGTTACTCCCGGCATCCGGCCTGCACCAAAACGTCACGCACCGTGTCCATTTCAACATCGCGGCTGGTAAATGCCTTGCCGATTCCGCGCATAAGCACGAATGACAGCCGTCCGTCCTGCACCTTCTTGTCACGCGCCATCGAAGCAATGAGTTCCTCCGCGCTCAGGGTCTCGTCCAGCCAGTCGAGGCCGGCGGGCATGCCCAGACTGCGCAGATGGGCGTCCAGACGCTGCATGTCACTTTCCGGACAGTGACCAAGCGCCACTGAGAGAGCGACGGCCAGGTGAAGGCCTATTGAAACCCCCTCACCATGAAGCAGGCGGCCGTCATACTTGTAATGGGCCTCAAGAGCATGACCGAAGGAGTGGCCCAGATTGAGCAGGGCGCGTCCATCCTGGGCTGCGGTTTCCTTTTCGTCCTCCATGACGACCCGCGCCTTGAAACCGCAGGCGCGCTGCACGGCCTCGGCAAGTGCTGCAGGGTCGCCATCCAGGATGTCGGCCCCATGGGTCTCGCACCAGGCAAACAGTTCAGGGTCGGCAATAAGCCCGGCCTTGACGATTTCGGCGTAGCCCGCGACCCGTTCGCGTCGCGAGAGGGTTGCCAGCGCAGAACTGTCAGCCAGTACGATCTGTGGCTGATAGAAGGCGCCAACGAGATTTTTGCCTGCGCGTGCGTTCAGCCCCGTCTTGCCGCCAACGGAACTATCGACCTGCGACAGCAGAGTGGTCGGAATCTGGACGAAAGGAACACCGCGCAGAATGCTTGAAGCAACGAAACCGGAGAGATCACCAACCACACCGCCGCCAAGTCCGATGACGGTCGTACGGCGTTCCATGCCGTGGTCGAGAATGTCGTTGATGAGATGCGCATAACGCGTGAGCGACTTCGACTCCTCGCCCACTGGCACGACAAAGGATTTTGCCTCGATGCCGGTTTCGGCGAGCGCTGCCATCAATCGGGGAAGATGCAGCACGGCAACATTTTCGTCTGTCACCACAACGGCGCGCTTCTGCGGCAGGATCGGTGCCAGGTAAGCGCCCGCGCGGCTGATCAGATCCGACCCGATGAGCACTTCATAATGATGGGATTCCAGCGTGACCGGCACCTTGAGGGGATGCGCATAGGAATCAAGGGCTTCGATTATACGTTGGGCGCCGTGATCGACGCTGTCATCTCCACAATCCACGATGATATCGGCCTCTGCATAAATAGGGTGACGCTGTGCCTGAAGCGTCGCCAGAGTTGTCTCGACATTACCCTTGTCGAGAAGCGGGCGCCCGGTGCGTCCTGAAACACGCTTGACCAGAATGGGCAGGGGGCAGCGCAACCAGATCGAGCGGGCGTGTTTTTTGACGAGTCCACGCGTCTGGGCGTCAATGAAGGCGCCACCGCCCGTCGCCAGCACCTTGGGCGCGCCTTGCAGCAGGCGCTGGATCACCCGTCGCTCACCATCGCGGAACGCGGGTTCACCATGGCGCGCGAAAATTTCAGCAATTGTGCACCCCGCAGCCCGTTCGATTTCGTGATCGGCATCGACGAAATCGAGACCGAGTCGAGAGGCGAGGCGCCGACCGATTGTCGTCTTTCCTGCCCCCATCAACCCGACAAGAACAATAATTCCGTGCGAGGAGGCGGTCAGGGAGGAGACCGATCCCGGGACGGGATCAGGCAGGTCGGTCATCGTTCGGTTTCGATCAGAAAAAAAGGTGGGGCGTGACATTCATGCAAGGCTAACATACAGGAAAGCCGCTCGCCACCGACCTGACCCCGTGTGGGTTGCGCGACGTGTCGAAAATCCCGTTTTCGCGCCTATGTTCAGGAGCCCTCATGTCCACGTTGAGCTTTCCGAGGATCGCCCTCGCCCTTCTCGTTCTGCTCGTTCTGGGTCTGGGCGGCGCCTTTCTGAAGCTGGGCATGAACCCGCCGCTACCGGTTCAGACGATCGTGCATAAAGAGCTTCCAGGTACACAATTCGCGGCGACCCAGACACAGGCGATGCCCCAGGCTGGCCAGCCGCTGCCTGCCATGCCCGAGCCAGTCGCCGCGCCGACGCTCCAGCACTGAAGCCCCGCTCTCATACGAAACGGGAGAGTGCCTTGCCGCCAGCGGCCGAGGCCTTTCTCGAAATGCTTCTCGCAGAGCGCAACGCCGCTTCGCGTACGCGTCAGGCCTATGCGGCGGATCTGGAAGATTTCGTGGCCTTTCTGCGCCATGCCTCACCGGGTGGCGCCCTTCTGAATGCCGATCGTGCGGCGATAGCGGCCTATACGGCTGTGCAGGGCAAGGTGGGGCTTTCGTCCCGCACCACGGCGCGTCGGCTCTCCTGCCTCAGGCAGTTCTTTCGCTTTGCGCTGAGGGAGGGGTGGTGTGCTGTCGACCCCACCGAAACGGTTGCCATGCCACGGCACCAGAGTGCCTTGCCCAGATTGCTCTCGCAGGATCAGGTGACAGTTCTGATCGATCAGGGCTGCAACGGACATGACGATCCCAGGCGCGACCTTGTGAGCCGCGCCGCGCTTGAACTGCTCTACACAACCGGGCTGCGTATTTCCGAGCTACTCGGCTTGCCAGGTAGGGTGTTCATGCGCGACGCCCCCATGGTGCTGATCAGGGGCAAGGGGGGGCGTGAACGGCTCATTCCTGTGTCTCATGCGGCAAGAGAGGCTGCGCTCGCCCTGCTGCATCACGACCGGGACATCGACAGCCCTTATCTCTTCCCCGGGCGCAACCCCTCAAAACCCCTGACGCGTCAGGGCTTCGACAAGATTCTTCTGCAGGTTGCGCTCAGGGCTGGCATCGACCCCGATCTGGTCTCGCCGCATGTGCTGCGTCATTCCTTTGCGACCCATCTGCTCGAGCGCGGCGCCGATCTGCGGGCACTGCAGATGCTGCTGGGTCATGCGGATATCGGTACGACCCAGATATATACCCATGTGATGCAGGAACGGCTCAGGCAGGTGCTTACCCAGCATCATCCGCTCTCTGATGAGACGGTCTCGTGACGCAACGGATTGTTGTCGGGATGGAAGCCGTGCTATCGGCGGGTCATGCGTCAGTATCTCGATTTCGAAAAGCCGGTTGCCGAGCTTGAAAACAAGATTGCCGAACTCCGTCAGATGGCGAAGGACGGCGAAGGCATCAACATTGCCGACGAAATCGGCAAGCTCTCCGACAAGGCGGAAAAGCAGCTTCGGGCAGCTTATACCAAGCTGACGCCCTGGCAGAAGGTGATGGTCGCGCGTCATGCGCAGCGTCCTCGCGCCCTCGATTACTTCAAGGGGCTGCTTGAGGAATATACGCCGCTTGCCGGTGATCGCCTCGGCCATGATGATCAGGCCATCGTCGGCGGTCTGGCCCGTTTCCGCGGTCAGGCCGTGATGGTGATCGGCACCGAACGTGGCTTCGACATGGAGTCGCGCCTGCGTCACAATTTTGGCATGCCCAAGCCTGAAGGCTATCGCAAGGCACAGCGCCTTGTCGAAATGGCCGGACGTTTCGGGCTGCCGATTCTGACTTTCATCGACACGTCTGGCGCCTGGCCGGGTATCGATGCCGAAGAGCGTGGTCAGGCTCAGGCGATCGCCCGTTCGACCGATTGCTGTCTGCGTGCCCCTGTGCCGCTGATTGCCATCATCATTGGTGAGGGTGGTTCTGGCGGTGCTGTGGCTCTGGGCGCGGGCGATCGCGTGCTCATGCTCGAGCATTCGATCTATTCGGTCATTGCCCCTGAAGGTGCAGCGTCGATTCTCTGGCGCGACCCGAAGCAGGCTTCGACTGCTGCCGAAGCACTCAAACTGACGGCTCAGGATCTGCTGAAGCTGCGTCTTATCGACCGGATCATCCCCGAGCCGATCGGCGGTGCCCAGCGGTTCCCGGATGAGGCAATTGCGTCGGTGGGTGATGCTATCGGCGATATGCTTGGCGAGCTTCTGCCGTTTGAAAGCGAAAACCTGGTTGCCAAACGTCGCGAGAAGTTTCTCGCCATGGGGCGCGAGGCGCTCTAGGCGCGCGCGAGCGAAGCAATCCACGCATTAAGATAAAGCATACAGACGCCCGACCGAGAGGTCGGGCGTTTTGTCGTTTCAGGGGGCGGGTTCACCGGCGATCGGAGTGACGCCCAGCGATTCGATCAGCGCCTTGATACGCTCACCGGCGGCTTCGACCTTTTCCTCGTCATATCCCTTGGCCACAAGAGACACGCCCCTGCGCCCGTCGGGTCTTTCGAAAGGATAGGAGCCGAGATCGAGCTCGGGGAAATCGTGCTGTATGGCTTCCAGCCCCTCGGCCAGGGTCCCTTCGCGCAGATCGGCATGCCAGGCGACCGAGCAGAGCGGCGCGCCACCTTCTAGTGTGGGGAGCAACGCGGTGAACATCGATTGCATGATCGAGGGGACACCGGCCATGACATGAACATTGGCTATGCTGAAGCCCGGTGCGATCGACACCGTATTGCGTATCGGAACGGCCCCTCGTGGCAGCCACGCCATACGCTGGCGGGCCTTGTTGAATTTCTCCTTGCCGAGATAGGCCTCGAGTTCACGATAGCTTTCTTCATGACATTCGAGCGGAACGCCGACGGCTTCAGCGACGCACCCGGCCGTGATATCGTCATGGGTCGGGCCGATGCCCCCCGTCGTGAAGACGTGATCGAACTGGACGCGACAAGTCGCAACAGTTTCGACGATTCTTCTGGCTTTGTCGGGGATGACGCGCACTTCCTCAAGGGCGATCCCGGCCTGAGCGAGGCCAGTTGCGATAAAGCGGATATTGGCGTCCTGCGTGCGGCCCGAGAGAATCTCGTTGCCGATAACCAGGAGGCAGGCGGTAGGAGTCATGACTGGGTCCCTCAGAGTGACGAGGAATGGAAACATCGACAACCATACAGTGTCGTTTTGCGTTAAACCTCGAGTAATCGATGACTTTTTCGCGGGAGAACAGAAATGGCCGAACCCAATGTCGAGGCCTGCGCGTCATGCGCTTACGACGTGCGTGCCGAACTCGGTGAAGGCCCCGTCTGGATCTCCGGCGAAAACGCCGTCTATTTCGTCGATATCAACGACTGCAAGGTGCACCGGTTCAGCCCGGTTCAGGGCGAGGCCTGTCATTGGGCAGCGCCGGGCAAGGTTGCGTTTCTCATGCCGGTTGATGATGGCAGCTTTCTCGCGGGGCTTCCGGACGGGCTCTATCGCTTCGACCCCACAGACGGAAGCTTTGTGAAAGCGCTGGAGGTCGAGGCTGAATTGCCAGGCAATCGTCTGAACGATGGCTGCGTCGATCTGCACGGGCGAGGCTGGTTCGGGACGATGGATGATTCTGAAGAGGCACCCTCAGGCTCGCTTTACAGCGTGACGCATGAGGCAGGCGGCTTTGTGCTCAGAAAACACGATACGGGCTATGTGGTATCGAATGGCCCCACCGTCTCACCTGACGGCAAGCATCTCTACGCTTGCGATACGCCGAATGGCGTCATCTATCGCTTCGATATCACGGACGAAGGGGAGCTTGAAAACAAGCAGGTCTTCCTTCGTCTTCCCGAAGAGGAAGGCTATCCCGATGGCGTAGTGGCCGATTGCGAGGGGAATGTCTGGTGCTCGACATGGAGCGGCGGGCATGTGCGCTGTTTCACACCGGAAGGTGCAGAGCGTTTCTCCATCCGTATTCCTGCAGCCAATGTGACAAAGGTCTGTTTTGGTGGCGATGATCGCAAGACAGCCTATGTGACGACTGCCCGCAAGGATGTTTCAGAAGAGGCGCTTGCTGCCCAGCCGCAATCGGGCAGCCTTTTCACCTTCCGTTCTGACAAGGCGGGCTTGCCGCAGCATCGTATCGCCCTGTCAGCCTAGAAGAAGTTCCTTGAGTAAAGGAATAAGTGGTCGGTCAGGAGCTGGCATCGGGTAGGCGTCAAGCTGGTCTGCGGTAACCCAGGCCAGAGCCTGTCCTTCTTTGCCAACGGGCTGACCACGCCAGCGTCGGCACAAATAGAGCGGCATCAGGAGATGGCGCGAGCCGACATTCTCCGAGACGAAGGTGAAAGGCGCAAGGCAGCCAGACGCGATGTCGATGCCGAGCTCTTCATACATCTCGCGTATAAGCGCCTGTTCCGGTGCCTCATGCGGCTCGACCTTTCCGCCAGGAAACTCCCACAGCCCCGCAAGCGGTTTGCCCGGAGGGCGTTGCGCCAGAAGGATGCGACCTTCGCCGTCTATCAGGACGCCAGCAACGACAAGCAGAATGCGTGAAGCAGCTTTGTCGTTCCGGGTAGTATCCATCCTGATGTCGCGTTCCCTGCAATAGGTCAGTACGGGATAGGGATCCGGCCCGCGTGAAAGAAACGGCACGCGCGTCGTGCCAGAGCGCTGGAATTCCATTTTTTCCAGCAAGGCGATCGATGCCAGATTGTCCTCTGCCACATCAGCCAGGATATGGGAGATGGGCAGGGTCTCGAAGGCCCATTCCACAACCGGGCGCACACAGGCTGTTGCGACGCCTTTTTGCCAATAGGGGCGCCCGACCCAGTAGCCGATCTTGGCGCCCTGATTGGGATGGCCAAGAGAGAGGCCAATGCAGCCAATCAGCATTTCGCCCTCGCAGATCGCGAAATGCCAGGCTGTGCCCGCTGTCTGGCGATCAATCGTGCTCAGAATCCATTGATCGGCCAACTCCCTCGGGTAGGGAAAAGGGAGGTGGCTGAGCATGCGCACCACGCTCCAGTCATTGACCAGACGATGCACCGCTGCACCGTCACCAGTGCAGAGCGGGCGAAGCGTATAGGGGGCGACGTCGAGCGAAAGACTCATTCAGAGCGTCACTCCGCTGCTGCGCTGTCCGGCTGGATACCCGCGCGCCGCAGAAGGTCGCGCAGTGCATTGATGACCGGAAAGACTTCCTGATTGCGGTCACCGCCCAGTTCGCGCCAGGCATTCTGTTCGAGTTCCACGATTTCGCGGTCTTCGGCGAAGATGCGGTTTGTAAAGCCGACCAGAAGCGGCCAGGCGAGTTCGAGCGCGCCCTTCAGCTTCGGGCGACGAATCGAGAGCAGGCCGAACACCCGGCAGGTGAGGTGATCCTCATCCTGTGGCACGTAGACGATCCAGAGATCCATGACCGGCGGTTCGTCTTCGGTGCGGATATGCAGTGTCTGGTAGGGGTATACGGTGCGGATGGTCATGACATCGCGGTGAGCGAATTTGGCACTCGCATCACGTCGCTCGCCGAAGATCAGCGCCTCACCCCAGGGTTGCTTGCCGCCAACACGCGCAAAGCTGTAGCGCGCCTCAACCATGCGGGGTTCGTTTTCGCCGCCCAGATAGCGGGGCTTCATCTTGCCCATCTGCTTCGAGTGCATGAACTGATGATTCATGTCCATCAGATTCTCATGCATGAAGCTGTAATGGCATTTCACCTTCTCGCCGAAGCGCCGTGTCTTGTAAGCCGGATCGGCCACTGAACCGAGCTTGGGGAAGGGGGTGGTCTCTGCTTTTTCGGCATCGCCGGGGAAGACGAAAATCAGCCCCTCGACTTCACGGCAGGGATAGGTGCGCACGCCATTGGGCAGTTTGCCCTTGCCGAGATAGGGCACGTCGATGCAGCGTCCCGAGCGGCCATAGGCCCAGCCATGATAGCAGCACTGCACGGCCTCGCCTTCGACGCGACCCTTGCTGAGTGGCACCTGACGATGGGCGCAGCGATCTTCAAGCGCGAAAACACTGCCTTCCTGCGGGCGGACGAGGGCAATGGGCTGACCCGCAAAGCGGGTAGCGATGGTCTTGCCCTTCTTGAGTTCATGTGACCAGGCGACAGGATACCAGTAATTCGGATCGCATTTGACCCGCCTCAGATCGACCGTGTCCTTGCCAAGGCGCATGGCGTCCGAACAGCGTTGTTCGGCCAGTTTGTGGGGGGCGGTGTCGAGAGTAAGGCTTTCCGTCATGGGTATTCCTGTCGTGACCTCCTCCTGACCGGTGACTTCAGAAGGACATGCCCTCGAAAGTCTGGGTCCTGAGATTGAGCATGATGATGCGCAGCCAGACACTAGCAGGCTTGCCGTATAGGGGAACAGCGCCTTTCTGGCGCAGGTCGTGCGAGGGTAAGTTTCATGCGTGCGCCGAGATTCGAGAGAAAGAATCTTGCGTTTTTCGGGCGTTCTGCGCTGGCCTTGTGCAACAAACTGTGTTTTTTTTGTCGCATTCAATCCGATACCGAAAGAAAAATCCTTTCCGCTGTTGTAACGATTTTTCATTACTGCATAGACTGTCTCCTGTTGAAGTTCCCATGGAGAGACAGCTCGAACGATGTTCACAAAACGAAGAATACTTGCGGCAGCGACCCTTCTCTCCTTTCCTTTCGGGTTCACCTATGCTCAGGCTGCCACCCAGCCAGCTGCACAGACCGCGCCCAAAGCGAAAAAAGCCGCCTCTGCCCATAGCAGGACGTCGATCGGCTCGACGCAGGCGCTCGCCTCCGTCCCCAAAATCCGCACACGCAAGGCCCGCGATGCGAGTGGCGATAGCGGTGAATCTGTCATTGTAACCGGCACGCATGCCTTCAATCGCAAGGCGCGTGACAGCGCGGTGCCGGTAACAGTCGTTTCCTCGGCGACCCTGCGTCGTTCCGGCCAGCTCAATCTTGCAGACGCCATCACCCGCGTTGATCCGTCCATCACGGTTACGGCCAATGGTGCCGATGCCGGTGCGTTGACCTCAGCCATCCGTATGCGTGGTCTCAACCCGAACGAAGTGCTGGTGCTCGTTGACGGGAAGCGCCGCAACACGACGGCCAATATCTATGCCGATAACGGTCCGCAGCAGGGCTCGACGCCCGTCGATCTGAACATGATCCCGGCAGGGGCCATCGATCACATCGAAATCCTGCGTGATGGCGCGGCCGCGCTTTATGGCTCGGATGCCATTGCGGGCGTCGTGAACATCATCACCAAGAAGACCAGTCATGGCATCAATACTGTCGCCCAGACCGGCGCCAATGCCTATAATGGCGATGGCTGGCAATATCTGATCGGCGCCGATGGCGGTCTTAAATGGGGTAATGACGGCTTCGTCCATCTGAGCGGTCAGGTCTATCACACCGATCACTGGGTCTCGAACCTCAAGAGCACCAACGACCATCGCTGGACCCCGACCTCAAGCTGGCCCGCAAACTCCAACAAGATCCTCTCCAACCCTGAGGAGACGCGTGAAAATCTCTCCATCGAATGGGGTAAGGGCATCACGGAGGGGATCGAGACCTATGGTCTGATCACCTATGCTCATCGTCACTCCGAGGCCTACGAGAACTACCGTACCCCCACCGTCGCACCGAGCGCCTTTCCTTACGGGTTCTCGCCGCTCGAGACCATTGAAGAGAACGATTTTCAGGCGAATCTCGGAATCAAGGGCGATAATCTTTTCGGCTTCAGCTGGGATCTGAGCACGCTTTACGGGCAAGACGACGACGATATCGGGAACAAGAACACCTTCAACCCGAATTATTACAAGGCGTATGGCTTCTCGCCTACCACCGTGCGCGCGCAGAGCTATTCGCTCGCCCAGTGGACTAGCAATTTTGACGCGCGACGCAATTTCCGCATTGCCGATGTCGTGCCGATGACGCTGGCATTTGGTGCGGAGCATCGTCTGGAGATGTACAAGATCAAGGCGGGCGAGCCGGCTTCGTATGAGCTGGGCGGTACGCAGGGCTTCGCCGGTCTGACACCTCAGAACGCGGGCCAGTGGCAGCGTAATATCTGGGCAGGCTATCTGGATGGCGACTTCCACCCACTGCCGCATTGGGATCTCGATTTCGCCGGACGCTTCGAGCACTACACCGATATGGGTAACACCGAAAACGGCAAGGTTACGACGCGCTATGACATCACCAGCAAGCTGGCGATCCGAGGCACGATCAGCAACGGTTTCCGTGCGCCGACCATGCCCGAGCAATATTACTCGGCGCTTAACGTGTCGCCGACCGGTGCTTCGGGGCTGCTCCAGACGGTTGGCGCTGCTGGCAAGACCATTGGTGCGCAACGTCTGAAGCCTGAGAGATCGACCAGCGCTGAAGGTGGCATCATCGCCGAGCCGCTTAAGGACTGGCACGTCTCGGTTGACGTCTATCAGATCAACATCCGTGACAGAATCATTGGCTCGGCGACAGTCAATGGTCAGCAGGCGCTTGATGCTATCGCTCTAACGGGCGTGAACCTGCCGAGCGGGATTGAACTAGACAACGTGACCGCCAATTACTTCGCAAACGTGGCCAGCACGCGTACGCAGGGTCTCGACCTGCAATCCGATTACCTGTTGCATCTGCATCGCTTTGGCACGCTCAACCTGAGCGCAATGCTCAACCTTAATCGGACCCGCATCAGCCATATCAACACCAATGCGTTTGGCGACCCCGCGGCCAATGCGCAGACGGTGGGCTACCTCACCACGGGTTCACCGCGCAGCAAGCTGATCCTGAATGCGTACTGGACATATCACCAGTGGGATGTGAACCTGCGTCAGACCCGCTATGGCGAGACGAAGTCGCTGCTCACCTATGAAGATCTGGCGCCGACTGCAATCAAGTATTCCAACACCGAATGGGCCGAGTTCAAGAATACCCCGGCATGGCTGACCGATCTTGAAGTGGGGTATCGCTTCACCGAACATTGGCACTTCGCTATTGGCGCCAACAACATCTTCAACCAGCGTCCGCGTCACGTGAATCCAATCACCAATTATCTGGGACCGAAGATCTACGACACCGATTCCTCCGGTATTCCGATCTACGGCGCCTATTACTACGGTCGCCTGAACGCGACCTTCTGATCCGTGCCTGACATGCGGGGCCCACTGACCGGACCCCGTATGACGCTATCGTTTCAGAATACTTTTCCAGGCCTGACTGACATTTTGTCAGTCAGGTTTTTTTGTCTGCCATGCTTCAGCCGAGCGTCGCACTCAGATGATCAATGAACTGGGCGGCGACACGCCCCGAGCGACCACCGCGCTCCATGGCCCATTCGAGCGCATGACGGTGCAGGGTCTCTTTCGAGATTTCCAGCTTGCGGTGCGTCGCATAGCCATCGACGATGGCCAGATAGGTTTCCTGGTTGCAGCCATGAACGCCGATCCAGAGGCCGAAGCGGTCTGAGAGCGAGACCTTCTCTTCGACCGCTTCCTGAGGATTGATGGCGCTGCCGCTCTCGTTTTCCATCATGTCACGCGGCATCAGATGGCGACGGTTCGACGTGGCGTAGAACAGCACATTCTCCGGTCGGCCCATGATGCCGCCATCGAGCACCGATTTGAGCGATTTATAGTCTGCATCCTGTGTCTCAAAGGAGAGATCGTCACAGAACACGATGCAGCGTCTTGGCTGGGCACGCAGGATATCGAGAAGGCGGGGCAGGGTGGAGAGGTCGTCGCGCTGTATCTCGATCAGCACGAGAGCATGAGGAAGATCGCGATTGGCCTCGGCAAAGCAGGCCTTGACCAATGAGGATTTCCCCATTCCGCGCGCACCCCAGAGCATGACATTATTGCCGCTGCGACCTTGGGCGAAATGACGTGTGTTTTCTAGCACGAGGCGCGTCTGGCGGTCTATGCCGCGCAGCAGGGACAGATCGACGCCCTGAACGCGGGCTACGGCGCGCAGTGTCGCAGAGCTTCCCTGCCACATGAAGGCATCGCTGCCTTCGAGTGTTGCCGGGCTGGCCGGTGCGGGTGAGAGGCGCTCGAGCGCACTGGCGATGCGTTCGAGTTTTTCGATCAGAACGGCGTCCATGGGTATGTCCCTTGCTCCGTGGCTATGCTTGACGAGCGGGCGCGACCCATTATGGTCCGGGCCAATCGGGCTGGCTTTCGGGCGCGTCCGTTCCCTGACCTATCGACATATGGAAGAAACGCATGCTCGCCAACAGCGGGATTATCTCATTCCTCCCGATGATCCTCGTGTTCGTCGTGTTCTATTTCGTGCTCATTCGCCCGCAGCAGGCGCGTCAGAAGGAGCTCAAGGCTCAGCTCAACGCGCTGCGTCGTGGTGATCGTATCGTGACCAGCGGTGGTATCATCGGCACGGTGCAGCTCGCACGCGAAGGAACCAAGGAAGTCGAAGTCGAGATCGCTCCCGGCGTAAAGGTTCAGCTGATGCGTGAAAACGTGTCGCAGGTGCTGACCAGCTCTGCCAAGCCTGCCAATGACGGCGCCAAGCCCGCCAAGTAAATCCGGTTCAGAAACTGGGCATAAAAAAACCGGCTCCCTTGAGGAAGCCGGTTTTTTTGTTCGACCTGACAGTGATCAGGCAGAGAGCAGCTCTGCTTCGGCAAACTCGTAGTTGGCGAGTTTGTCGAGATAGTTCGTGATGTAGTCCGGACGACGGTTACGGAAGTCCAGGTAATAGGCGTGTTCCCACACATCCAGACCCAGAAGGGCGCGACCCTGGCCCTCTGCCAGCGGGTTGGAGCCATTGGCGGTCTTGGTCACGGCGAGCTTGCCATCGGTGCCCAGAACCAGCCATGCCCAGCCCGAACCGAACTGCGAGATAGCTGCCTGCTTGAAGGCGGCCTTGAAGGCATCGAGACCACCGAGATCGGAGTCGATCTTGGCGGCGAGCTTTGAAGGCACCTGACCGCCATTCGGGGCAAGGTTCTTCCAGAACAGGATGTGATTCCAGTGCTGGCCAGCATTGTTGAAAACGGGCGCCTGAGCAGCGTCGCCCTTAACGGCGAGAATGATTTCCTCAAGGCTCTTGCCCTGAAGCTCCGGCTTGGCTTCGACAAAGCCATTCAGCGCCGTGACATAGGCCTGATGATGCTTGCCGTGGTGCAGCTCAAGAGTCTCCTGGCACATGCCCGAAGCGGCGAGCGCGCTGGTCTGGTAGGGAAGGGACGGCAGTTCGAAAGCCATGGTGCGTCTCCTGGACTATCATGGTGAGGACAAAGCGGAGCTGCTTGGTCTTCCAAGGCAGCTATGGTGCCGGACGGGTTTCGTCAACCCGTCGGCCTTTCTGTGAGCTCAGGCTTTTTCTGACGACTCTGGCGAATGGACGACGCTCTTTTCAATGGCAGAGAGCAGCGCAGAATAATCATCATTCGCGTGGCGCTTGTTGGCGAGGGCAAGGGCCTGATCAGCGATGGCAATGGCCGGGCAGAAGCTGTGGGTGCTGCGTGCTGCGGAGATGAGCAATCCCATATCCTTGGACATCAGGCGCGTCGGAAACTGCGCGCTGAAATCACCACGTTCGGCGTAGGCCAGCTTGCGCTTGTGATGCGGGGAAATCACCGCCACCTGACCGAGGGCTTCATAGAGCATCGAGCGATCGAGTCCGCTCGACAGGCCATAGCCGACAGCTTCTGCGATGACATTGAGTGTGGCACCCATGATGCCGTTAATGACAAGCTTCAGGCGCGTTCCGGCCCCGACGGGACCAGCATGGATGCTGAGCTTGCCGATGGTGCTGAGCACAGGGCGTGCGGCTTCGAGGTCGTCATGTGACGCCCCCACCAGCATGACGAGTTCGCCTTTTTCGGCCTCGGGTGTGCTGCCCGACATGGGCGCATCGACAAAGCGCAGCCCCTTTGCGTTGGCGAGATCGTGAAGCTTCTCCGTGGCCTCAGGCGAGATTGTGCTGGTGTTGATGATGATGGTTCCGGCGCGGGCTCCGGCCAGAAACCCTTCCGCACCCTCGGCAGAGGCGAAGACAGCAGAATCATTGGGTACGCAGAGAACCAGAATGTCGGACTGCGCAGCGAGCGCAAAGGCCGTTTTCACGACGGGGGTGTCAGCATCCTGCTGTTTGCCCGACGGTGTGTAGGCACTGACGCCATAGCCGGCTTTTCTGAGATTTTGCCCCATGAGCGCGCCCATGGCGCCATAGCCTACAAAGCCGATCGTCTGTTGAGTCATTCCCGTTACATCCTCTATGCGCATGATGTACCTGATTAAAGCGCCGACATGACACCGGTTGCGCTCCCGGTGCCTAGCTTGTCCGATCTGCAGTGAGAGCCGGAACTGTCTGGGTAAGAAGTGGCGCTATGGTCTCAATATGCCTGCCGCAACTGGCGTGGAAGTTTGCTAGGGCCAATCCGTCGGGTAGGGCGGTGATCTGGCCGGGGCGGAAAGGCACCCTGGCCCAGCCCATGCCGTAAGCATCGATTGTCGAGAGATGGGCCGCGACCCCGAAGGTGATGACCAGCTTGAGGTTGGTCAGTGTGTCGAGCAGTTCGGCCAGAACAGCGACATTTGCTGGCTGCATGGGGGAGGGATCTGCGTCGTGCAGATATGTCCCGCCTAGATGGTGGAAGGCCAGGCTCGCCCCTATCGTCTCGGGTATCTCGTCATGCAGGAGTTCTTCAACCGCCAGACGCTGATCGGACGCGAAAGGTGCGAGGCTGACAATGAGGATGCAGGCATCCTGGGAGGGAGAGAATTTTCTGGCCATGTCGAGAAGGTCATCAAGCCTCTGTCATCATATCAGTCGTCGAGATCGTCGTCAGAGACGATATCGGCCGGATGTCTGACGGGAGCCGAGCGTGTCCGGACCGGAGCGTCTCCCTGGCGTCGGGTGAATTCGCCCGCGATATCGGCCAGTTCGATGAACTGATCGACCTGACGGCGCAGATCGTCACCGATCAGAGAGGGAGAAGAGCGCAGCGACGATACGGCTGTTACCCTTACGCCGCGTCTCTGTATTGCCTCGACCGCGCGTCGCAGATCGGCATCCCCGCTGAAGATAATGGCATGGTCGATGCGGTCAGCGAGCTCCAGCAGGTCGACGGCAAGCTCGACATCCATGTTGCCCTTGAGACGGCGACGCCCGGACTGATCAGTGAATTCGCGTGCATTTTTGGTGACAAGCATGAAGCCATTATAAGCAAGCCAGTCGGTGAGCGGCTTGAGCGGCGAATATTCTTCAGTCTCTGGTATTGCGGCGTAATAGTGGGCACGCAGGAGTTTTGTATTGCTTTTAAAATACCGTAGGAGCCTTCTGTAATCTACTTCGAAGCCGATTGTCTTTGCGGTATAATAGAGGCTCGAACCATCTATAAATACGGCAGTTCTCTCGTTTTTATCGAGCATCTCTTACTCATTTCAGAAAAACTGCAACACTTTACGATGTCGCAGCAGGAATAATCTCAAACTGTGGTTTAACGAATTCTGAATTCAGAATATAGTGATATCATTGCTTTATAGCCATTTCTCATCATATTGCTGCGTTCATTGCATTTGTGATGCTGCTTTAAGCCTGTTCGCAGCAGCGATGTCTGCGATAGTGCTGGTGCGAAGGAATGTTTGCCCGGGGAGGGCATTTGTGCTAGCCGATCCAATTCTCGTGGATTTGCGGATATTGGTTGGGAAGAGTCTATGGCACGCGTAACCGTTGAAGATTGCATCGAAAAGGTTCCGAACCGCTTCGACCTCGTTCTCCTTGCTGCCCAGCGCGCCCGCGGCCTTTCGCGCGGTGAGGAAATGACCCTTGATCGCGATAACGACAAGAATCCCGTCGTTGCCCTGCGCGAGATTGCTGAAGAGAAGGTCAATCTGAGCGCGCTCAAGGACGGTATCGTTCGTTCTCTGGCCCGCGCTCCCGAGCCCGAGCCTGTTGACGAAGAAGTCATGGATCTCATCCCGACCGATCAGAATATCTTCGGTCTGCAGGATGTCTCCACTGAAGAAGAACACGCCCATATGGCCGAGACGATGTCTCCTGCCGAGCTCGAGGCTTCCTTCGAGGCGGAATTCGGAGGACGCGGTCGCCGCTAATCTCTTGCGATGCCGGACCTTTTTGTGGTCCGGTATTGTTTCCGGGTCTGATGGGGCCCGGATGTGATCAGGATTGGGAGAGAGTACCGGCATGTCTGACACCCTTCTCCCCGGCGCCGAAATGGCAGCTTCGGTCCCCTCGATCTCCGGTCTCCTGCGCCGCATAGCGGGCTATGACCCGCATGCGGATCTGGCCCGCGTCGAGGAAGCCTATGCCGTCGCCGAAAAGGCGCATCGCGAGCAAAAGCGCGATAATGGCGAGCCCTACATCATTCATCCGATTGCAGTGGCCAATATCCTCGCGGGTTTCCGCATGGATGTGCCGTCGATCATGGTGGGGCTGCTGCATGATACGGTCGAAGATACCGGCATCACCCAGGCCTTTCTGAAAGAGCGTTTCGGCGAAACGGTCGCAAGCCTTGTCGATGGCGTGACCAAGCTGACGAGGCTTGAGCTTCAGTCAGATCGCACCAAGCAGGCCGAGAATTTCCGCAAGCTTGTTCTGGCAATGTCACGCGACATCCGCGTGCTGATCGTCAAGCTGGCCGACCGTCTCCACAACATGCGCACGCTGCATTATGTCCAGCGGCAGGACCGCCGCTTGCGTATCGCGCGCGAGACCATGGACATCTACGCGCCGCTTGCCGAGCGCATCGGTATGGACCGGGTCAAGACGGAACTGCAGAATCTCTCCTTTGAGCAACTCGAGCCCGAAGCCGACGCCACGATCAGGGCACGTCTGAACTTTCTGCGTGGCCATGGCGCCGATATCATCGAGCAGATCCGTACCGAGCTGAAAGAGCTTTGTGCAGAAGTTGGCCTTGAGCATGTCGATGTGACAGGGCGTGAGAAATCGCCCTTTTCGATCTGGGCGAAAATGCAAAAGCGCAATGTCGCTTTTGAGCAGCTTTCAGACATCATGGCATTTCGCGTGATCGTGCCGACACGTGATGCCTGCTATGCCGCTCTGGGTGCCATTCATGGCGCCTATCCCATGATTGCCGGGCGGTTCAAGGATTACATCTCGACGCCCAAGGCGAACGGATATCAGAGCCTCCATACCGGGGTCACGCTTCGTCAGCCGCGCAATCAGAAGATCGAAGTCCAGATCCGCACCGCTGATATGCATGACTTCGCCGAAAACGGTGTGGCCGCTCACTGGGCGTACAAGGAACGTGACGCTGCGCAGGCCTCGAACAGCGAAGTTGCAGCGCTGGGACTCAACAAGCTGCGCTGGGTGCAGGATCTTCTCGAAATTCTCGAGGATTCCGAGGCGCCGGACGAGTTTCTCGAAAACACGAAGCTCGAGCTGTACCAGGATCAGGTTTTCTGCTTCACCCCCAAGGGGCAGCTTATCTCCCTGCCACGCCGCGCGACGCCGGTCGATTTTGCCTATGCCGTACATAGCCAGGTCGGTGATGCCTGCGTGGGGGCGAAGATCAATGGTCGCCTGATGCCGCTGCGGCATGAATTGCAGAATGGCGATCAGGTCGAGATCATGACCGCGCGTGGCGGCACGCCGTCGGCCTCCTGGGAGCGTTTTGTCGTTACCGGCAAGGCGCGTGCGCGTATTCGCCGCTACGTTGCCCTGCAACAGCGCCAGGTCAATCTCGACACGGGACGGACCGCACTGGCCAAGGCTTTCCGTCAGGAAGGTGCCGATGGCAGCGAAAAAGTGCTTGAGACCCTGCTGCGCGATCTGCGCCAGCCGAGCATTGAGGATCTCTATGTTGCCGTTGGTACGGGGCAGATCGGCCCCCGTGACGTTGTTAACGCGGCTTACCCCGAGTTGCGTCAGACCCATCGTGCGCCGCGCATGGTGCCGGGCCTGTCGGGTCGCCTTGGCGGCGGTCTGGGTGCGCCCGCGCGCTATGGGGCGAAGAGCGGTTCGATCATCAACGGTGTTGGCTCAGGCATTGCGACACATTTCGCCGGATGCTGTCACCCGCTGCCGGGTGATCCCATTGTCGGGATCATCGCGCAGGGCAAGGGCGTGACCATCCACCAGCGTCATTGCCAGAATCTCAGTGCGTTCTCGTCTACGCCTGAGCGTTTCCTCGAGATCGACTGGGACTACGAGGCCCTGGCGCAGGGCGAACGTGGCGCACCACATATCGGACGTGTGAGTGTCATTGCGGCCAATGAATCCTCTGTTTTGACGACGCTTACCAACACGGCCTCGAAGCATAATGGCAGTGTGGTCAATCTGCGCATTCTCAACCGCCAGCTCGATTTCATGGAAGTCCTCGTCGATCTGGAAGTGCGCGATGTGCGGCATCTTTCTGCAATGATCGCCGCGCTGCGCTCAGCGCAGGGGGTTATGCAGGTCGAGCGTACGAAGAACTGACCTGACCTCATGATACGCGGTATCGGCACGGATCTTTGCGACATGCGGCGTATTGCGCGCGCGCTGGAGCGTTTGGGAGATCGTTTTCTGGAGCGCAGCTTTACGCCTGCCGAGATCGCCTATGCCAATACACGCAAGGGCGACGGGCGTCTGGGCATTCTGGCCAAACGCTGGGCGGCCAAGGAAGCCTGCGCAAAGGCTCTCGGGACCGGATTTCGTGATGGTCTGCACTTTACCGATATCGAGGTACGCAACGATCCGCTCGGCAAGCCGCTGCTGCATCTTACTGGCAAGGCAGCCGAATGCCTGTATGCGATGGCCCTGCCGGGCGAGCGTGCCGATATTCAGGTCAGTCTCAGCGACGAGACTCCTTATGCAATTGCCTATGTGATCGTGCAGTCAGTCTCGCAGCATTTGTGATAGGCTGTCGCCAAATCCCCCATATCTGCGCTAAGAACCGGAAATGACCGAAATGAATCCGGAGGCTTCGCCCTCCAAGCGAAAAGAAGACACCCCTCTGGAAATCGTTCGCTTCGTCGCGATCTGGATCATCGTGTTGATGGTGATACGAACGGTGCTGGTCGAGCCCTTCAATATTCCGAGCGCGTCGATGATTCCGACCCTTCAGGTCGGTGACTATATTATCGTCACCAAGTTCGATTATGGCTGGTCACGTTTTTCGATGCCATTCTCGCCGCATCTTTTCGATGGCCGTATCTGGGGCACGACACCGCATCGCGGCGATGTGGCGGTGTTTCGCTATACCCAGAACAACTCCATCGATTATATCAAGCGCATTATCGGTCTGCCTGGCGATCACATTCAGATGCGTGCGGGTGAGCTTTATCTGAACGGCACTCTGGTGCCGCGCCAGTCGCTTGGGCCCTATTCGGTCATGGATGAAAATCGCATGCCCCAGACGGGCATACGCTATCTCGAATCCCTGCCCGGCAGCGGTGGCGCGGCGACCGTGACCCATCAGATCCTGAAGCAGACCGATGAGGGTGAGCAGAACGACACCCGCGAATATGTCGTGCCCGAGGGATATTTCTTCGCGATGGGCGATAATCGGGACAATAGCGGCGACAGCCGCTTCCAACGCGATAATGGGCAGGATCTCGGGTACGTGCCGATGGTCAATCTGGTCGGAAAGGCGCGCTTCGTGTTTTTCTCCTATGAGGCCGTGCATCCGCTCTGGCAGTTCTGGCAATGGCCGTTCGAGATACGGTGGAGCCATCTTTTTGCGACCATGCATTGAGGCTCTGTCATGACTGGTCATGACGACACTCTCGACGCGCTGCAGAAGGCTCTCGGTCATCGCTTTGCTGATCAGGGTCTGCTGCGTCAGGCCCTGACCCACCGCTCTGCCGTATCGTCGCGACAGGGACGGCGCGCGCCTCGCGGCGGAACAAAACCGGTCGAAGCGATTTCGAACGAGCGGCTCGAATTCATGGGTGACCGCGTTCTCGGGTTGCTCATGGCCGAGTGGCTGCTTGAGCAATTCCCCAATGAGCCCGAAGGGGCACTGGGGCCGCGTCATGCGTCTCTCGTGTCCCGTAACGCGCTGGCTCCTATTGCCGAGAGTATCGGTGTGGCCGGGGCGTTGCGCATTGCCGAGCATGAGGAGCAGGCCAATATCCGCAGCCTCGCCAATGTGCAGGCCGACGCGATGGAGGCCCTGCTGGGCGCCATCTATCTTGATGGCGGGCTCGAACCCGCGCGCCGTCTCGTGCGCGAAAAATGGAAAGATCTGCTCCTGTCGCAGATAACCCCGCCCAAGGACCCAAAGACGGCCTTGCAGGAATTTGTGCTTGCGCGCGGCTCTGCCTTGCCGGAATACGAGACCCTGTCGATGGAAGGCCCATCGCATGCGCCGCGCTTTACCGTTGCGGTTTCTGCTATGGGTGAGGCAGGTGAGGGTGTTGCAGGGAGCAAACGCCAGGCCGAGAGCGAAGCGGCGACAGCCCTCCTCCGGCGATTGAACCGTAGCCGTAAAGGCACGAAGGATAAGAAATGACGACACGTTGTGGTTTCGTCGCCCTTGTGGGGGCACCGAATGCCGGAAAATCAACCCTGATCAACCGCATGACCGGCACGAAGCTGTCGATCGTGAGCCCGAAGGCGCAGACAACACGCTTCAGGGTTCTCGGTATTTTGATGCGCCAGACAACGCAGATTCTGCTTGTCGACACACCTGGCATTTTCAAGCCAAGGCGCAAGCTGGATCGCGCGATGGTCGCCGCAGCCTGGACCGGCTCGCAGGACGCCGATATCTCGCTTCTGCTGATCGATGCGAAGGCGGGTATCCGCGAAGAATCGCAGGCTGTCATTGAGACGCTCGCCAAGCAGAAGCGTCGCGTCTGGCTGGTGCTGAACAAGACCGACCTGATCGGGGCCCAGCAGCTTCTGCCTCTCACCAAGGCCATCACAGATCAGCTGGCTGTCGAGCATGTCTTCATGCTCAGCGCGCGATCCGGCGGTGGTGTGGACGATCTGCTTGATCATCTCGCGGCAGAGCTGCCCGAGGGGCCCTATCTCTATCCTGAAGATGATCTGACCGATCTGCCCGACCGTCTGCTGGCGGCAGAACTGGTGCGCGAACAGATCTTCATGCAGACGCATGAGGAAATACCCTACCAGGCAACGGTCGAGACCGAGAGCTTCAAGGAGCGGCCTGATGGCTCGGTGCGTATCGATGCAACGATCTACGTGTCGCGTCCGGGGCACAAGGCCATTCTCATCGGCGAGGGCGGTCGCAAGATTCGCAGCATAGGCGAGCGGGCGCGTCTCGATCTGGGGCGTCTGCTTGAAAGGCCCTGCCATCTTTTCCTCAACGTGCGCGAGCGCGCTGGCTGGGATGAGGAAAAGGCCAGACTGCGGGCTATTGGTCTGGATGACGCCTGAGAAGTTCTTGTGAGGACAGGCCGCGCCCTATAAGAGGGGCGCGGGTTGTAAAATGGCCTTCATGAGGCTGCAACGAAAGAGGATGCGATGACCGAAACTACTGCACGCTACAAGCGCGTTCTTCTCAAGGTTTCGGGCGAGGCCCTCATGGGCAAGGGCTCTTTCGGCATCGAGCCGCAGGTCGTCGAAGAAATCGCGAATGATGTCGCCCTGGTCTCGCGTAGTGGCGTGCAGGTCTGTCTCGTTATCGGCGGCGGCAATATCTTCCGTGGTGTCGCAGCGGCGGCCAAGGGCATGGATCGTGCCCAGGGCGACTATGCCGGTATGCTGGCGACGGTCATCAATGCATTGATGATGCAGAACGCGCTCGAAAAAGCCGGGATCGACACACGCGTCATGTCGGCCATTCAGATGTCCTCGATCGCCGAGCCCTATATCCGTCGTCGTGCCGTGCGCCATATGGAAAAGGGGCGCGTGGTCATCTTTGCAGCCGGAACGGGCAATCCGTTCTTCACAACAGACACGGCGGCAGCGTTGCGTGCCAACGAGATGGAATGCGATGTCCTGCTCAAGGGAACGCAGGTTGATGGCGTCTATTCTGCCGATCCGCGCCGCGTGCCAGATGCCGAGCGCTATGATGAACTGTCCTATATGGATGTGCTCTCGCGCGATCTGAGCGTGATGGATGCAACGGCCATTTCACTCGCTCGCGAAAATCGTCTGCCGATCATCGTGTTCAATATTCATGCACCGGGAGCCTTTGCCAGCGTGATGCGCGGCGAAGGGCGTTTTACCCGGATTATCGAAACGGCTTGAACTGGGCGCCATCAGACGCCCCCCTTTTGAATATCCGTAAAGGAGAGAACAATGCCTGCTGAGCTGAATGATCTGCTCGAAGATCTGACCCGCCGCATGGACGGCGCCATGGAAAGCCTGCGCCGCGACCTGTCCGGTCTGCGTTCGGGCCGTGCGAGCCCAAACCTGCTCGAGCCGGTTCGTGTCGAGGCCTATGGCAGCGATGTGCCGCTGTCTCAGGTCGGGTCGATTGCGGTTCCCGAAGCCCGTATGCTGACCGTCTCGGTCTGGGATCGCGGGCTCGTTGGTGCCGTCGAGCGCGCCATTCGTGATTCCGGTCTGGGCCTCAATCCTGCGGCAGACGGGCAGACGGTACGCGTGCCGATTCCCCAGCTGACCGAAGAGCGTCGCAATGAGCTGGCCCGCGCTGCCGGTCGCTATGCCGAGAACGGCAAGATTGCCGTGCGTAACGTGCGCCGCGATGGCATGGACCAGATCAAGACCCATGAGAAGAAAAGTGAAATCAGCCAGGACGACATGAAGGTCTGGTCTGATGGTGTGCAGAAGCTGACGGATCAATACGTCAAGAAGGTCGACGACATGCTCGCGGACAAGGAACGCGAAATCAAGCAGGTCTGATCAGGCACCGTGTCCTCCTCACGCACCCTTCCTGCCGCAGCAGCGGACCTTGCGCCCGGCATTGTGCCGCGTCACGTTGCCGTCATCATGGATGGCAACGGGCGCTGGGCACGCGCACGTGGCAAGCCGGTAATGGCTGGTCATCGCGCCGGGGCTGAGGCCGTCAAACGTTGCGTGAAGGCAGCCATCCTCTCGGGTGTGCGCTATCTGACGCTTTATGCGTTTTCTTCCGAGAACTGGCAGCGGACGACAGAAGAGGTCTCTGACCTCACCTCCCTGCTGAGGTTCTATCTGCGCCACAAGGTTGCGGAACTGCATGAGCAGAATGTCCGGCTCGAATTCATCGGCGATCTGTCACGGTTCGATGCGGGGCTGCGGGCGGAGATCGATCGCGCCAGAAATCTTACCGCCCGTAATGGGCGTCTGACGCTCATTCTGGCGCTTTCCTACGGCGCCCGACATGACATGCTTGCCGCTGCGCAGCGTCTTGCGCTGGCCTCGGTCCGGGGGGAAATCGATCCCGCATCGCTTACAGAGCAGGATTTCAGGGATCATCTGCAGACCTCTTCTTTCCCTGATCCTGATCTCATAGTGCGCACCAGCGGCGAGCGGCGTCTCTCCAATTTTCTGCTCTGGGAATCGGCCTACGCCGAGTTGTCTTTTCTCGACGTCATGTGGCCAGATTTCGACGAGACCCATTTCGCTGCGCTTCTGACCGATTTCGCCGGACGTGAGCGCCGGTTCGGCAGGCGTCTGCAGCCGGATCCTGCATTGTGACATCCAGCAGCGCCAATCCGCGCTGGTCCGATCTGCGCCTGCGCCTGATTTCCGCAAGCGTGATCGTTCCTGTTGCGCTTCTGTGTATCTGGGCAGGCGGTAGCGCCTATCGCCTCATGATCCTGCTCGTGAGTATCGGCCTCGTTTATGAGGGCGCGGCAATGGCCGGGCTGAGCTGGCAGAAAGGTGCGCGCAGTTGGCGAGGCGCTCTGCTTCTGCTCTGGCCGCCCCTCGGATTGCTGGTAGCCATGAAGGGCGAGTGGCGCGCCGCTCTTGGGCTGGCGCTTTCCGCCGCGATTTTCGGCGCTGCCCAATGGGCGTGCGTTGCTGTTGCTAGTCTTGGTGGACTGTCTCTACTGTGGTTGCGTGAGCAGCCCGGTACGGGTGCCTTGCCCGTGCTTTTTATCATCCTTGTCGTGATTGCCAGCGATAGCGGGGCCTATATGGCCGGGCGCATTATCGGTGGGCCAAAACTGGCCCCGAGCATTTCGCCAGGCAAGACACGCTCCGGCGCGGCAGGCGGGCTTGTGGCGGCAGGGCTGGCAGGGCTGGCAGTTGCCGGTTGCTCGGGGCAGGGCGGTCTTGCGGGCGGGGCAGTCTGGGGAATGATCCTGGGCTGCGCCGCGCAATGCGGCGATCTTGCCGAGAGTGCTGCCAAGCGTCGTGTCGGCATCAAGGATTCCGGCTGGCTCATTCCCGGCCATGGGGGGCTTCTTGACCGCTTTGACGGGCTTCTGGCGGCGGCACCTTTGGCCGCTCTGGTTTCTCTTGCCGTGCCGGGGCGGGTTTTCTGGACCGCTCTCCCAGTCGATATCCTCGGCGCCCTTCTGCATCCGTTCTTTCCGTCTTTCTCTGCTTTCTCGCATTGATCTGGAGTATCCTGAGATCATGACCTCCTCACCGCGCAGCGTTACCGTTCTGGGCAGCACCGGCAGCATCGGCTGCTCCACAATCGATCTTCTGCTGGCCGAGCCGGAGCGTTTTCAGGTTCGTGCGCTTGTGGGTGGCCGCAATGTGGCCCTGCTCGCCGAGCAGGCACGTGCCCTTCATGCAGAGATTGCCGTGATCAATGACGAGACGCTGCTCGATGATCTGCGTGGCAGATTGCAGGGGAGCGGTGTGAAGGTTGCAGCCGGGCGTCAGGCGGTCATCGAGGCCGCAGCCATGGAAGCTGACTGGACGATGGCCGCCATAACCGGAGCAGCCGGGCTGGAGCCCACCCTGGCCGCGACCCGCAATGGTCATTCCATCGCCCTGGCGAACAAGGAGGCGCTGGTTAGCGCGGGTGACGTCATGCTGCGCGAGGTTGCCGCGGCGAAGGCGACCCTGCTTCCGGTTGATTCCGAGCATAACGCCATCTTTCAGAGCCTGACGGGCAGCCCGATCGAGAGCATCGAGAAGATTATTCTCACCGCATCGGGCGGTCCATTCCGCTGCGCGTCACTCGAGACCATGCGTGAGGCAACACCGGAACACGCGCTCAAGCATCCGACATGGAGCATGGGCGCCAAGATCACCATCGATTCGGCCTCCATGGCCAATAAAGGGCTCGAGGTCATCGAGGCTGCGCGCATCTTCGGTCTGAGCAACGAGCAGATCGACGTGCTGGTTCATCCGCAATCTGCGGTGCATGGTCTGGTGCAATTCCGCGATGGCAGTCTGATCGCCCAACTCGGCGCGCCCGATATGCGCGTGCCGATCGCCAATACGCTGGCATGGCCGGATCGCATGCAGACCAATGCCCCGCGTCTCGACCTCGCGGCACTCGCGCGCCTCGATTTCGAAGCGCCCGACGAGGTTCGGTTCCCCGCGCTGCGCCTGGCGCGTGAGGCACTCATCGCCGGATCTGCCTCGCCGACAATTTTCTCGGCAGCCAATGAGATTGCTGTCGAGGCGTTCCTGAACCGTCGTATCGGCTTTCTGGGTATTGGCGATACCATTGCCTATGCCATGGAGACGCTTGGCGCGCCGAAGCTCGATACGCTTGACGATGTGCTGCATTGGGATGCGGAAGCGCGTCGCGTTGCAGAAATCTTTGTTTCGCGTGAGCGCAGCAACTCTCTCAATAGCGCGGTGTCTCTCCATGCATGAGTTTGCGGTAACGATTCTGGCCTTCGCCCTGATTCTGGGTGTGCTCGTTTTCGTGCATGAAATGGGTCACTATCTTGCGGCACGCTGGCGTGGTGTGAAGGTGGACACTTTTTCTATCGGCTTCGGCCCGGCGCTTTACCGCTGGCGCGATCGTACCGGCACGGAGTGGCGTATCTCGGCCATCCCTCTCGGGGGCTTCGTCAAGCCGCATGGTTTCGAGGACCCTGAAGACGCTACGCCCGAGCAGAAAGCGGCCTGGGTTCCGGGGCAGACCTTTCATGACAAGCCTGTCGGCTCGCGCATGCTGGTCATTGTCATGGGACCGGTTTTCAATTTCATCTTCGCGATCCTGCTCTTTACCGTGCTGTATGTCTCGGTAGGCAAGCCGGAACTCAAGAACGAGATCGCGCAGGTTGTGCCGCATAGCGCTGCCGAGCGCGCCGGGCTGCAGAAGGGCGATATCATTACGCGTCTTGGTACGCTCGATGTGTTCAATTTCGCCGACATCCAGGCACACGCCGTTGCCATGCCTGGCGTGCAGACCACTCTGGGCATCACGCGCGGTGACCAGAAACTGAACGTACCGATTACGCTCGACCGTGTCCCAGGCAAGAAGGGCGCCGCCGATACTGGCAGCATTGGCGTCTTCGCTGAGCTCGTTCCAGGCAAGCCAATGTCTTTTGGCAAGGCCGTGGGGGCCGGGCTGCAGGAAACCTGGCATGTTTCGGTGCAGACATTGCAGGGCGTGTGGCAGATCCTCTCCGGCCATCGTAGTCCGAAGGAGCTTGGAGGCACGATCCGTATCGCCCAGCTCTCAGGGCAGGTCGCCCATTACGGCTTTGCCAGCATCCTGTCTTTCATGGCGCTGCTCTCGATCAATCTCGGCCTGATCAATCTGTTTCCGATTCCATTGCTCGATGGCGGCAGGCTGGTGTTTTACGTGGCGGAAGCTGTGCGTGGAAAGCCGGTGTCACGCCGCGTTCAGGAAGTCAGCTATCAGGCCGGTTTTGCAATTATTGCGGCGCTGTTCCTGTTTTCGACATTCAACGATCTGTCGAATCTGGGCCTCTTCCATTAGAATAAGCCAAGCGCCCTGCGAACTGACACAGAGTGTTACGACACTTCATGTGGTGGGGTGCTTGCCTCGCAGGGCATAAGTCGGATACGTCCGATTTAAACAAACGCGGTCGACGGTTCCGGCTTCGTTGCGTAAAGTTAAATTGTCTGAAATAAACCTTCACGCTGGGTTGATGAAGTTAAGGAACGTCCGTCTTGTCAGGTAAACGTCTCGTTCTCCTTGCGTCTGTTTGCATGCTCCCGATATGGGCAGGCACGGCCGAGGCTCAGAAGACCCGTCGTGCCCCATCGCATCATGGCGCGCATCAGCGCCCTGCCGATGGGCAAGTGATCGAAACGATCGATGTGAAGGGCAATACGCGCATCGAAACCAGCACCATCCTTTCCTATATGGTGGTGCAGCCTGGTAACCGTTTCAACCAGGACGACCTCGATCGTTCGCTGAAGACGCTTTACGCGACCGGCCTGTTCAAGGACGTCACGATGCGTCGCTCCGGCGGCACGCTGATTGTGGATCTGGTAGAGAACCCGATCGTCAATCGTATCGCCTTCGAAGGCAATCACGCGGTCAAGGATGAGGATCTTCGCAAGGAGATCAGCATGCGTCCCCGCGCCGTATTCTCGTCGCAGGCCGCAGCCGCAGACCGCCAGAAGCTGCTTGATCTTTACGCGTCCAAGGCACGTTTCGGCGCAACCGTAACGCCGCAGATCATCAAGTTGTCGCATAACCGTGTCGATGTGATCTTCAAGATCAACGAAGCGCGTCAGACACTGATCAACAAGATTGTCTTCGTCGGCAACAAGGCTTTCAACGAAGCGCGTCTCGCCTCTGTCGTCTCGTCGAAGGAGACGGAATGGTATCGTTTCTTCTCGTCGTCTGACGAATACAACCCCGAGCGTATCAAGTACGACGCCGAGTTGCTGCGTCGTTTCTACCTGCATAACGGGTATGTGGATTTTCACATGATCAATGCGACGGGTGAATTGTCGCCTGATCGCAAGAACTTCATCATTACCTTCACGCTCGACGAAGGCCCGCGCTATCGTATCGGCAAGATGGATGTGCGCTCGAGCCTGCGTCACGTCGAGTCCAAGGATCTGAAGAAGTATATCGATCTGTTCCCGCACCAGTGGTACGACGGCACAGCGATCCAGAACAACGTGACGGGCATGCAGGAGCGCCTTCAGGCAACGGGTCATCCCTTCGCCATGGTGCGCTCCGAGATCGCGCGTAACCCCGAGAAGCATATTGTCGACCTGCTGTTCGACGTGAATGAAGGGCCGCATGTCTATGTCGAGCGCATCGACATCAACGGCAACACGGTAACCAAGGACAAGGTTATCCGTCGTGCGCTGCCCATGGCAGAGGGCGACCCATATACCCCGTTCGATCGTAAATATTCGAAGGCCGCATTGCAGGATCTCGGGTATTTCAGCACGGTCTCTGTCGACCAGACGCAGGGCTCAGCCCCCGACAAGGTCAACGTGGCAGCCAATGTGGTCGAAAAGCCGACGGGCGAATTCTCGCTTGGTGGTGGTTATTCGACCGACGTTGGTATTCTGGGTAACGGCTCGGTCAAGCAGCACAATCTGCTCGGCACGGGTATGGATGCCGGTATCTCCGGAACGGTGGCGTATTACCAGAAGCAGGTCGATCTCTCTCTGACCGATCCCTACTTCCTGAACCGCAACATCGTGGCAGGTATCGATATCTTCGGTATCGAAAACAATTACCAGACCTACCAGTCCTATAAGGAAGGGCGGTATGGTGCGACGCTGCGTATGGGGTATTCGTATAATAACTACCTGTCGCAGTCCTGGAGTTACTCGCTGATCGACCGTCATGTGGGCAATATCTTCAGCCAGAGCGACATTGACACTTACGGTTATCAGTATGTCCCGTCCTATTACGTGCAGGACTCCGCCGGCTGGTCGCTTCTTTCCCAGTTGAGCACCACGCTGACCTATGACCGTCGCGACAACCGCATGCGTCCGCGCAAGGGCTTCGTCATCAATGTGAGCGGCGATTTCGCCGGTCTCGGTGGCAACGTGAAATATCTGCGCGCCAAGGTTGACGCCCAGTATTACGTGCCGCTGGACTCCCTCACAGGCAATCACGACTGGGGTCTCCAGTTCAAGGGCGGCGCTGGCTATATGGGCGACTGGTCCAAGAACAGCAATGTCAGCATCATCGACAATTTCTATCTCGGTGGTGAAAACCTGCGCGGCTTCCTGCAGGGTGGTGCGGGCCCCCGTTCTGGCCATCTAAACTCGTCTACGCCTTTGCCGGGTCAGGAAGATCTTATCGGTGGCCGTTTCATCTATACCGCTTCAGCGCAGCTCAATTTCCCGCTGCCTATGGGCGACGATGTCGGTATTTCCGGTCGATACTTCGTCGATGCCGGTAGTCTTGACGGTTTGCGTGTAAAGCATCTTTACACCAACGCCGCGCAGGATGGTTCGCGTTATACGCCAGTCACGGGTAATACGCTTGTTCCCCGTGTCACAACGGGTCTTGGTATTTCCTGGAAGAGCCCATTCGGCCTCGTCAATATCGACGGCGCCGTGCCTATCCGCAAATCGCGTAATGACCGTCTCTATCCGCTCCGTTTCGGTTTCGGACAGCAATTCTGAACGCAGCCTAATCCGGTCGGGTCATAGCCTCTCGCAGGCATTCTGGCCCGACGGTTTTGAACAGAGGTTTCCATGTCCTTTTTCTCGGCAGCCCGTTTCATGGCTGCTTCGGCACTGCTTGCTTCCGTCAGCCTTCCGAGCCTCGCTCAGGCACAGTCCGCGCAGCCCTCTTCCGGTAATGGTGGCTGGTTCGTTCCCAAAACGGCGCAGCCAGCACCGGCTCCGGCACCGCATGCCGTGCGTCGTGTGCCCGTCGCCCAGCCGATGCCGCAGCAGGATGGCGATGAGCCCATGCAGCAGCCGGAAGCGCCGCCTGTCCTGCCGCAACCGCCGATCCCTGACTCACCAGATCTGCCCAAGGCCGCGCCGCCACCGGCAGCGTTGCTTGGTGTGATCAGCATCCCGACAGTCATGCGTCTCTCCAGTGCGGCTGCCGAGGCTCAGCGCGTTCTGGGTGAGCGCCGTGACAAGCTGGCAGCCGCGGCCCAGAAGGAGCAGGCAGGCTGGCGTGTCGAACAGCAGAAGCTGCAGGAAAGCGCCCGCACGCTGACTTCGGACCAGATCCAGCTGCGCGAGCGTCATCTGCAGGAACGCCGCGCCAAGGCACAGCGTGATTTCGCAAATCGCGCCCGCATCATTCAGGAAGCGGCCAATGTATCGCTCAACCAGATCGAGCGTGAACTTGTGCGCATCGTGCGTCAGGTTGCGGCCTCGCACAGCATGAACCTTGTTTTGCATAGCGAGCAGGTTGCCCTGCATGTTGATGGTCAGGACATCACCGAAGAGACCGCCAAGGTTCTGAACAAGATCCTGCCGCACGTCTTCATTCCGGCTGAGGATGTCGACCCGGAAGTGCTTGCCAAGTCCGGCAAGATGCCCACCACGGCCGATGAGGACACAACCTCGCAGGTTGGTCCGGGGCCCGCTGCCGATGCAGCCGCACCACAGGCTCCTGCTGCGCCTGCCTCGATCCTCCGGAAGCACTGATCTGCCATGACGCCCTCTTTGCCCGATGCTCTTCCTGGCGATCCGCGTTTTTTCGATCGTCAGGGACCATTTTCCATCGATGCGCTCGCTGCCTGTGCGGAAGCCGAGATCGTCGGTCAGGAGGGGGCAGGCGAGATCACGCTGCGTGGTGTGGCGCCTCTTCAGGCGGCCACCAGCCAGGAAATCAGCTTTCTGGATAACAGACGGTATCTGCCCCTTCTGGCGGAGACGAAGGCCGGCGCAGTCATTCTGGGGCCGGCTTTCAAGGACAAGCTGCCTCCCGGTGTGATCGGTCTCGTCAGCAAGGCGCCTTATCTTGCCTGGGCGCGTATTGCTGCGCAGTTTCACCCTGTCACACCGTCTCGTCCGGGTGTACATCCCACCGCGCTGGTCGACGACACGGCCAGGCTGGGTGAGGGGGTCGAAATTGGTCCATTTGTCACCATCGGGGCCAATGCGGAAATCGGCGCCAATAGTGTCATTGCGGCCCATGCCGCAATCGGCGACGGTGTCGTGATCGGTGCGCATAACCGCATCGGTGCGCATGTCTCGTTATCTCATGCGATACTCGGTGATCGTGTGACGCTCTACGCCGGTGCCCGTATCGGTCAGGACGGGTTCGGTTTTGCCGTGGGGCCAGCCGGTTTTGAAACGGTGCCGCAACTTGGTCGCGTCGTGCTGGGTCATGATGTCGAGATCGGCGCCAACTCGACCATCGACCGTGGCTCCATGCGTGACACCATCATCGGGGCGGGCACACGGATCGATAATCTGGTGCAGATCGGTCATAATGCCCAGCTCGGACGCTGCTGCATTGTTGTGTCACAGGCAGGAATTTCCGGCTCGACCGAGCTTGGCGATTTCGTCACCATCGCCGCTCAGGCGGGGCTGATCGGCCATATCAAGATCGGTGACAAGGCTCGTGTCGGCGCGCAATGCGGCGTGATGTCCGATGTCGAGGCCGGTGCCGATGTGATCGGCAGCCCGGCCATGCCTTTCCGGGAGTTCTTCCGCAATGTGGCCTTCCTCCGTCGTCTGGCGAAGAGGGACGGCAAGAGCGAGGCGTGAGCCTTGCACGCCTGCCTGTGGCCACGAAGACAGAGTTTTGCTAGAAGCAGGCCGACACGTTAAACCTGCCGTCATGTTTGTGACGGATGAACGCTGCGGCATATCCGTTTCGTTCAGGAACAAGAAGTGAGCAGAACATTGGACGCCTCTGCGAAAGAGAAGAACAAGGAAGTGACGGCCGAGACCGCAGCAATCGGTATCGAGGCAATCGATATCATGCGCATCATGTCGGCCATTCCGCATCGCTATCCTTTCCTGATGATCGACAAGATGGTCGATATCAAGCTCGGTGAGTCGGCGACCGGCATCAAGAATGTCACCATCAACGAGCCGTTCTTCACGGGGCATTTCCCTGCGCAGCCGGTCATGCCGGGCGTGCTGATTGTCGAGGCCATGGCCCAGACCGCAGCGACGCTGGTGGTGCTGACGCTGGGTGATGCGTTTGAAGGCAAGCTGGTCTATTTCATGACCATTGAGGGCGCGAAGTTCCGCCGCCCTGTTGGCCCCGGTGACCAATTGCATATTACGGTCGTCAAGGAGCGTGCCCGCGCCAATGTCTGGCGTTTCAAGGGCGTTGCACGCGTCGATGGTGTGTCGGTTGCCGAGGCGACCTTCAGCGCCATGATCATGGGTTAAGAACAGCTTCGTGGATCGTTCCGTGTCAAAATGGCCCAGCACTGTCAGCATTCATCCAAGCGCTCTGGTCGCCCCTGAGGCGGTCCTTGGCGAGAATGTCACTATCGGGCCCTGGTGCTCTGTCGGTCCCGAGGTTTCGCTCGGTAAGGGCGTCAGGCTTCATGCCAGTGTCATCATCGACGGCGTGACCGATATCGGCGCTCAGGTCGAGATCTATCCTTTCGTCACGGTTGGGCTTGCACCGCAGGATCTCAAATATCGCGGCGAGCCGACACGATGCAGCATCGGCGCTCACACGGTGATCCGCGAGAACGTCACCATTCACCGTGGCACGGCACAGGGAACTGCCCTCACACGGGTAGGGTCTCATTGTCTGATCATGGCCAATGCCCATGTGGCGCATGATTGCGACATCGGAGACGGTGTGATCATCGTCAATAATGTCGTCATGGGTGGCCATGTCGAAATCGGCGATGGCGCACGGATCATGGGTGCTGCGGCACTTCATCAGTTCGTGCGCATAGGTCGCGGGGCGCTGGTCGGGGGCGTTTGTGGCGTCGAGGCCGATGTCATTCCCTATGGCAGCGTGCTTGGCAATCGTGCACGTCTGGTGGGTCTGCACTGGATCTGGCTCCGCCGTCAGGGTGTCAGTGCTGAAGAGATCCAGCAGATGCGCCGGGCCTTTCGCATTCTCTACCCGCGTACGGGACGTAACGAGGCGGTGCTTGAGTCACGTTTGGCTGCGGTCAAGCGTGACTTCCCCGAAAGCGCTCGTGTGCAGGAAATCATTGCCTTCATGGAAGTGCAGAGCCGCCGCGGTCTCGTCCGTGCGGCGAGCCCGGCCCAGCTTTCGGCAGAAACCGAGGGCGCGTGACGGGGAGCGCGGTCGGCATTCTGGCGGGTGGCGGGCCGCTACCGTTTCAGGTTGCCGAATCAGCGCGTCGTCAGGGTCGCGACGTTTTCATTATCGGGTTTCAGGATTTCGTCGATCTCGACCAGATCCGTCACTGGCCCCATCGCATCATCCGTTTGGCAGCGGCTGGCGAAATTCTCTCATCACTACGTCAGGCCAATTGCGGCGACATCGTGCTTATCGGCCCGGTGCGACGTCCTGCCCTGCGTGATCTGCGCCCCGATGCCGAAGGCGCCAGGTTGCTGGCGCGGGTCGGTCGGGCGCTTTTCTCCGGCGATGACGGATTGCTGGGCGCGCTGGTCCGTATTTTCGGTGAGGAAGGGTTTCGCGTCCGTGGGGCGCATGAATTTCTGACGCAGTCGCTTGGCAGGGTTGGCGCTCTTGGGCGTTTCCAGCCTGATGCGCAGGCCAGAGCCGATATCGACAGAGGCATTGCAGTCGTGCGGGCGATCGGCGCGCTTGATATCGGGCAGGGCTGCATTGTGCAGGACGGGCTCGTCCTTGCTGTAGAGGCGATAGAAGGCACGGATCAGATGCTGGAGCGGGCAGCCCGCTTGTTGCAGCCCGGGCCGGGTGGGGTTCTGGTCAAGATGCTCAAGCCCGGACAGGAAGCGCGGGCGGATATGCCGACGGTCGGGCCAAGAACCATTGTCAACGCGCATGCGGCAGGGTTGCGGGGCATCGCCTTTGAAACGGGCTTCACCCTGCTGACCGATCCTGTGGAATGCGAAGCAACCGCCGACAGGTTGGAACTGTTTCTCTATGGCTTGAGCCGCGCCGAGAGTCAGGGTGCAGGCTGAGCCTTATTTTCGGGAGTAAAACCATGGCAACCTATTTGCACACGATGATCCGCGTGTTCTCTCTCGATAAGAGCGTGGCCTATTACCAGATGCTCGGCATGCGCGAGATCCGTCGTCGGGAAGTGCCTGACGGGCGCTATACGCTTGTCTATCTCGGTTTCAACGACAATGCGCATGGCGAAGCGGAAGTCGAACTCACCTATAACTGGGATCAGGCTACGCCCTATGACCTGGGGAATGGTTTTGGTCACTTCGCTATCGGCGTTCCCGATGCGGCGGCAACTGTCGAACGGATCCGCGCCGGTGGCGGCAAGGTAACGCGTGAGGCGGGGCCGGTGAAGTTCGGCACGACGATCATCGCATTCGTTGAAGATCCCGATGGCTACAAGATCGAGATCATTCAGAAAGACACGTTCTGATTGTCCGGTCTGCCCGGAATTGTGATGCCGGGCAGATCTTTCAGCTAACCGGCTTCCTGGAGCGTTTCAGGCGCTCGGTCGCTTTTTCCAGCGCGTTCACGATGCTTGTGGCATGGCGCTGAACGCTCTCATCGGCATGGTTCGTGAGAAGGTCTGCTGCGAGCAGGGCTGTTGCAAGATCGTTGCGCAGATCATGCCGAAGCGTAGAGAGGCGCTTTTCCGCATCATCGCCTGATGAATCCTTTGTCTGCGTCATGCTCAGATTCCTTGATTTGATTGACAGGGCTGTTCTGGGCTCGTAAAAGCCCGCGCACAGAGGAAGATGGCGTCAGCCTTGTGTCGTCTTCTTGTCAGGGTGGGCCTTCACCGGCTTCGCCGTTAATCATTGCCTTGAGGAATGACGCCATGAAGCGTACTTACCAACCGTCCAAGCTCGTCCGCAAGCGTCGCCACGGCTTCCGCGCCCGTATGGAAACCGTCGGTGGCCGTCGCGTCATCAACAACCGTCGCGCCAAGGGCCGCAAGAAGCTTTCGGCCTGATACCCGACTTGGCAGGCCAGCCCCAAAAACTTCGGAAAAGACCCGAATTTCTTCGGGTTGCCAGCCGGGGGCGCAAGGTCGCCACATCCGGACTCGTGCTTCAGGTTCTGAAAACAGACGAAGAAGCACCGGCCCGCGTCGGATTTACAGTGACCAAGAAAGTCGGGAACGCCGTTGTGCGTAACCGTACGCGCCGCCGCCTTCGGGCGGCGTTGCGCCATGTGGCCTCCGGGAACGACCTTTCTGCAGTCGACCTTGTCCTTATCGGACGCGATTCGACCAGGGGTCGTCCTTTCGGCAAGTTGATTGCCGATCTGGAACATGCCCTGAAAAAGGGCCAGGCCCTGTGATGGAATCGGGCAGAAAGCTGGTTCTCTCCTCTCTTCTGGCCCTTTTGCATGTCTATCGCCGCTATATAAGCCCGCAGCTCGGCACGAATTGCCGGTTTTACCCGCCATGCAGCGTCTACGCCCAGGAAGCCCTGCGTCGACACGGCGTATTGCGTGGCCTCTGGCTGACGACAAGACGGCTGGCTCGGTGTCACCCCTATTGCAGCGGGGGCATCGATCCTGTGCCCTGACGGGCATAAAATACCGAATTCACCCTGCGGCTATTGTTTTGTGACCGGAATTCGGCCACTTGAACCGCTACGGACGCGGCCCTGGGCCTGCTTCTCTCGTTATTCGTTTCATTCTCATTGGAAAGACCGGTATTCGGCTGATGGATATCAAGCGCATCATCGTGGCAACCAGTCTCTCGGCCGCGATTGTGGTCGGCTTCGATTATTTCGTGCCTCAGCACGCGAAGAAAGACGTCGAGACCCAGACAACCCAGCAGGCCCAGGGCAAGACGCCCGAAGCGGGCGGCAAGGTCTCCGCTCTCCCTGTGGCAGTGCCAGGCGGCGCCCCGGCCAATGGCCCGGCTGCTGCTGCAGGCCCTGCCGGTCGCATTGCGATTGAGGGGCCCGATGCTACGGGTTCTTTCAGCCTGCGCGGCGCCCGTTTCGATAATCTGGTGCTTACGCATTATCGCGAGACACTGGACAAGAATTCGCCGCTGGTGCGTCTGCTTGAGAATGGCGATGGTCCGCAGCCGAGCTTTGTCGAGCTGGGCTGGCAGGCACCTGCAGGGTCGACCCTGCGTCTGCCGGACGCCACGACCGACTGGACCAGTGACGACAAGACGCTTTCTCCCGATCATCCTGTGACCATGCAGTGGGATAACGGGCAGGGGCTGATTTTCAGAATCGAGATCAAACTCGATCGTCGCTATCTGTTTGCCATCACCCAGAGCGTTCAGAACCAGGCTGGTGCGCCTGTTTCCCTGACACCGTTCCAGCGTGTCGAGCGTGACTATAAGCCGCTCGAGACCGGTGGCATGATCGTGCAGGAAGGCCCGCTTTCGGTCGTGAATGACCGTCTGGACGAGGAATCCTACAAGACCATGCGCAAGGGCGCGACCAAGCCCGATAACTCGGCGTGGTCTGCCGATGGCGTAGGCGGCTGGGCAGGCATCACCGACAAATACTGGCTTACGGCGGTCATCCCCGACCAGAAGGCTGCGGTCTCGGTGCATTACCGGTTTGTCCCGAATGCCAAGGAAGGGTCGTATATCGTCGACACGCAGTCCAGCCAGCCAATCCAGATTGCGCCAGGCTCGACAGTCCAGACGACCAGCATGGTCTTTGCGGGCGCGAAGGAGGTCAATCTCCTCGACCAGTACACGAATGACCTGCATATTCCTTATTTCTACAAGGCAGTGGATTTCGGCTGGTTCGCGTTCCTGACGCGCCCGATGTTCCATGTGCTGCACTGGCTTTATGACAAGGTCGGCAATTTCGGCATCGCACTGCTGATCATGACGCTGATCATCAAGCTGATCCTCTACCCGCTCGCCACCAAGTCCTTCGCCTCGATGGCGCGCATGCGGACGCTTTCGCCGCGCATCCAGGCCATCCGTGAGCATAACAAGGGTGATCAGCTGGCCCAGAACCAGCAGATCATGGCGCTTTACAAGGAAGAGGGCGTCAATCCGGCTGGGGGCTGTCTGCCGCTTCTGGTTCAGGCACCGGTTGCGTTCTGCCTCTACAAGGTGCTGAACATCACCATCGAGATGCGTCATGCCCCGTTCTATGGCTGGATCCGCGATCTTTCGGCGCCCGATCCGACGACCATCTTCAACCTTTTCGGCCTGCTGCCGTTCAACCCGAGCTTCATGCCCGAAATGCTGCATGTCGGCATCTGGCCTATCCTGTTCGGCATCACCATCTGGCTGATGCAGCGTCAGAGCATGGTCAGCATGGACCCGGCGCAGCAGAAAATCATGCAGTTCATGCCGGTCATCTATACGATCTTCCTGGGTCGTCTCTCGGCAGGCATCGTCATCTACTACACCTGGAACAATATCCTCAGCTATGCACAGCAGAAGCTTATCCAGGTGCAGATCGACAGTAAGGTAAAGAAGGGCGGCAAGGCCGTCAGCAAGTCGTGACCCGCAAAGAAGACCCGACCGTTTTCACCGAAGAGCAGATCGAAAACGGTCGTCTGCTTTTCGCTGCGGAATGCGAGTTTTTCTTTGGGGCCCAGAAGCTCGATCAGCTTCCTCCGCTCGCCGGACCGGAAGTGGCTTTTGCAGGGCGCTCCAATGTCGGCAAGTCCAGCCTGATCAATGCCCTGACGGGGCGGAACCGGCTGGCGCGTGCGTCTTCCGAGCCAGGCCGTACCAAGCAGCTGAATTTCTTCGATCTCGGCGGCAGGCTGGCTCTGGTCGATATGCCGGGCTACGGCTTCGCGAAGGCGGCCAAGTCGGTGAAGGAAGAATGGCAGACGATGATGTTTGCCTATCTCCGCGGTCGCCCCACCCTGACGCGCGTCTTTTTGCTGCTGGATGCCCGCATCGAGCTGAAACAGGCCGATCGTGATGTCATGGAGATGCTCGATCGCGCTGCCGTGCTTTTTCAGGTTGTGCTGACCAAGGCCGATGGCATGGGGCCGAACAAGCTCAAGGCCAAGATTGCCGAGGTTGAGGCCGTGCTGGCCAAGCATGCGGCAGCCTATCCGCATATCGTGATAACCAGTAGCGAAACCGGACTGGGCATCGAGACTTTGCGTGCCGAGATCGCCCGCTCCTGTGCGGGCTCAGGGTCGGAAGGGGAGCAGAGATGAAGAAGGACGCAGCGGAGTTCACGCTCCCTGACATGAATGACGAGGGACAGCAGCAGGCGGCCCTGCTTGCCAGTGCCCTGCCTTTTCTGCGTCGTTATGCCGGTGACACGATCGTGGTCAAATACGGCGGCAACGCAATGGGCAAGGATCATCTGTCGAGTGCGTTCGGTCGCGACATTGCCCTGCTGAAGCTGGTCGGTATCAACCCGATCGTTGTGCATGGCGGCGGTCCGCAGATCAGCGCCATGCTCAAGCGTCTTGAAATCGAGTCCCGCTTCGTCGACGGGCTGCGCGTGACCGATCAGGCGGCGATCGAAGTGATCGAGATGGTGCTGTCGGGCAGTGTCAACAAGCAGGTAGCCGATCTCATCAATCGCGCCGGGGCGCTGGCTGTCGGCATTTCCGGCAAGGATGGCGGGCTGCTGCAGGCGCGCAAGCTGATGCATCGCAGCCGCGATGCGCGCTCGGGGCAGGAAGAAGTGCAGGATCTCGGCTTCGTCGGCGAACCGACCAAGATCGATCCGCGTGTTCTTTATTCCCTGCTCGGGTCTGGACTCATCCCCGTGATTGCACCGGTCGGTGTGGGCGAGAAGGGCGAGACCTACAACATCAACGCAGACACCGCTGCAGGAGCGATTGCTGGCAGCGTCAATGCGTCGCGTCTGCTGATGCTGACAGATGTGGCTGGGGTGCTTGACGAGAACGGCAAGCTCATTCCCGAGCTGACAGCCGAAGAGGCCCAGCGCCGTATCGCCGATGGCTCGATCTCGGGCGGGATGATCCCGAAAGTCGAGACCTGCCTTGCCGCCGTCAAGGCAGGTGCCAGCGCAGCGGTCATCCTGGACGGGCGTGTGCCCCATGCCTGCCTGCTGGAGCTGTTCACCCACAAGGGATCAGGCACGCTTATTCGCGCTGCCTGATCAGGCATTCTCGTGGGCGAAGTACCAGTCAACCTTTTCTTCATGGGCAATCGAGAGAGCGAGGCGCGCTCTCTCGAAAAATACATCCAGCATGTCGGTAGAATGCGGCTCGCGTGTCACGAGGCCGATCTTGACCGAGACCAGAGGATTGGCCCCGGCTGAGCACATATAGCGCCGCTTGCAGATCAGATCGGCGCGCTCCACCGAGGCAAACCGGTCCCCTCCATCGAGCCAGAGGACGAAACTTTCACGGTCCAGCTGCCCGATCAGATCGGTCGGGCGAATGGCGCGTTGCAGGAAACTGATGGCATCGCGTACATGCGCAATCTGCTCGATGGCATCATCTGCCTTGACCAGACCTTCGGGCGTGTTCAGCAGGCCCGAGAAGCAGACCAGCATCAGCGTGGCAGGAAGTTGCTCGCGATCAAGGCGCGGAAAGCGACGCTCCACCTTTTCGCGAAACAGGGACCAGATGGGCAGATGGGTCAGAGGGTCATAGGGCAGGGCACGCATCAGCACACGATAACGATGATCGACTTCGATCATCGCGGCTGCCGTCTGGACCAGCGTACCGAGCACGCGTTGGCAGGCTTCTGCGGCGCGCGCCGGAAAGCGGCGCGGATAATAGGCGAAAATGCCGATCTCGCCCTGATGCCTGACCTCGGTAATCGCACTCAGGCAGAGATTGGTGCAGCTGCGCTGTCCGCCGAGCGACTCTTGTGGCGTCGGGTCCCGCTGAGGCCAGGAATGAAGAATATGCAATTGCGGCTCGGAGGGCGGCGGAATGACGAGAGCCCCCGCGCTCATGAGAATGCCGCGATCAGGTCTCGTCTCGACACAGAACTGCTCGAACGCCATGCGCAACCCCTCTGAAACAGAGATGGCGGCGCGCAGGGTTTCAAGAAGTGCCGCCTGCAATTCGGCTTCGCGCTTTTTCCAGTCGTGACTTCTTGTTGGCGGTGCCTTCTCACCCGCTCCGGGAAGGAAAGGGGAAATCGTCGAACGCACGGTGTTCAACAAAAATGCGTTCATCTGGCATGTTCCCGGGGGTAGAGAGGCAAGGTCTGCGACGCTCTCGATAACAGAGGTTCCTGAGGGTAATAACCCGTTTCCTGACTCGCTGAAGAGTATAGCTGGCGGTATTTAATTCATCCTTAACGCCTGTTTGGCGCAAGATTCGTTGACTTCCTGATGCGTCCTGAGCATGGTCCGCTCACTTGAGTAACCCCGCCAAAGGACGCCTGAAGATGCCCGTCTCCGATCTGCGCACCGTGATCGACTCTCTGTGGGAGCGTCGTGACACGCTCAACGCCCATACGGAAGGCGAGGCGCGCGAAGCAATCGAGCACGCACTGACGGCTCTCGACGAAGGCAAGCTGCGTGTCGCCGAGCCCGGTGAGAATGGCTGGGTCGTGCATGAATGGCTGAAGAAGGCTGTTCTGCTCTCCTTCCGTATTACCGACAGCCGTGTCGCCGAGCGCGCCTGCGGTGGTGTTCCCGGCTTCGACAAGGTGCCGCTGAAATTCGATGGCTGGGACCAGTTCCGCTTTGCCGAAGCGGGCTTCCGTGCAGTCCCCGGTGCGATCGTGCGTCGCTCTGCCTATATCGCGCCGGGCGTGGTGTTGATGCCGAGCTTCGTCAATGTGGGCGCACGCGTCGATAGCGGCACCATGGTTGATACCTGGGCGACCGTCGGTTCGTGTGCCCAGATCGGCAAGAACGTGCATATCAGCGGCGGCGCCGGTATCGGTGGTGTGCTCGAACCCCTGCAGGCCGCCCCGGTCATCATCGAGGACGACTGCTTTATCGGCGCACGCTCGGAAGTTGCCGAAGGTGTTGTGGTCGAGCGCGGGTCGGTGCTCTCGATGGGGGTGTTTATCGGCGCGTCCACCAAGATCGTCGATCGTGCAACGGGCGAGATTTTCATGGGCCGCGTTCCCGCCTATTCCGTGGTCGTGCCCGGTACGCTTCCCGGTCGCACGCCGGATGCGCCGCATCTCGCCTGTGCCGTGATCGTCAAGCGTGTCGATGAGCGTACGCGCTCCAAGACCTCGATCAACGAATTGCTGCGCGACTGATCGTGTCTCTCGATGTCGTTGCCCTTGCCGCTCAGCTGATCGGCTGTCGTTCCGTCACGCCGGCCGATGACGGGGCGATGGCCCTTCTTGCCGACACGCTGACGGGTCTCGGGTTCAGCACCGACCTTATCGATTGCGGGCCTGACGGTAGTCAGACCCCCAATCTTTTCGCGCGTCTGGGCGATAAGGGGCCGCATCTCTGCTTTGCCGGCCATACCGATGTCGTGCCGCCCGGTGACGGCTGGGTGCATGATCCATTCGGGGCCCAGTGCGCCGATGGCAAGCTTTACGGTCGTGGCATTGCTGACATGAAGGGCGGTATTGCCGCTTTCGTGGCAGCCGTGGCGTTGCTCAAGGCCGAGCGGCCGCTTAAAGGCTCGGTCAGCCTGCTGATTACGGGTGATGAAGAGGGGCCCGCCCTTCACGGTACGAAAGAGGTTCTCCCCTGGATGATGGAAAACGGGCATCGCCCGGATTTCTGTCTGCTTGGCGAACCGACCAACCCCGATCGACTTGGCGATGTCATCAAGATCGGCCGTCGTGGCAGTCTCAATGCCTGGATCACGATCGATGGCGTACAGGGGCATGTTGCCTATCCGCACCTTGCCGATAATCCGGTCCATCGTCTGCTGCCGATTTTGAGCGGCTTGACCGCTCGCGTGCTCGATGAGGGCAACGCCCATTTTGCGCCTTCATCGCTGCAGGTGGTGAGCGTCGATGTGGGCAATGCGGCCACCAACGTGATACCGGGCAAGGCGACAGCCCTGCTCAATATCCGGTTCAACACCGAGCATCGCGGCGATGATCTGGTGCAGTGGATCCGTGACACCGTGTCGACTCATGCACCCTGTGCGCAGGTCGAGGCGAGTATCAGCGGAGAAGCGTTTCTGACCGAACCAGGGGCGGCTGTCGCAGCCCTTTCTGAGGTCGTGCTTCGTCATACGGGCCAGGTTCCCAGGCTCGATACGGGTGGTGGCACATCTGATGCACGCTTCATTGCCCAGTATTGCCCTGTTGCCGAATTCGGTCTTGTTGGCGCGACCATGCACAAGGCAGATGAATGCGTCGCCATCGCCGACCTGCAGGCGCTGGTCCTGATCTATCGTGATTATCTCGAGGCATTCGGATTGTGAAAAGCGGCTCTATCCCCCCAGGCGAGACCCCGGCAGGGGCCGCCTCGCGCATCATAACCGGCACCTTGCAGCTTGCCCGCGGCGATGCTCAGGGTATCGAGGCCTTTCGTAACACGCCCGAGGCGCTTCTTTCTGCTCTCGCACCGAGTGTCGCGCTTTTTGTGGTGATGGGGCTTTCCCAGCTCACGCAGCGTTTCGACGCGATGCAGGTCACGAAGGTGCTCATTCTCATCGCGGCCCTACTTACAAGGCTGGTGATTTCCCAGCTTGCTGCGGCGTTCTGGGGACGTGAGTCGCTCTGGACGCGCTATGCCACGGCGCTTCTCTGGTGTGGCTGGCTGCCGGTTGTGGTATCGCTTTTCGCACTCACGATCGTCCAGCTCATCCTGCCAGGCATCGGGTCTCTTCCTGCCGCACTGGGTGTCATCATGCTGGGGGTCGAGCTCTACGAGCTCTGGCTCGGCTGGTTCATTGCGCGCAAGGGGCTGCAGATCAGCGGTGGCAAGGCGGCTGGGCTTGTTGTGCTGATGAATGTGTCGGTTGCGGCGCTCTATCTCATCGCCGCGCTCTTTCCGCCACATTACAACGCGCTGCATGAACTCGTGGCGCCGCTGCCGAAATCCTGAGTCGGTCAGCCAAACGGGTCCTGGGCATAGCCTACCCCGACGAGACATAGCCCCTCAGACGGGGCTGTAGGGCCGGCCTTGCGGCGGTCGCAGGAATCCAGCACCTCACGCAGCTTCGACACAGGCCATTGTCCGCTGCCGACGAGGTGCAGTGAGCCTGCAAGATTGCGCACCTGATGATGCAGGAAGGAGCGCGCCTCGACATCAATGTGGATATGCATCCCGCAACGTGTGACATCGAGACGATCAAGCGTGCGTATGGGGCTGTTGGCCTGACAGGCCGCCGCGCGGAATGATGAGAAATCATGCCGGCCAAGCAGGGTCTGGGCTGCCTCATGCATTGCGCAGGCATCGAGCGGGCGTCTGACATGCCAGACATGATCGGCATCCATAACCGGTCGTGTCGGCCGGTTCAGTATCGTATAGCGATAGCGGCGCGAAAGCGCTGAAAAACGGGCATGCCAGCCTTCGGCAGCTGCGGCCGCTTCAAGCACGGCAACGCGATGCGGCTTGAGGTGGAAACTGATACCGTCGCGTATCTGACGGGCATCGAGGCGCTCATGGCAAGGCAGATCGAGCTGCACAACCATGGCGGAAGCGTGTACCCCGGCATCGGTGCGTCCTGCCGTGGCGCTCATGACGGGGGCATCACCCACGAGGCGCGACGCGGCCTCTTCCAGCAATTCCTGCACGGACAGGCCATTATTCTGCTTCTGCCAGCCTACCAGACCGGTGCCGTCATACTCGATCTTGAGCGCCCAGCGGGTATAGCCTGAAGCGGGGCCTTCGCGCCCCTGCGTCTGTGCTTCCTCCGGAGCGCTCTCAATGGCGCTGTCACGCACCAAGGATCGTCCCCTCAGGCACTGGCGTTCCCCTCAGGAAATCGGAGGCCGCCATCATGGCCTTGCCGGGACGCTGGAGCGTCAGGATCTGAAGGGCGCCCTCACCGCAGGCAATGGTCAGGGCATCGTCCAGAGCAATGCCTGGTGCGGCATCATGCGCGCGCGCCACGATACGCGCCTGCCCGATCTTGAGTACCGTGCCGTCCTGCGTCGTGAAAGCGCCGGGCCAGGGTGTGAGCCCCCTGATCTGCCGATCCAGGATGGTGGCCGGGTTTCGCCAGTCGATCCGGCCTGTCTCGCGGGTCAACCGCTCGGCATAGGTCACGCCCTGGCCGGATTGCGGTACCGGCGCGAAGGGGCGACGCAGGGTTTCGATCAGTAATTCAGCACCAAGAAAAGACAGGCGGTCATGGAGGGTCGATGCGGTCTCGTCAGGGGCCAGATCTATGGCTGCCTCAGCCAGAACATCGCCTGTATCGAGCCCGGCATCCATTTGCATGATGGAGATGCCGCTGCGGGCGTCACCGGCGAGCAGTGCAGACTGGATCGGTGACGCCCCACGCCAGCGTGGCAGAAGGCTGGCATGCACATTCAGGCAGCCGCGCCTTGGGGCATCCAGCATCCGCTGCGGCAGGATCAGCCCATAGGCAACCACGATGCCCAGATCGGCGTCGAGCGACTCGAAAAAAGCCTGCTCTTCCTCGTTGTTCCTGATCCTGATGGGGCTTCGTACCGTGATGCCAGCCCGCTCGGCGGCATTCTGCACCGGCGAGGGGCGCAGCGCCTTGCCGCGCCCGGCCGGGCGTGGAGGCTGGGTATAGACATGAACGATCTCGTGCCCGTCAGCCCTGAGAGCATCGAATACCGGCACCGCGAAATCCGGTGTGCCCATGAAGACCAGACGCATGGTGTCAGCGTCCTTTCTGTTCCTTGGCGAGGCGACGCATGATCATGTTGCGCTTGAGCTTCGAGAGATGATCGACAAAAAGAATGCCGTCGAGATGATCGATCTCATGCTGGATGCAGGTTGCCAGAAGGTCGTCTGCCTCCATTTCCTCAATGGCGCCGTCGAGCGTGCGGTAACGCAGGCGAACGCTGAGCGGGCGAATAACCTCGGCATATTGATTGGGCAGAGAAAGGCAGCCCTCTTCACGAGCAGCAAGCTGTTCGGACTCGTCGATGATTTCCGGGTTGATCAGCACCAGAGGATTGCGCTCACCTTCATCGGCGACGTCGACCAGCGCAAAGCGCAGGCCAAGGCCGATCTGCGGGGCGGCAAGGCCGATGCCGGGGGCCTTGTACATGGCCGAGAACATGCCGGGCAGATGCGATTTGACCAGCGCCATGTCGTCTGCCGTTACCTCGCGCGCCACGGCGCGAAGAACGGGCTGGGGGGCAACCAGAATCGGAGTGGGGGCGATGGACTCGATGTCCGTCAGGAAAGAGAGCGCTGTCATGATGCTGGGGATTTAACGACTCGCAGAAGAGAAAACCAGTTCTAAACCGTCGGACGCTGATGGTCACAAGGTCATGGAAACGTGGCTGCGGCTTGCACCTGGGGCGAAACATGCCCATATCGGAAACGTGATCTGGCGCCGCTTATGGGCCTGATCGTATTACCGTCTCGCTCATGGAGGAGGCTGCATGTCAGGCCGTCTGTTTACATCGCCCATGTTTCTGGGTTTCGACCATCTGGAACAGATGCTCGAACGTGCGTCGAAAACGGCGTCTGATGGATATCCGCCCTATAATATCGAGCAACTGAACCAGACCACACTGCGCATCACGCTCGCGGTCGCCGGTTTTGTGATGGACGATCTGCATATTACTCAGGAAGACAACCAGCTCGTCATTCGCGGTCGTCAGACCGATGACAGTCAGGGCAGGGTGTTCCTGCATCGCGGCATTGCGGCGCGTCAGTTTCAGAAGGCTTTCGTGCTCGCAGAGAATATAGAGATCGGCGAGGCGTGGCTTGATAACGGGTTGCTGCATATCGATCTGCTGCGGCCCCAGCCGGAAGTGCGGGTCAAGCGTATCGAGATCAGCGCCGGACGTCGCGATCATCCTGTGCCGCGGGCGACTCATATCGAGATGCCAAAGCCGCGACGCAGCCGCGCCATACGCGATCTCGACGACGAGTGAGACGCATGGCAGGGCGCGTGCAGGCGCTGCTGGAGAGTAAGGGCTGAAGGCCCAGTCGGTCCGTGTTTTTCGGGTCGAACCGAAAGAAAGAAGTCAAGATGAGCAAGATTGTCCACGACGAAGAAGCGGGCAAGGTTCAGGCACCGGTGTCAGATCTGCGTCGCATGACGCATCAGGATCTCAAGGAGTTCGGCATGAGCCACGTCGCTTATGTCAAACCGGTGGTTTACGAAGGTGAGGCGGCTTTTGCCATCCATGCTGCGGACGGCACACCGATGGCGCTGGCCGAAGATCGCTCAAGCGCGTTCGAGGCCATTGTCGACCATGAAATGATCCCTGCCTGGGTGCACTGAAATGAGCCAGACCAATAGCGACATCACGCGCTTTGCTGAAGAGAACCGTCTGAGCGGCGCTGTGCGTCACGGCAACACGCTTTATCTGGCGGGACAAGTCGCCGATGATCCGTCTCTCGACACAGAGGGGCAGACGGCGGACATCCTGCGCCAGATCGACGCGCTGCTGGCCGAGGCAGGCACGGACAAGACGCGTCTGCTTTCCGTTCAGATCTTCATGACGGATATCTCCGAGATCGATTCCATGAATCGGGCCTGGGATGCCTGGCTTGATCACGCGCATAAACCGGCACGCGCCACGGTCGAGGCACGGCTGGTCAATGCAGAATGGTCGGTAGAAATCACCGCTATTGCGGCGATCTGACCCATAACGCTGGGGTGTCGCTGCCTTACGCCGTTGCAGCCCCCGCAAGATGGGCTTTCAGCTTCTGGTCGCGGCGGCGCTGCGCCGATCCGGCGATACCCAATGCTTCCCGATATTTGGCAACCGTGCGTCTCTGGATGGCCAGTCCGGCCTCTTGAAGCTTCTGCGTGATGGCGTCGTCGGAGAGGATTGAGTCGGGGGCTTCGTCACCAATAATCTGTTTGATACGGGCCTTGATGGCATCCGCACTGGTCTGTTCGCCGTCGTCACCCAGCCCGGTCGAGAAAAAGCTGCGCAGGGGCAGGACGCCCCTCGGTGTGCCGACCAGTCGAGACGCGGTTACGCGGCTCACCGTACTTTCATGCAGCCCTGTTTTTTCGGCAATCTGCGACAGGGTGAGCGGTTTGAGAGCCGCGATACCTTCCTTCAGATAAGTCGTCTGCACGCGGGCGATTTCCAGACAGATGAGCATCAGAGACCGGGCGCGTTGCTCGACGGCGCGCAGGAGCGTTGTCGCCTCACTCTGCTTCTCCTGTGCATAGTGACGGGCGTCTTCCCGACCGGATAGCAGCCGCCGATAGAGGGCGTCATCGATTGTAAGCCGCGGCCAGGTTGCCGGGTTCAGCGATACAAGAGGGCCGTTCGGGGCCAGCGTGATAAATAGATCGGGCTCGGCCTCGGGCTCAGGCGTACTGAAGCTACTGCCAGGGCGTGGCTTACAGGCTCTGAGCTCCTGAAGCAGCTCTGCGTAATCCTGTGCGTCCAGCGCGCAGGCTTTTCTCAGCCTGTCATGCTCACCGCGAGCGAGCCAGTCGAGATGATCGAGCAGGGTCGCGACAGAAGGATCGTAGCGATTGCGAGCCTGAAACTGAGCAGCGAGACATTCGGCAAGCGAGAGTGCAAAGCACCCTACAGGCTCGAAAAACAGCATGGCCAGACGCACCTGTTCGATTGCGTCGGGCGAGGTGCCGAGGGATGTCGCGAGTTGTCCGATCGGCGTCTCGATCCGCCCGGATTCGTCGAGTGCCTCAATCAGGGCAAGCGCGATGGCCTGCTCTTGCTGGGTGTCGAAGCGCAGCCGGATCTGGCTCAGGAACTGATCCAGCCGTGTCGGGCGCGGGGCCATCGGCTCATGATGAGACTCATCTTCGCTGTCATAGGCGCCATGGTGCAGAAGTGGTTCGTCTTCCCATGTCTCGCCACTCAGCCCGGGCGTTTCCGGCTCCAGATCACGCGGCAGATCGCCGTCGCGCAGATCCAGCGCAGACTCGGTGAATGACGGAGCGTCGTCTTCTGGGGGGGAGACGATCAGGAGCGGGTTGGATTCTGCGAGCATCGTCAGCTCGGCAAGCAGCTCCTGATTCGAGAGCTGCAACAGACCGATCGCCTGTTGCAGCGCACCGGTCATGACAAGGCCGGTCGTCTGGCGCGCCTGAAGAGAAAGGCGCGCCATCAGAAATCAGAGGGAGAAATTCTCTCCCAGATAGACGCGGCGTACATCTTCATTCGCGACGATCTCCTCGGGGATGCCTTCCATCAGCACCTGACCCGAATGCATGATATAGGCCCGGTCGATGACCTCAAGGGTTTCGCGAACGTTATGATCGGTAATCAGCACGCCGATGCCGCGGTCCTTGAGGTGAGAGACCAGATCGCGGATTTCACCGACAGCAATCGGGTCAATGCCAGCCAGAGGCTCATCGAGCAGGATGTAATTGGGCTGGCTTGCCAAAGCGCGTGCAATTTCGAGACGACGACGCTCGCCGCCCGAGAGCGCGAGCGAGGGCGAGTGACGCAGATGCGAAATGCCGAACTCAGCCAGCAGGCCATCGAGCATGGTCTGGCGACGGTCATAATCAGGCTCGACTACTTCAAGGGCAGCCAGAATATTCTGCTCGACATTCAGCCCGCGGAAAATGCTGGCTTCCTGCGGCAGATAGCCGATGCCGAGTCGCGCCCGACGATACATGGGCAATTGCGTGATATCGGCGCCATCCAGTGTGATTGTGCCGGTGTCTGGCTGAACCAGACCGACGATCATGTAAAAACTCGTCGTCTTGCCAGCACCGTTAGGCCCAAGCAGACCGACGGCTTCGCCGCGCTGCACCTGAAGCGAGACATTGCGCACGACCTGACGCTTTTTATAGCTCTTGCCGATGCCATGGGCGATCAGCCCCGTCTGCACCTGTGGATCATCCAGGACGTCGCGCAGGAGAACGGTCTCGTTATCGCTCATGGATGTGTGTCTCCGGGCTTGCTGCTCGAGGCTTCATTGGGAATGACCATACCCTCGACGCGCTGACCCGGCGCCGGATTCATGATCGCGACGCCTGTCTTCATGTTCACGATGGCCGAGGCGCCATTATTCTGGTTCTGGCCGCTGGTGACATGCACATGACCGATCAGGCGTGCCATCTGCGTATCGAATACATAGACACCACGGTCGCCGGTCGCTGTCTCGTTGGGCGTGCGCAGCATGACATGGCCCCATGCATAGGCGCGATCGAGTTTAGACGAGCGCTGTGCCGTGCTGTCGCCGCCATTCTGGCCGGGGGCGGGCTTGGCCTGAGCCGGTGCTGCGTTGTCGGGCTTGCTGAAAGCCACCAGAACATCGGCCTTGATGCGCTTGCCGTCATTGGTGGTGACAGTGGCATCGCCACGACCGACCGACATGCGCGTATTGGCGTGATATTCCATCACGTCGCGCGCCGTCATCACATCCTGAGGGGTGGTGAGTTTGAGCGCCTTGCCGGTCATGACCAGAACGGCCTGGTCGATATCGTAGAGCGCCTTGTCACCCCAAGCCTGATCGGTTGTCGTATAGATGTGGACATGGCCGATGGCCTCCATCCGGTAGAGCTCCATCGAGCCCCCCATGGCACCATCGCCGTCACTCTTCTGGCCATCGGCCTTTGCATCGCCTGGCGGCTGGGGCGGGGCGTTCGGGTCCGGCGCCTTCTTGCGCAGAAAACCGATAAGCTGATCGGCGTCGATGGTCACATCGCCACGTACGGCACGAGCCTGATCGACGAAAGTGACCGTCTGGGCGTCGTGGTCATAGGTCTGAGGGCCTGCCGAGCTAATATTCACCTGCTCGCCGTGAGACATGTCGATGGCCTGGGCCAGAGCCTGCGAGCCGGCAAGGCCGAGAAGCGCGGCACCGGGAAGCGGCAGGCCCATCAGAAGCGAACTCAGGGTCAAAGCAGGGATGAGGCGACGCATCATGGGGCCTTGTGTGCGGGTGAAGTAAGGGCGGGCATGGCATCCTGACGGTCATCATTGCGGATGACGCGTTGCGGTCCGACGAATTGCAGCAGATTGTCGTGCTGGTCGATAAAATAGCCTTGAGCGTCGAGGATGCCAAATGGCCCTTCGGCATGCACCCAGTCATTCGATGAAATGACGCTGCGATGCAGGTCGATATCGGCGGTCAGGCCGTTGAGCAGCGTGCCGTCATCGCGATAAAGTACCACATGGTCAGTCAGATTGAGCGTCTGCTCATGCTGCATGTAGACGCCCTTGTCTGCCTTGATCTGCGCCCAGCCGCCCCCTGCCATATGGGTGTCGGCCACCGGGTCGATCAGATCGATGCGGTCGGGGCCGTTCTGATGGGCGATCCGCGCCGTGACCATATAGGGTCGGTTATGGGCATCGAGTCCGCGATAGATCGCGCCTTCCAGATTGCCGCTCTCGACGCGCATCTGCGCCATTTCCTGCATGACGGCACGATTGGCGCTGAGCCAGCGGGCGATTTCGGGCCAGACGGCGATCGACCCCAGAAGAAGGGCGGCAAGCAAGGGCAGCGCCCATTTTGCGGTGTCGAGCAGACGACGACGTGACGCCAGATCGGACGAGGTAGGAATGGCGCGTTGCCTCTGCTGCCCCTGTTCGCGCATAGCTTCGCGCAGCGCGGCAAGCTTGGCAGCATCACGCGCAAAATCGTCGCGTTGCGGTTTCTTGCGGTCGTCGGGGGAGGAACTCTGCGTCATGCAATCCCCATGCGAAGCAGGTCGTGAAGCCGGACGATTCCAGCCGGGCGTCCGGCCTCGTCGAGAATGAACAGACTATTGATTGCCTTGCGCCGAGCCGTCATCAGATGAATGACTTCCTGGGCAAGAACGTCTCCCTTTGTCGTTATGGGGTTGCGGTTCATGATCTCCCCGGCGGTCGTCGTATCCAGATTGCGTGTCAGGGCAGGGCGCAGATCGCCATCGCTCACAAGCCCGACCAGTGTTCCAGCGTCATCTGTAATGCCAATGCAGCCAAATGCCTTGCGTGTCATCTCGATGATGACATTCGATAGTGTCATGTCAGGCGTGCCCAGCGGCATGGCGTCGCCATCATGCATCAGCCGACTGACCGGCTTGAGCAGGGCTCCAAGTTTGCCGCCCGGATGAAATGCCCTGAAATCAGTCGCCGTAAATCCCCGGCGTTCCAGCAGGGCGATGGCCAGCGCGTCACCAAGGGCAAGCTGCATGATCGTGCTGGTTGTCGGGGCGAGCCCCATAGGGCAGGCCTCGCGGGCGTGTGGCAGGTTCAGAATGATCGTGCTCGCACGAGCGAGCGTGGAGTCTTGTGACGAGGTCATGCCGATGACCGGCAGGGCGTGCAGGGCGGCATGCTCGAGTAAGGCTGCGAGTTCGCTTGTCTCACCCGACTGCGAGAGCAGGAGCAGCACGTCATCCGTGTCGATCATGCCCAGATCGCCATGGGCGGCTTCGGCGGGATGGACAAAAAAGGACGGGGTTCCGGTCGATGCGAAAGTGGCCTGGATCTTACGGCCGATATGGCCGGATTTGCCGATTCCGGAAACGACGATGCGCCCTTTCGTGCTGGCGATCAGTTTAACGGCATCGATGAAGGCGCGTCCAAGCGCATGAGAACGCCCGAGAACGGCATGCAGGGCGGAAAGCCCCGTGATTTCGGCGGAGAGGGTGGCGCAGGCGCTATCGAGCGCGGAACTGGGGCCGTTCTCCGGATTGTTCATTGTGCGAGAGCCGGAAGGGGGAAGCTCGGTCATGCGTTCTCTTCCCGCTTTGCTGGTCTGAGGTCAATCGCCGAGTTTCCATCCGAGCAAGGCCTTTCTATGGCGCTGCCCCAGAGAGGGAACAACCGGGCCGGTCCTGAGGACGGCCCGACCGGATAATCAGGCGCGGTGAGAGAAGATATCGGGCTCTTCATAACCGAGAATATCGAGACGTCCCCGAGCAGGGAGGAAGTCGTAGCAGGCCTGCGCGAGTTCGCGACGACCTTCACGGATAAGGAGGGATTCGAGCTTTGCCCAGAGAGCATGCAGATGAAGCACGTCTGATGCAGCGTAGCTGAGCTGCTCGGGTGTGAGGGTTTCGGCGCCCCAGTCTGACGTCTGCTGCTGCTTGGCCAGATCGACACCGAGAAGTTCGCGGCAGAGATGGGCGAGGCCATGACGGTCTGTGAAAGTACGGACCAGACGCGCTGCAATCTTGGTGCAGATCACAGGGGCCACGGTGATGCCGAGCGCATGCTGAAGAAGCGCGACATCAAAACGGGCGAAATGCATCAGCTTGGTGACGCTGTCATCTGCCATCAGGGCCTTTAGGTTCGGGCAATCCTCATAGCGCCCACCCAGGGATTTGGGGCGGATCTGAACCAGATGCGCCTCGCCATCACCGGCGGAAAGCTGCACGAGGCAGAGACGGTCGCGATGCGGGTTGAGGCCCATGGCTTCGGTATCAACGGCAACAACCGGGCCGAGATCGAAATCATCGGGGAGATCACCATCATAGAGATGGATCGAAGCGCTCGGTGCGGCCATGTTTTGAGAACCCTGGGGCTAGAAAAAACGGAAGCCGACGATTTCTCGTCGGCTTTTCCGTTTTTCGTATGGTGCCCAGAAGAAGACTCGAACTTCCACGTCCTTGCGGACACAGGTACCTGAAACCTGCGCGTCTACCAATTCCGCCATCTGGGCTCAGAGGCTGTCCGGGGCGCCGCTTTTTTCGGCATCCCGTTCGGTGAAGAGGCGTTTACCGGGCTGTGCGGGGGGCGTCAACACCCCCCTTTGAAAAAAAGAGGAAATTTTTCATGCAAGGCTCTGTCGTCACCGTATTCGGCGGGAATGGCTTCATCGGAAGGTCACTGGTGCGCCAGCTTGCAGCGAGGGGACATCTCGTTCGCGTGGCGTCGCGTGCGCCACACAAGGCGGTTCGATTGGTGGCCGAGGGCCCCGCGGGGGCCATCCTGCCGGTCTATGCCAGCGTCACCGATTCTGCGTCAGTGGCTGCTGCGCTGAATGGCGCCGAGGCGGCGATCAATCTGGTGTCGATCCTGACAGAAAACGGCAAGGCCAGCTTCAGGGCGATCAATGCCGAGGCTCCCGGCAGGGTGGCGCAACGCGCGCGAGAAGCAGGGGTGGACCGCTTCGTCCAGGTTTCGGCCATCGGCGCGGCACTGGATGCGCCTTCACAATACGGGAGAAGCAAGGACGAGGGCGAGAGACGCGTGCGTGAGGCGTTTCCCGAGGCTACGATCCTGCGCCCGAGTGTTGTCTTCGGCCCGCAGGACAGTTTCCTGAACATGTTCGGCCTTATGGCGAAGCTGCTGCCAATCCTGCCTGTCTATTATCCGCAAACCCGCCTGCAGCCGGTGTTTGTGGAAGATGTGGCGGAGGCAGCGCGTCTCTGCCTGACCGGTGAGGCAGAGACATCTGAAACGAGCGGCGGCATTTTCGAGCTGGGTGGCCCCGATCAGATGAGCATGGAGGAGATCATGGCGTTCGTCGCGCAGGCGGTCGGTCGCAAACCGCGTCTGCTTCCCGTGCCAAAGGCTCTTGCGATGGCGCAGGCGCGCGTTTTCGAAAATCTGCCGGGCAAGCTGCTGACGCGTGATCAACTCGCCATGCTTGGACAAGACAATATCGTGACAAGCGGCGCGTTGACGCTGCAAACGCTGGGAGTCGCGCCTCAGAGTGTCTATGATCGGGCGCCGGAATATCTGAACCAAATCAGCGTGTTGAGAACGCTTCTCAACTAAATGGTCCGTTTCGGACCTATTTTTGGGGCTTGGGTAAAATTTAATCGAAAAAAAGCTCCGTTTGCTGGGTGATGGGTCAGCATTAATGACTTATCGCCCAATTGGCCTTGTCTTACCTCTGCGTCATGTTTTCGAGGGGCGCTTGTCGCGCCTGCTCGCTCATGGGGAGAACGTGACGTGGCCGAACGGATGCTGCAGTTTGTCTCATTGCCGCAGGAGATGCCTGAGAAGCGCGCGGCCGCCGAACGACGTGAGGATTTCGGCGAAATTTACCGAGCCTTTGCGGTTGATCGCGCCGAGCAGCAGGCGAGCCGCTGCTCGCAATGCGGCGTGCCGTTCTGCTCGGTTCATTGCCCGCTCGGCAATAACATCCCCGACTGGCTGAAGCTCACCGCCGAGAACCGTCTGGAAGAGGCGTATCGCCTGTCATCGGCGACCAACACCTTTCCGGAAATCTGCGGTCGTATCTGCCCGCAGGACCGTCTGTGTGAAGGCAATTGTGTCATCCAGAAGGATTTCGAGAGCGTCACGATCGGCGCAGTCGAGAAATTTGTCACTGAAACCGCGTTCGAGGAGGGGTGGGTCAAACCGCGCCTCCCGTCCCGTGAGCGCGCTCAGAGCGTGGGTATCGTTGGCGCTGGTCCGGCCGGTCTGGCCGCTGCGGAATGGCTGCGCGCCCTGGGCTACCAGGTTCACGTCTATGATCGTCACGACCGTATTGGCGGCCTGATGGTCTATGGCATTCCCAGCTTCAAGCTTGAAAAGCACGTGATCGCCCGCCGCCACGAGCTGCTTGAGGCGCAGGGAATCGTGTTCCACCTCTCCACACCCATCGGCAGCGCTGCGGGCGAGACCTCGTTCGAGAGCCTGCGCGAGAAACACGACGCGGTCTTTCTGGGCACTGGCGTCTACCGTTCGCGTGAAGTTTCGGTGCCGGGCAGCGGTCTGGGTGGTGTTGTTCAGGCGCTCGATTTCCTCACGGCCTCCAATCGTCGCGGCTATGACGAGACGCCGGGCGATGATGCCGTTCTTCATGCCAGAGGCAAGCATGTTGTCGTGATCGGTGGTGGCGATACCGCCATGGATTGCGTACGCACCTCCATCCGTCAGGGGGCCGAGAAGGTGACCTGCCTCTATCGCCGTGACCGCGCCAATATGCCGGGCTCGGTGCAGGAAGTGAAAAACGCCGAGGAAGAAGGCGTGAATTTCGCCTGGCTGGCTGCGCCGGAAGCCTTTCTCGGTGACGACATTGTCACTGCGGTGCGCGCTCATAAAATGCGCCTGAGCCTGCCTGACGCCTCTGGCCGTCAATCGGTCGAGGCAATGCCCGATAGCAGCTTTGCCATTCAGGCCGATCTCGTCATCAAGGCGCTCGGGTTCGATCCTGAAGACCTGCCCGGTGAGTGGAAGGCCCCCGAACTGGCCGTCACCAAATGGGGCACGCTCAAGGTCACGCCGGGTCGCTTCGAGACCAGTGTGCCGGGCGTATTTGCAGGCGGCGATATCGTGCGCGGCGCGTCGCTTGTTGTCTGGGCCATCCGGGACGGGCGTGAAGCCGCAGCAGAAATGTACCAATTCCTCTCTGCAAAAGAGAACGCGACAGCAGATCAGGCCGCACGACTGGTGGCGGCGGAGTAAGGGCCATGACCGAGAAGAGCTATATCGAGTCCTATCAGGACAATGTTCGCGCCCTCGAAGGCCTTTACGATCCGACCATGGAGCGTGATGCCTGCGGTGTGGGTCTTGTGGCTACTCTTGATGGCAAGCGCCGTCGCGACGTGGTGCTGGCCGGTATCGCCGCATTGAAGGCACTGTGGCATCGCGGTGCGGTCGATGCCGATGGCAAGACCGGTGACGGTGCCGGCATCCATGTCGAGATCCCGCAGGACTTTTTTGCCGAAGCCATCCACAGCGCGGGTGACGATCATATCGAAGGGCGCATTGCCGTTGGCATGATCTTCCTGCCCAAGACCGATCTTGCGTCGCAGGAAGAAGGTCGTGCCATCATCGAGAGCGAAATTCTCGATTTCGGTTACGGCATCTATGGCTGGCGCCAGGTGCCGATCGATACGGCCTGCATCGGCGAGAAGGCCAATGCGACGCGTCCCGAGATCGAACAGATCATGGTGCGCAACCGCCTCAACCGCTCCGAGGCCGAGTTCGAGCGCGATCTCTACGTCATTCGTCGCCGCATCGAGAAGGCAGCCGCCAAGGCGCATGTCGATCTCTACGTGTGCTCGCTCTCCTGCCGCTCGCTCATCTACAAGGGCATGTTCCTTGCCGAGAACCTGACGGATTTCTATCCCGATCTTCTCGACGAGCGTTTCGTGTCGCGCTTCGCGATCTATCATCAGCGCTATTCGACCAATACCTTCCCGACCTGGAAGCTGGCCCAGCCTTTCCGCCGTCTGGCGCATAACGGCGAGATCAACACGCTTTCCGGTAACGTGAACTGGATGCGCAGCCACGAGACCCGTCTCGCGAATGCCGAACTCGACCCGTACATGAACGACCTCAAACCTGTGGTGCAGGCTGCGGGCTCGGATACGGCGATGTTCGACAACGTGTTCGAGCTGCTCACCCACGCGGGTCGTGACGCCCCCATGGCCAAGACGCTCATGGTGCCGGCCAGCGCCGGTGGCAGCGCGTCCATGACGGACAAGCATCGTGCGCTGTTCTCCTATTGCAATGCCGTGATGGAGCCCTGGGACGGCCCGGCAGCTATCTGTGCGACTGATGGTCGCTGGGTTGTCGCTGGTCTGGACCGCGCCGGTCTGCGCCCGCTACGCTACACCATCACGCAGGACGATCTGCTGATCGTGGGTTCCGAAGCCGGTATGGTGCGCGTGCAGGACGCCAATACCCGCATGAAGGGGCGCCTCGGGCCGGGGGAAACGCTCGGTCTGGATCTGCAGGAAGCCAAGCTCTACGCGCCGCAGGAACTGCTCGACCTTCTGGCTGAACGTCAGGATTTCACAGCCTGGACGAAGCATATCCGCAATATCAGCTCGGTTGTGCGTGGCGATGTGGCTGAGCCTGTCCTGTTCACCGCCGACCAGCTGCGTCGTCGCCAGCTGGCCATGAGCCTGACCCATGAGGAGATGGAGACCATTCTCCACCCCATGGTCGAGACCTCGGCAGAGGCCATTGGCTCGATGGGTGACGACACCCCGCTTCAGGTGCTGTCGAGCACCTATCGCGGGCTGGCGCATTATTTCCGCCAGGGCTTCAGTCAGGTCACCAATCCGCCGATCGATTCCCTGCGCGAAATGAACGTGATGAGCCTCGTCACGCGTCTGGGAAATCTGGGCAATATTCTTGACCAGTCGCCCGAGCAATGCGACCTGCTTCAGCTTCCGAGCCCGGTTCTGACCACGGGTGAATTCGAGGCGCTGCGCAATTTCTGCGGCAAGGATGGTGCGACGGTCGACTGTACCTTCCGTGCAGCCGATGGTGAGGCCGGGCTGCGCGATGCCATCGCCCGTATCCGCCATGAGGCGGAAGATTATGTGCGTGGCGGTTGCACCCATCTCTTCCTCTCCGATGAGGGGCAGAATGAAGAGCGCGTTGCGATCCCGATGATCCTCGCGACCGCAGCCGTGCATATCCATCTCGTGCGTCAGTCGCTGCGTACCTTCACCTCGCTCAATGTCCGTTCCTCCGATGTGATGGACGTACATGGCATGGCGGTGACGGTGGGCGTGGGCGCCACAACTGTGAACCCCTATCTGGCGCAGGAATGCATTGCCGATCGTCTGCAGCGCGGACTATTCGGCGATCTCTCGCTGCGTGAGGCGGTTGAGCGTTATCGCAAGGCTCTCGACAAGGGCCTGCTGAAGATCATGTCGAAATCCGGCATCTCGATCGTTTCGGCCTATCGTGGCGGCTATAATTTCGAAGCCATCGGTCTGTCGCGCGCTCTCGTGGCCGAGTTCTTCCCCGGTATGCCGTCGCGCATCTCGGGCATCGGCCTTCCGGGTCTGGCGCGCAATGCGCTCAAGGCTCATGAAACCGCCTATGCCGGTGGCGTCGATGCGCTGCCCATCGGTGGTCTCTACAAGCTGCGTCGCAAGGGCGAGGTGCATGCATTCAGCGGGCAGCTCATCCATATGCTGCAGACCGCAGTCTCGACAGACAGCTTCTCGCTGTTCAAGCGCTATGCGGATGCCGTGCGTCGCCAGCCGCCGACCGCCCTTCGCGACCTGCTCGATTTCCGCCGTGTGCGTGAGTCGATCCCAGTTGAGGATGTCGAGAGCATCACGGCGATCCGTCGTCGTCTCGTGGCCCCCGGTATCTCGCTGGGCGCACTGAGCCCGGAAGCGCATGAGACGCTGGCCATTGCCATGAACCGCATTGGTGCCAAGTCGGATTCGGGTGAGGGTGGCGAAGATGCGTCGCGCTTCACGCCGCGTGCGAATGGCGATAATGCCAGCTCCAAGATCAAGCAGGTGGCGTCTGGCCGTTTCGGCGTCACGGCTGAATATCTGAATAATTGCAGCGAGATCGAGATCAAGGTCGCCCAGGGCGCCAAGCCGGGTGAGGGCGGGCAGTTGCCCGGCTTCAAGGTGACGGAACTCATCGGCAAGCTGCGCCACGCCACGCCCGGCGTGACGCTGATTTCGCCGCCGCCGCATCATGACATCTACTCGATCGAGGATCTGGCGCAGCTCATCTACGATCTGAAGCAGATCAACCCGGAAGCGACCGTGACGGTCAAGCTGGTCGCCCGTACCGGCATCGGCACCATCGCCGCCGGTGTGGCCAAGGCCAAGGCGGACGCGATCATGATCTCGGGTCATTGCGGCGGCACGGGTGCCAGCCCGCAATCCTCGATCAAATATGCGGGTCTGCCCTGGGAGATGGGGCTGACCGAGGCCAATCAGGTGCTGACCCTCAACCGTCTGCGCCATCGCGTGACACTGCGCACCGATGGCGGTCTCAAGACCGGTCGTGACGTGGTGATGGCAGCCATGCTGGGCGCCGAGGAATTCGGCATCGGTACGGCAGCACTCGTTGCCATGGGTTGCATCATGGTGCGCCAGTGCCACTCCAATACTTGCCCGGTGGGTGTGTGCGTTCAGGACGAAGCGCTGCGCGCCAAGTTCGAAGGCACACCCGAGAAGGTCATCAATCTCTTCTCCTTCATCGCCGAAGACGTACGCAACATCCTTGCAGAGCTCGGCTTCAAGAGCATGGAAGAGATCATCGGGCGGACCGATCTGCTGCGTCAGGTCTCCCGTGGCGCCGATTATCTCGACGATCTGGATCTGAACTCCCTTCTGGTTCAAGCCGATCCGGGACCGGATGCGCGTTATTGCACCCGTGAGGGACGCAATGAGGTGCCGGAAACGCTCGATGCGCAGGTCATTGCCGATGCGACGCCGCTTTTCGATCATCGCGAGAAGCTGCATTTGCACTACACGGTGCAGAACACGCATCGTGCCATCGGCACTCGTGTATCATCGCTGATCACGCGCAAATTCGGCATGAAGACCCTGCCCGAGGGTCATCTGACCCTGCGCCTGCGTGGGTCTGCCGGTCAGTCGCTCGGCGCCTTTGCCGTGCAGGGACTCAAGCTCGATGTCGTTGGCGATGCCAATGACTATGTCGGCAAGGGGCTTTCTGGCGGTACGATTGTTGTCAGGCCGTCTCCGACAGCGCCGTGGCGCTCGGAAGAGAATGCCATCATCGGCAATACCGTGCTTTACGGGGCGACCGCAGGCACGTTGTTCGCGGCAGGTCAGGCGGGTGAGCGTTTCGCTGTGCGTAACTCGGGCGCCACGGCTGTCGTCGAAGGCTGCGGTTCGAATGGTTGCGAATACATGACCGGCGGCACGATCGTGATCCTGGGGCAGATCGGCGATAATTTCGGCGCAGGCTTTACCGGTGGCATGGCGTTCGTGCTCGACAAGAATGAGGCGTTCGAGGCGCGGGTAAATCCGGAAACCCTGCTCTGGGGCCGTGTCGAGGCAGGCAGTGCATGGGAAGAGACGCTGCGCTCGCTCGTGCAGCGCCATGCTGATGAGACCGGCAGCGCCTATGCGGCAGAGTTGCTGCATCGCTGGGATCGTGTTCTGCCGCATTTCTGGCAGGTCGTGCCGCGTGATTACGCGCGCATCATCGGTTACGAAGTTCCGCAGGAGCCGCGGGCGCTCTCGGCCTGACAAGTTTATCTCACGACATAAAAAGGGCCGGTATCGCAGGATACCGGCCTTTTTTAATGCGGTTCGCCCCCCCCCTGTCATACCGAGCCTCTGCTGCGGATCGATAATCATTTGCCCATGAATTGGGTTTGTTTCCTTATTATTCACCCCCCATCCTTCTGGGTTACGTTCCCCCCACACTCCGATGATGGTCATCGCGGAGACGATCGGGAATGAAGCGCGGATGATCCGTATAGCCGTTATCGGGGTAGGGCAGATTGCCCGGCAGCAGCATCTTCCCGCACTGGAAAACGACCCGGATTTCACGATCGTGGCTGCCGTCTCACCTGTGCCGGTGGCCCTCAATGTGCCGATTTTCGCGACACTTGCAGAGCTCAGGCAAAGCGATCTGGTGCTTGATGCCGTGGCGCTTTGTACACCTCCCGCTCTGCGCTATGGCCTTGCCCATGAGGCTCTGGCTTCGGGGTGGCATGTGCTGCTTGAAAAGCCACCGACCGTTACCCGATCTCAGGCAGAGTCATTGTCCCGTCTGGCTGATGAGCGTGGACTGACGATTTTCGCAGCCTGGCATTCTGTCTATGCGGCCTCCATCCCGGCACTCCGGGAGATACTCCCCACACTGTCAATCGAGCGCGTGACAATCGCCTGGAAGGAAAATGCCGAGAAATGGCATCCCGGCGCCGACTGGTTGTGGCGAGACGGAGCGCTGGGTGTTTTCGATGCCGGGATCAACGCGCTTTCGATACTCTGCACCTTGTCGTCCGAAGCTATTCTCTACGATGCGGCCCTCCTGTCTTTTCACGGTAATCAGCGCGCGCCCTCTCACGTCAGGCTTGCGATGCGTGGCAGCGAGACCGGTCTGCCGATCACGGCAGAATTCGACTGGCGGCATGTGGCGGCAAGCGAGATATGGGAAATCGTCTGGCATGCCGGAAATGGGGAGAGAGTGATCCTGTCAGAAGGGGGCGCGCGGCTTCATCGCGGCTCCCTCGAGATCGTTCTGGCAGAAGCGCACGAATATGCAGGGGTCTACCGTCATTTTGCGGCGCTGATCCGTGAGGGGCGATCTTCTCTCGACCTGCGTGCGCTCGATCTGGTTACCGATGCCCTGGCATTCGGGACAAGGCAGAACCCAGATGGATACTTACGAATAATTTGAAACCATTACATTCTTTATCTGTCATTATTATTTCAAATCATCAAATAACGATCACATCCATGGGTGTAGTGGCCAAAACCCCGCTTGGGGAGACTTGCCGATTTTCTGAATGATTGTCATCAAGAAGCAACGGTGTTTTGTGGTTCTGGATGAAATTGATGAAAAAATCGGCGCAGAAACGATCGCTCGGCATGGTCACCATCGGCCTGCCTCTTGCAGCCATGCTGCTGTGCAGTACCGCGGCTCTGGCAGAGCCCATGCAGTTTCGACGCACGCTGCTCAACACGGGCGGCAAGAGTCCTGAATTGTGCCTGCGTTTCGCCAAGTCGCTCGATAGCAAGGCCGGGCCGCACTATGCCGATCATGTCAAGATAACGCCCAGCCTGCGCCCGGATATCAGGGTAAGCGATCACGATCTCTGCCTGGGTGGCCTGGCCTGGAGTACGCGCTACAAGATCAGCCTCAGCAGCGGTATTCACGACGCCCAGGGGCGTATTCTTGCCGATCCGATCTCGGTGAGCATAGCCACGGGAGATCGTAAGCCCAGTCTCAGCCTTGCGGGAGAGGGTTTCATCCTGCCGCGTCGCAGCGCTGCGGGTCTCGATGTCCAGACGGTCAATATGGAGCGGGTGAGGCTCAGCGTCTGGCGTCTGTCTCCCGTTGCGGCCCAGAACATGACGAGCATGGATACTTATCCGAGGGTCGATACAACCCAGACGTCGCTCGAGACCTATGAGTTTGAAAGATTGCGCAGCAGGCGTCTGAGCCAGGTCTGGTCAGGCACGATGGAGACGCGGGGCGCCCGCAATGCAGGCGTCGTCACCGCTTTTCCGATCGCCAAGCTGATCGAGGGCCAGAAGCCGGGCCTTTATCTTGTGACTGCCGAGAATGCCCTGACGCCCAAAGGCGACAGCCGCATTGCAGCGCCATTGCCGAAAGCGTCGGATGGATCAGACGATAGCGACGATTATGGTCTGCCTATTGCTGCTCACTGGGTGAATGTGAGCGACACCGCCCTGACCACGATGCGCGGCACGGATGGTCTGCATGTCTATGCGCGCGCCCTGTCGACCGCGCTTCCGCTCAAGAATGTCACTGTACGCCTTGTGTCCCAGGGTGGAGACGATCTGGGCAAGGCGGTCAGCGACAGCGAAGGGCAGGTTGTTTTCCCTGTCGGGCTGATCAAGGGCAAGGGCGCCGATCAGCCGGTTACGCTTCTGGCGACAGGACCGAATGGCGACTTCACGAGCGTTTCACTGACACAGGCCTGGTTCGATTTCTCCGATCGGGGGGCAGAGGGCCATGTAGCACCGGGGCCGCAGCAGGCGGTGATCGTGACCGATCGCGGTATCTATCGTCCCGGTGAGAGCGTGAATACGACCATTCTGCTGCGTGACGCCCAGGGCAAGGCGCTCGACACCCTGCCGTTGACCGTCATTCTGCGTCGTCCAGACGGCGTGAAGGCTCAGACGCTCGTGCTCAAGCCGCAGGAAGGCGGCGGTTTCCTCAACAGCTTTGCTCTATCGCCCAGCGCTGCTGCAGGAAGCTGGTCGCTTGAGGCCTATGTCGATCCGACATCGCCGCCGATCGGCCGCGCTTCTGTTCTCGTGCAGGATTTCGTGCCGCAGACCATCGCTGTCGAGGCAAAGCCCGGCAAGAACGAGCTGGCCGAAGGTCAGGGGCTGCCGATCACGATTGAGGGGCGCTATCTTTATGGCGCACCTGCCGCGCATCTTCACGGCGAGGGGCTGGTGCGCATCCTGCGCGATGAAGAGCCGGTGCCGGGCCTGAAAGGCTTTGTGTTCGGTCTGGCAACCCAGAATTTCAGCCCCGACCAGCAATCCGTCACGGTGCCGGACACAGATGATGCCGGGCAGTCAAAAGTTTTGGTGTCCCCCGATCTTCCTGGCGGTCTTACTCTGCCGATCAAGGCGGAAATCAGGGTGAGCCTGTTCGATCCCTCGGGACGTAGCGTTACCAAGACCCTTTCGGTGCCAGTCAAACGGGATCGCCTGCTTATCGGGATGCGGGTCACGACGCCGCCAATGGGCAGCGATAACGCGACCCAGCCCGTGCCGGTCGAAGCGATTGCCCTGACCCCTGACAACAAGCCCATTGCATCGCGCGCCCTGACCTGGACGCTGGTGCGCGAGAACGAGACCTATGACTGGATTTCGGAATCGCGCGGCTGGCATTTCGTTCGCCATGTGATCGACGAGCCGCTTCAGCACGGCACGGTTACGACCGATGCGCAGGGCCGCGTGCATTTTGCACCTGAGCTCGATGGCGGCCGTTATCGGATGATCCTGACGGACCCGACGACAAATGCGGCAACGTCTCAGCGTTTCACCACGGGATGGTGGTCTGACAGCAGGGAAAGGCCCAACGCTCCCGACCGCCTGAGCGTCTCCGTGCGTGACAAGGTGCTGCCCGTCGGTGGTCAGACAATCGTGCATGTTCAGGCGCCCTTCGCCGGTGAGGCGCAGATCGTGATTGCGACCGATCGCGTCCAAAGCGCCAAGACGGTCATCCTGCCCAAGGGTGGGCTCGATATTCCGGTCACGGCGCAGGCTGACTGGCCCGGTGGGGCTTATGTGCTGATCACGGCATTCCGCCCGCTCGACACACCCGCTCGCGCCCATGAACCCTCGCGGGCCGTGGGGCTGGCCTATATCGGGCTCGATCAGGCGGCGCATCGGCTGAAGATTGCCGTTGAGACGCCACAGGTCATCCGGCCCCAGACGAAGGCCACGCTGCCCGTGACCATTCAGGGTGGCAAGCGTGTGCATTTTGTGGTGTCGGCTGTCGATCAGGGTATTCTCGCCCTTACGCAGTGGAAGCTCCCCGATGTGTTCGACCTGGTCTACGGGCGCAGGGCGTTCGGTCTGGATGTGAAGGACAGCTATGCTCATCTCATGACGCCGGTCGGGCAGGCAGGATTGCTGCGTGAAGGCGGAGATGAAGGCGGCGAGGGTGGAGGGCTCTCCGTCACCTCGACCCGCATCGTCTCGCTTTTCACGGGCGTCATCACGCCTGATGAAAGCGGTCATGCCCGCATACCGCTCGATGTGCCCGATTTTGAAGGCACGTTGCATCTGATGGTAACCGCCTGGTCCGATGACGCGCTCGGTTCGGCAGAATCCGATCTTCTGGTCAGGGACCCCGTCTTTGCCGATCTGACCCTGCCGCGCTTTCTCGCGCCGGGCGATGTGGCGACCAATCTGGTCTCGCTGGTCAATACGGAAGGGGCGGCTGGCCGTTATGCGGTTACGCTCAGCAGCAGCGGCCCCGTTCACCTGACCGGTGCAGCCAAATTCGATGCCGATCTGCAAAAGGGGGGGCGTCAGTCGTTTTCGACATCCATGCAGGCCGATCAATCCGGTATCGCCCATCTGACGGCGAAGCTGGCTGACAGGCAGGGCCGGACCATTCTCACCCGCAACTGGGATCTCGAGGTTCGTCCGGGTCATTTGCCGATCACGCAATCGACCGAGCAGAAGCAGGACCCAGGCCAGAGCTATCAGGCCTCTGCCTCTCTGCTCGCCCAGTTCGAACCGGGCAGTTCGGCCGTGACACTCGGCTATTCGGGTGTGCATGGGCTCAATACGATTGCCCTGCTTCAGAATCTCGAGGCTGGCTATGGCAATGATACGACCAGCCTTGCAGCCTCCGCACGCGGTCTTCTGGCCTTCAAGGGGCATGAGGCTCTTGCGCGCCTGACTGTGCCTGAGGGGGCAAAGAAACGGATCGACACGGCTATATCCATGCTGGTCGATCGCGAAGATGCCGGGGGGCGTTTTGGTTCCTGGCGACTGAACGATGGCAGGCTTCTCCCATGGGAGCAGATCTATGCCGTCGATTTTCTGGTCCACGCGAAAGAGGCGGGATATGCGGTGCCTCAGGACTCGCTGGATCATGCTCTTGACTGGCTCGTGACATCACAGGCGCAGAGCCCCGGCATTGACGATCGTCATGCAGATAATTCCGAAAACGCTGTCACGCCCGAAACAAGGGCCTATGCGCTTTATGTTCTGGCGCGTGCTGGCCGTCTTGATGCGCCGGCCCTGCGTGCTCTGGGCGATAGCGCCTCGGCACGTGGCATGGGCGGATCGAGCCGCGTTTTCTGGGGAGACACCGTGGCAAATGCGACCTTTGCCGATGCGCTGGCCCTTGGTCATATTGCGGGCGGTCTGGCGCTTGCCAACGAGCGTCCGTCAAGCAACGCGCTTTTCGCTATGGCTGTCGATGCTCTTGGCCCGACCCTGTCCGGGCGTCCTTCGATGCTCGACCCCTATTACTGGGTCTATCTGCGTGATCTCGGCGGATTGGTGTCGCTGGCTGCAGAGAGCGGCAATAACGGTCTTGCCCAGAAACTGACGGATCGCTTCGGTCTGCTCGACGTGCCGGTGCCCTGGATCAGCAACGCGACCACCACCGCCCTGCTTGAAGCGGCTTCTGCCATGAACAAGCCCGATTCGGCGCGCGGTATTGCCATCAACGGTGTCGAACAACCCCGTCCGATTGCCCTGCCGCTGGCCGTTTCTCCCGATGCTGACAAGCTTGATGGCACAAAACTGAGCAATACCGGCACCGTACCGCTCTGGATGACAGTCACGGTTACCGGAACACCCAAGGAGGCGCCCGACGCAATCAGCAACGGCTTTACGGTGAAGGTCTCGACCGTCACGATGGATGGCGCGCCTTATGACCCCGCTAAGGGCAGTCAGAATGACCGTTTCCTGGTGGTGATCGAGGGCAAGTCGCAGGATCGTAACGCGCATCACTGTGTCCTGACCCAGCTCCTGCCCGCAGGATGGGAGATCGAAAGCGTCCTGCGCGGCCGGGAGGCAGAGATTGTTCGAGACGGGGAAGAAGGGAGTGATTCAGACGCGCCCGATCCCAAGGCTGGTCCGTCTTTCCTTGGCGAGACGACGCAAACAAGTGCTGTGGCGCTCAAGGATGACCGCTTCTTTGCCGCTTTCGATTTGCGAGGGGGCACCTACAGCCCGTCTTCGAGCCGTCTTCTGGGGAGTAATGACTTCAGGCTTGCCTATATCGTGCGCGCCGTCACGCCGGGTCAGTTCCTGCTGCCTGAAACAGTCGTGCGTGATCGCTTCAGCCCGGCCCTGATGGGGCGCAATGCGGCTGGCCGGATCGTCATCGCACCGCGATGACGGGCCTCGACCAGCGAGCCGGCTCGAGGCGCAGAAGATTTCTGCGACGCGGACTGGCAGGCGCCTCTCTGGCAGTGTTGTGTCTCGCTGGCGGTCTTCTGGCCGCTGACCGGCTTCTGCCGCCGGATATGAGCCGGGCCGAAAAACAGGCCCTGTTGATGCAGGACATGCGCGGCGAGGTGCTTGACGGGCGCGTCAGCCCGGATGGCGCCTGGCGGTTCGCCACAAAGCGCGAGGCGGTCGACCCGCGCTATCTGGCGCTGCTGCTTCAGGTTGAGGATCGTCGGTTCTGGGTTCATCCGGGGGTCGATCCGCTATCGCTTCTGCGGGCGAGCTTCCAGCTGGTCACGCGTGGCCATATCGTTTCTGGCGGGTCGACACTGGCCATGCAGACGGCGCGTCTGCTCACCCCGCACAGGCACAGCCTGCGCGGCAAGATCTTCGACATGCTACGCGGTGTGCAGCTTGAGTGGCGCTATGGCCGGCGTGGTGTGCTCGATCTCTATCTCACCCTCGCGCCCGAAAGCCGTAACATCGAGGGAATCCGGGCGGCCTCCCTGTTGTGGTTCGGGCACGAACCGCTGCATCTGGGCTCGGAGGAATCGGCCCTTCTGATCGTGATGGCGCGTCACCCCGAAAGCCTGCGCCCCGACAGGCATCCGCAGGCTGCGCGGGCAGCGGTGGCGCGTCTTCTTGCAACACAGCCCGCCGAAGGGTGGGTGCGTCGTGGGGCAATGCCCTATACGCTGCATATCGGTCATGCCGTTCATGAAGCGCCCGGACCCCTCCTCTGGCAGTGGCGCAAGGGCGTGCGCGGCGTTTTTCAGACCTCTATCGACCGGCGGCTCCAGGGCAGTATCGCGGGTATTCTGCGTGACACGCCCCCACCAGCTGGCGGAACCTGGGCAGTGCTGGTCGCGCGCCGCGATGGCAGCATCGCTGCCTGGCAGGGCAATGCGGGCAATGACTGCTCGGGCTGTGCTGCCGACATGATCACCGCCTGGCGCTCGCCCGGTTCGGCGCTCAAACCCGCCATTTACGGCATGGCCTTCCAGCTCGGTCTGCTGGCGCCCGATACGATCATTCAGGACCGTGCCAGCCATTTCGGTGGCTACGCGCCACGCAATTACGACCGTATCTTCCACGGCACCACGACCGTGCGTACGGCTTTGCAGCGCTCCTATAACCTGCCAGCCGTGCGGGCACTGGATATGATCGGGGCGGGCTATTTTGCCGGTACGCTCGATGCTGCGGGTATCGGGCTCAAACTACCGCCCAATACCTCGCCGAGCCTGGCTCTGGCACTGGGTGGTGTCGGCATTACCCCGCTCGATCTGGGCAGGCTCTATGTTGCTTTTGCCAATCAGGGCGTCTCGCGCCCGCTCAGTCTCGACTGGCCTGTCGAGCCCGCACCCGGCGCGCGTCTGATCGGCGCGAGGGCGAGCCGACAGATCCTGTCGATTCTGGGCGGCGCTCCCTTGCCCAAAGGCCGGGTGGTCACAGGTGAAGACAGGGTGGCTTTCAAGACCGGCACCTCCTATGGCCAGCGCGATGCCTGGGCAGCGGGGCTGCGTGGTGACTGGACTGTCGTTGTCTGGGGCGGGCGCCCCGATGGCACGGCAGTGCCCGGTATCACAGGGCTCGGTACGAGTGCCCCCCTGATGATGCATGTTTTCGATATCCTGCCTGAAAGCGGCACCCTGCCAACCGATACGATGCCGGTTCAGGCAACGCTTTCTCCCGCCTTGCAGAAACTTGGCGAAAAGCACGGCCCCCAGATCGTGCAGCCGGTCAATGGCGGCAGGGTGGAGTGCTTTGCCGAAGATGGTCATGTCACGCCGCTTGGCCTGGTTGCGAGCGGTGGTGTCGAGCCCTATCGCTGGCTGGTCAATGGTGTGCCGCTTGATACGCCCATAGGGATTACGCCTTCATGGACACCTGACGGCCCCGGCTTTGCTCATATCGCTCTTGTTGACGCGACCGGCGCCGGGAGCAGCGTGGATATTCGTGTTCAGTAGGCGAGGGCTTACGGCTTGCTGGCTGGTGCCGTGTAGCCGCCTCCGACCGCCTGATAGAGTGTAGCGAGTTCGGCCAGGCGTGAGGCCCTGATCTGCACCGTCAGCAGTTCAGCAGAAAGGGCCGCGCTTTCTGCATTGGCGACGTCGAAATAATTGACATAGCCTGTGCTCAGTTCCTTACGCGCATCCTCAAGCGTGTGCTGCCTGCTGCTCAGGCTGCGCTTGAGACTGACTTCCTGCGCTGCGAGAAGCGTGGTTCCGGAAAGCGCATCCTGCACCTCACGAAAAGCCTGCACGGCGGTCTTGCGATAGGTCCAGGCGGCCTGATTGCGCTGCGAAACAGCAATGCTTTCCCTGGCACGCAGGGCGCCACCCTCGAAGATCGGCGCAAGCAGACTGCCGCCCAGGGCCCAGATCGTTCCGGAAATCGGTCCACCCCCACCGGCTGTGCCGATACCGGGATTGATCACGATATCGGGCAGGAAGGCCGCACGCGCCGATTTGAGACTGTGATCTGCCGCGACAATCTGGTCGGCAGCAGAAATGAGATCGGGCCGGTTTGACAAGAGCCGGGCAGGGACCGGAGCGATGACAGGCGGCAGGCGCAGGGCTTCGAGAGGGAGTCCCGCTGTAAGGGTGGCGATCTGGTCTCCAGGCATGTCACCGAGCAGCACGCCCAGAGCGTCTTCCTGCTGGGCAATCTGCAACCGTGTCGACGCAATCTGTGCTTCCGCATCGCTGACCAGCGCGTCGGCCTGATCAAGGGAACTGGTTTTTTCATACCCCGCCCTGAGCTGATGGGTCACTCGGGTCTGTTCGGCCTGTCTTACGGCCAGATTGCGTTCGAGAATGGCGAGCGCGCTGCGTGACGCCTGAAGCGAGACATAGGCCCGCACCGTGTCGCTGATCAGAGCGAGCCTGACTGTCTCGCGGTCGGCCTCGCTCGACAGGGTCTGCACCCGTGCCGACCGCGTCTGTTCGCGCAGCTTGCCGAACAGATCGAAATCGAAGGTCAGTGTGCCACCCAGAATGTACTGGCTGAAATTCTGTCCGATCAGATGGCCGTTGCCAACACCAAGCCCCTGTCCATCGATATGCGGCAACTGGGCACTGAGGGCGAGCCGCATCTGCCCGCGCGACTGGAGCACGCGCTCTGCAGCAAGGGCGAGGTCAGGGTTGTTTTCAAGCGCGCGGGAAACGAGTGCCACCAGAACCGGATCGCCGAACTGGCTCCACCATTGCGGGTCGAGCGTCGTCCCGGGCTGGGCCGCATTGCCTTGCCGCCATGTTGCGGGGGCTGTCACCGCAGAGCCCCGGGGCATGATGAAATCGCCTTTCTGGCAGGCGCTCAGAAACAGCGGCAGCACTGCCAGCCCTGCCATGAGCGAGGCACGATAACGGGCGCTCACGGTGTTGCTTCCCCGGAGTGTTTATGGTCGTGGCCGGTATCGGCTGGCGTCGCGACATAGCTCTCGACCGACATGCCCGGCGCGAGGCGCTCGGCATTGGGCTGGTTGGGATCTATGGCGATATAGATACCGATACGCTGAGGGATTTTCACGAAGTTGCCAGTCGCATTATCGGGCTTGACCACGGCAAATTCGGAACCTGTGGCGGGCGCGATACGAAAGACACGGCCGGTGAATTTCTGTCCGTTGAGGCCATCGACCGTGAAGGACGCAGCCTGACCAACCCGAATATTGCCCGTCTGGGCCTCCTTGTATTCGGCTACCACCCAGCGTTCGTTGGGAACGAGCGAGAAAAGCGCCGTGCCTGCACCGACATAGGCGCCGATATGGGTGCCACCGGTGCGGCCGATCACTCCGTCGCTTTCTGCATGGATATGGGTGCGGTTGAGATCGATCTGTGCCGAGAGCAGGCTGGCTTCTGCCTGACGCACATCCGCACTCAGGACCTGCTCCTGGATATCGGCCGCTTTCACGTCTGCTTCTGCGGCGCGCACATCGGCCAGGGCCTGCCGCAGCGAGGCTTCGTCCGAACGCCAGCTATCGAGCCCGGCATCATATTCCTTCTGTGAGACGCTCTGATCGCCAACAAGCGCGGCCTGCCGACGATGATCGGCGCTGCTGCGTGTCAGATGGGCGCGCGCAGTCATGAGCGCCGCCTGTCGCTGGTCGAGCCGCGCGCGGGCAGAGGCCTGATTCTGCCTGTTGTTGATCAACGCAGCCTGCTTGCTGCCCAGATCGGCCTGCGTCTGCGCCACGCGTGCCTTGTAGGTGCTTTCATCGATCTGCACGAGAAGCTGTCCCTTATGCACGGTGGCATAATCGGTGACGAATACCCCCTCTATATAGCCGGGTACCTGCGGGGACACGATCATCACATGGCCCTGCATATAGGCGTCATCAGTGCGCACCCCCTGCTCGCCGAAGGGCGCAAGGTCGAAAGCGGCCAGAATGCAGGCAATGGCGATGACGGCCAGAAACGAGACGATTGCAAGCACGAGAAGAGTGCGCCTGGGCGGATGCCAGACCGGCGCCGGAGAGGCAGACGGGGCTGTGCGGGTATCATGCGCGTCGGCAGGGGCGTTGGGCGTTTGGGTCATGACGGGTGTTTTGCCGAAATCTCTAGAAGGTGTTTGCAGAGCATCACGAGCGCGATCAGTGCCACCGCGCAGAGAGCAAGAACGCTGACAAAGCCGAAGACATTGAGATAGCCCATGACGGCGGACTGATCGGACAGTGTCTGCGCTATCGAGGACAGGCCCTGATGGGCTGCGGCGAGGGAAAGCGAGGCCGTGTCGGCCATGCGCGACGAGAACCCGACCATCGCGTAGTTCTGGTAGTAATATTGCATACTGCCCAGAAGTGCTGCGCCCGTGGCGCTGCCGATACTCTGCGTGATGGCGAAGACATAGATGGTCGAGATGAAGTGGCTCGTATCCGATCTCAGGACCAGGATGATGCCATAGAGCAGGGCAGGGCCGACAAAGAGCGTCGTGCCGAAGCCAAGCAGGGTCTGCGAGACATAGACATCGCTCGGTCGTGTCAGGCCGTTACTGCCTGAATCGAGCCAGGAAGCCAGGGCGATCGCCAGCAGGGCGACAATGCATTGTACGGGAATGAGCCGTGGGGAAAGGGAGAAAGCCATGGCCGTAATGCCCGCAATCATCCCCATGATCACGAAGAGATAGAGCGTGTGATACTGGTCATTGATCAGCCCGGCGTGGGAGAACAGGCCGATCACACCCGTGCTCTGCTCTGAAAGCAGCAGGCGTTCCATGATGGCGACAAGCCCGAAGCGCAGAATGGTTCCTGTGCTGAGCCAGTTGATCTGTAGCAGCGGGCGCGTGCGACAGAACTCTACGCACAGGGCGCACGCGCCGGAAACGACCAGCCCGACCAGAAGCCAGCCGATCCAGGGGGTATCTGTCCACCACATCGTGCGACCGAGCGTGAGTACGGCAGCCAGGCAGATCGACACTCCCAGCAGGAGCACACCAGACAACCAGTCCATGGGCTCGAAGACTTTTCCCATGTTCGTGGTGGGGAGAGGCAACAGCAGGACGAGGGCGAGCTGCAGGGCGCCCAGCGCCGTGGCGATGCAGGCAAAGCCGAAATTGCCGGAGCCGGTCAGCAGGTCTACCGGAACGAGCGCTGCGATCGGGTTGGCCAGTTGCAGGCTGGCGATGGCAATGGCGATGGCTTCCACCCGGCGCGACTTCGGCAGGGCCTGAATGAGATAGTAAACGCCCGCTGCGACATTGGTCGAGACCATGAGACCGTTGCTGACGCGGTTGATCATGAGTGTTGTAAAACAAGGGAAGAAGATCAGCAGGAGGCCTGTGGCGATATTCACACCCAGCAGGCTGGTAAGGAAAAACATGATTCCATATTGCTGACGCCCCTTGATCACCACGAGATTGGCGAAGGCGGCGGCGGCTACAAAACCTGCGACCAGCCAGGTGGCCTCTGCCGTGCTGAGCCCGGCCTCACCAGCGGCATTGCTCAGATTGCCGGAGAACAGAGAGTTCTGGGTCGAGGCTGCGATGGGCATGAAGATGCCCATCAGCGCATACAAAACCCGTCGCCACATTGGATGATGAGCGATATAGGGCGCACCAAGGAGTGGTGGCCGCTCCATGCCGGAAGTTGAACTTCCAGTAGTCAGAGGAAAACGCCTAAATGTTCTGAATTTCTCACAGTATCTCGAGGCATTCTATGCCATGCGTTCTGCGTGGTTTTGGAACGAAATCCGTCGAAGGAGAAAATATTTACAAGTATGTAATGCATGGCTTCTGCTCAGTATGGCAGAGAGTACTGGAATCAGGGTGTGACAAATGAGTGATGACCGGTGAGTCCTGGTTTTCACTCGGCGGCGGGCAGGGCGCCATAGCGCATGGGCGTTGCCCCGGCATCAAGATGGGCAAGGGCGCCGTGACGTTCGGTGAAGGCCTCCTGCTCGAGGCGCTCGCAATAATCAAGATAGCGTATCATGGCGCGCTCGGCGCGTGGCGTCGCGCCATGCACCTTCTTGTAATGTCGCCAGAGAATAAGCGCATTGACCGACCAGGCGTCATAGACATGTTCGGCCAGACGACGGCGTATCGAAACCGGCAAGGCGTCGAAAGCAGCCCAGGGGTCACCCTCATAGCGGCGCCACAGCGCCTTGCGGCAGGTGACGTCATTGGTGATGGAAGCAGGAGAATTTCGTGAGGCAGAGTGCAGCATATAGTTATGTTATAACATAACTATATCGACGTCTATCACTGACCTGAACAACAGGCTAGCCTGTCGCAAGACGGTGACACCCGGAGGTGCAGGATGAGCGCAGCAGGACAGGACAGGTTATTCGATCAGGTAGGATCGGGCTTCATGCCGTTTCATGACGCTGAAGCTGCGCTCGATCGTATCGAGGCCCTTTACGAAGAAGGGGTGAAGCGTCTGCGTGATGCCTTTGCGTCCCGTCAGCCCGCTGAATCGTTCTATCCCTATCTCGCGTTTCCGCTTCAGCGCGGGTCTATTCCTCATGACGTCAAGCCGCGCTTCGGCGTGCTGCTCGAACCGGGTTTCTATGGCACGACGCTTACCCGGCCGTCGCTGTTTCGCAGCTACTGGCGCGCACAGATCGAGAATCTGATCGAGTGCTATCGGCAGCCTGTGCATGTGGGTCTGTCCAGACGCCCCATGCCGCTGCCTTATGTGATGGAAGATGCAGTGACCGGTCTGACCGAGGCCGATCTGAAATTGCTGCAGGACAATTACGCCCTGCCTGATCTGCACGCGACAGATGACAGTATCGCCAATTGCGAGATCATTCCCGACCCGGCCGCGCCTCGTGCCCTTGCACTCTTTACCGCCGAGCGCACGGATTATTCGCTCGCGAGACTGCATCATTATACCGGCACGGCGCCGCGTCATTTTCAGCGTTTCATCCTGCTGACCAATTACCAGCGCTATGTCGACGGGTTTCGCGATTTTGCCCGCACGCAGATCGATGCCGGGGGCGAATATCACGCCTTCGTCGAGCCGGGTGATGCGGTCTATACGCGTGATGGGCAGGAGGGGCAGCCTGTCGATTCATTGCCGCAGATGCCGGCATATCATCTGTGCCGCAAGGATGGTGACGGCATCACGCTGATCAATATCGGTGTCGGCCCGTCCAACGCAAAAACCATCACCGATCACCTGGCCGTTCTGCGGCCCCATTGCTGGCTGATGGTCGGCCATTGCGCCGGACTGCGCCGCACGCAGGTACTGGGTGATTATGTGCTGGCCCATGGCTATGTGCGTGATGATCATGTGCTCGATGACGATCTGCCAACCTGGGTTCCCGTGCCGCCCATCGCGGAAGTACAAGTCGCGCTGCAGGAAGCCATGCAACGCGTGACGGGTCTGGAAGACCGCGACATCAAGACCCGGCTGCGCACCGGCACTGTGCTGACGACCGACAACCGCAACTGGGAGTTGCGCCTGCGGGCCCTCTTCACCCAGATCAACATGAGCCGTTCGATCGCCGTCGATATGGAATCTGCGACCATTGCGGCGAATGGTTTTCGTTTTCGCGTGCCCTACGGCACATTGCTTTGCGTTTCCGACAAGCCGCTTCATGGGGAACTCAAGCTGCGCGGCATGGCCAATGCCTTTTATCGCGAGCGCGTCAGCCAGCATCTGATGGTTGGCATAGAGACCATGAGGCTTCTGCGTGAGCGCGGTGTCGACAGCCTGCATTCGCGCAAGCTGCGCGGCTTCGACGAGCCCGCTTTCCGCTGATCCAGTACAGCCCCTTACCAGAGAGGGGCGCTTCCCTCCTGCCGCCCCGGCGAGTATTCGCGGCGCAGGAGGGTCTTTGCCCAATCAAGAAGACAAGGACATCGTTTCATGGCTCAAGCCGACAGCGCCTCACTGCCCCGCTGGGATCTCTCTGATCTCTATGCCGGGCTGACCGATCCGGCGATAGAGCGCGACCTTGCCGCATGCGATGAGGAAGCGCGTCTCTTTGCCGAGAGATGGAAGGGCAAGCTGGGCACGGCAACCGGAGCAGCTTTGGCCGAAGCAATTGCCGAATATGAACGCATCGACCAGCGCATGGGGCGTCTTGGGGCTTTTGCGCAGCTCAGCTTTGCTGCTCATACCAGCGACCCCGAGACCGGGCGTTTCTCGCAAGGCATGACCGAGCGCCTGACGGCCATCTCGTCGCATATGCTGTTCTTCACGCTCGAGCTGAACCGCATCGAGGAAGACGATCTGGCGCAGCGTCTGACAACGCCCGAACTCGCACGCTGGGCACCGTTCCTGCGCGATCTGCGCGTGTGGCGTCCCTATCAGCTGTCAGACGAGGTCGAGCAGGTGCTGGTCGAGAAATCGGTCACGGGGCGAGCCTCCTGGAACCGTCTGTTCGACGAGACGATGGCGTCTCTCACCGTCACGCTCGATGGCGAGACGCGCCCACTGGGTATGGCGCTCAACCAGCTTTCCAGCCCCGATCGTGAAAAGCGCCGTCTCGCAGCGGAAGAAGTCAGTCGCGCGCTTGGGGCCAATCAGCGTCTTCTCGTGCTGATTACCAACACACTGGCCAAGGACAAGGCGATCGAGGACGGGTTGCGTGGTTTCCCGCGCCCGTCTTCGAGCCGTAATCGCGCCAATATGGTCGAGGATGAGGTCGTCGAGGCTCTGGTCTCTGCTGTCGATGCCGATTATGCGCGTCTGGCCCATCGTTATTACAGCCTCAAGGCGGGCTGGCTCGGCCTCGACAAGCTGCAGCACTGGGACCGTAATGCGCCGCTCCCCGGTGATGAGGATCGCCTGATTCCGTGGGAAGAGGCCAAGTCGATCGTGCGCGACGCCTATACGCGCTTCGACCCGCGCCTTGGCGCGCTTGTCGGCCAGTTCATGGATAATGACTGGATCGATGTGGCGCCGGTGCCGGGCAAGTCATCGGGGGCGTTCGCTCACCCGGTAACGCCTGACACGCATCCTTATGTCCTGCTCAATTACCATGGCCGTAGCCGCGATGTGATGACGCTGGCGCATGAGCTGGGCCATGGCGCGCATCAGCTTCTGGCGGCGCGTCAGGGCTATCTTCAGTCGTCAACGCCTCTGACCCTTGCCGAAACCGCGTCTGTGTTTGGTGAGATGCTGACATTTCAGGCCCTGCTCGATGCTGAGACCGACCCGGCACGACGCCGACGCATGCTGGCAGGCAAGGTAGAGGACATGCTGAACACGGTAGTGCGTCAGATTGCGTTCTATCAGTTCGAGGTCAGGCTGCATGACGAGCGCCGCAAGGGCGAGCTGTCACCCGAGCGACTGGGTGAAATCTGGCGCGAGGTGCAGACACGAAGCCTTGGCCCGGCATTCGAGTTCACCCCCGATTACGACACCTACTGGTCCTATGTGCCACATTTCGTGCATTCGCCCTTTTACGTCTATGCCTATGCGTTCGGCGATTGTCTGGTGAACGCGCTTTATGGCGTCTATCAGGGCGAGACACAGGGGCAGGGGGGAACAGCTGCGTTTCAGGATCGTTATGTCGCGATGCTGGAAGCGGGCGGGACCAGGCGTCATGCTGAGCTTCTGGCGCCTTTCGGGCTGGATGCCACCGATCCGGGCTTCTGGCGCAAGGGGCTGGATGTGATTTCAGGCTTCATCGATGAGCTCGAAGCTCAGGACAAACAGGACAAGAGCGCATAAGCGATGAGTAACTCCAAAGATCTGGACCAGACTGGCCTGTTCGGTGAATTCAAGCGCATGGCGCGGGCCTCGAGCACGGTTGGCGGCATCGCAACACGCGTGATCGGCAACAAGCTCGGGTTCAAATCCAATCAGGCGATCCATGCCAATGATCTTCGTGCGGCGCTGGGCGGGTTGAAAGGCCCACTCATGAAGGGCGCGCAGATCCTCTCGACTATCCCCGGTGCCCTGCCGGAGGAATATGCCAACCAGCTTGCTGAATTGCAGGCCAACGCACCGCCCATGGCCTGGAGCTTCGTGCGTCGTCGCATGATGACCGAGCTTGGCGCGAACTGGGAGCGGCAGTTCCGCTCCTTTTCCCATCAGGCTATCGCGGCAGCGAGCCTCGGGCAGGTGCATCGTGCTGTCACCGCAGAGGGGCAGGAAGTGGCCTGCAAGCTGCAATATCCCGATATGAACGCGGCTGTGGAATCCGATCTGCGTCAGTTCCGCGTTGTCGTGGGGCTGGTCCAGCAATTCCTGCCTGCCATCAAGCAGGATGAAGTCGTGCGCGAGCTTGAGGAACGCCTGCGCGAAGAACTGGATTACGAGCGCGAAGCCTCGCATATGCGGCTCTATCGCGACATGCTCCAGCATATCCCCGAGGTGACGGTGCCCCTGCCAGTCGAACCGCTTTCGACCAGGCGATTGCTGACCATGGAATGGGTGTCCGGGCGCGGCATCCAGAAAATTCTCGACACCAATCCCAGCCAGGAAGAGCGAAACGCCATTGCGACGGCCCTTTTCAAGGCCTGGTATACCCCGGTCTATCGCTACGGCATCATCCATGGCGACCCGCATATGGGCAATTTTACTATTCGCCCGGACTGGGGCCTGAACCTGCTCGATTTTGGCGCCATTCGGATTTTCCCGCCCCATTTCATCAAGGGCATCATCGACCTCTTCAATGCCCTGCGGGATAATGACGAGGAGATGGCGTTTGCCGCCTATGAGGCCTGGGGCTTCAAGGGAATTTCACGCGATACCGCATCGGTTCTGAATGAATGGGCGCGATTCATCTACGGTCCGCTCATGGATGATCGGGAACGTTTCATTCAGGAGAGTGACGACCCCAATTTCGGACGTGATATTGCCGAGAAAGTCTATGAGGGACTCAAGCGTACGGGGGGTGTAAGACCCTCTCGGGAATTCGTGCTGGTGGATCGCTCGGCGATTGGCCTCGGCAGTGTCTTCCTGCGCCTCAAGGCCAAGCTCAACTGGCATCGCCTGTTTCAGGAACTGATTGCCGATTTCGATGAGGTCGCTCTGGCTGAACGTCAGAAGACCGCTCTGGCCGCCGCTCGCGTCCCGCCGCCGCTGAACGGTCTGTAATTCGCTTTCGAACGGGGTGGCGGTATTACTGCGTGCAGGATCCGGCTACCCTCTGTTTACCGAGCGTTATGTCCCAAGTCGTCAACGCGCGCGGCTAACAGCCGCCGCGTTGACGATAAAAGACAGAGTTGCGTAGGGCCGAAAACGGCAACAGCCGGATCGCCTCAGTAGTCTTCGATGTCGCGCCGCTGTGCTCGCGCTGTCAGTTTCTCTTCCTGACAGACATGAGCAGAGGCTTTGCCGGGCGAAGGGTGATTTCCATCTTGCCGGGTGGGGTGACGCTGAGCTCCGGCGTCAGGGTGAGCGCCTTCAGCGTCATGGCAAGCACAGTGAGGGCTTCTGTTTCTGCAAAGCGGGCGCCGATGCAGATACGGGGGCCAGCCCCGAAAGGCATATAGGCGTAGCGATCGTCGTGAGGGCGAGACTGACCGGCACTGGCGACGAAGCGTGACGGATCGAAAATTTCCGGAGCCTCCCACAGGGTCCGATGCCTGTGCAGGGCATAGATCGGCACGACAAGGCGCGTACCTTTCTCTAGCTTCACGCCTTCAAGCGCAAAGGCCTCCGTCACTTCGCGTACGATGATGGGAGCCGGTGGTGTCAAACGCATCGACTCACGCAGCACGTTGCGGGTGAGAGAGAGGCTGTCGAGTTGTTCCAGTGTCGGCCCGTCATCCGTCAGGGTAGCGTCGATTTCGGCCTGCACCTCGCGCAGGATTTCGGGGTGCCTGCCCAGCCTGTCGAAGGTCCAGGCCAGCGCAAGAGCCGTTGTTTCGTGGCCGGCGGTGAGAAAGGTCAGGAGATTGTCCACGATCTCACTGTCATGCATGGCACGGCCCGTTTCCGGGTCCTTCGCTGCCAGTAGCCGTGCGAGAAGATCGTCCGGTGTTTTTTCGGGGGCGTTGCCGAGCAGTGCCCTGCGTGCGGCAATCTGAACCATTGCTTCTTCACGAAGGGCCTGCGCTGCGGCGAGACCGCGTGCCTTGCCAGGGTGAGGAAGCCATTCCGGCGTTCCCAGAAGATCGCCCAGAATGCTCCAGCGCGTCTGATGCAGAAAGACGCCAAGGTTGCGGGCCATGGCATCGGCATCGACCGCATCCGGCGCCGAGAGCATGGTCTCGACGATGATGCGTCCAGTCAGGCGCATCATGACGTCATCGATCGCCACGATGCCCCCCTCTGCCGAGAGCGTTTCCACGCAGCGACGTGTCGCGCTGGTCATGGCAGGCAAAAAGGCCCCGACGCCGCTTGCACGAAAGACGGGGGCCAGCGCCTGTCTCTGCCAGCGCCAATGCGCTCCTTCGGCAGTCAGCAGGCCCTCGCCAAGGCCGGGGCCGATGGCACGGCGCAGGCCTTCTCCCTTGTCGAGACGATCGCTGTTTGTCACCAGCGCTTCGCGCACCAGATCGGGGGCGCAGACATAGACGATATGCTGACGCGCCAAATGACGCTCTACCAGACGCTCGTGAAACACGGCCCTGGGCAACGCATCGACCGGGTTGCGTATCGTGGCGCGCATCATCTGGAACTGGGCTGGAAGGGTGGCGACTTTGTTCAGAAGGGCTGACATCGCGGGATGACTCCGATATCTAAGGCTTACACCTTAGACGATATAAGGTGAACACCTTAGAATGCGACCGGAAAAATGGCCCGACCTGACTCGACTCGATCACGAATTCTTGAGCAAGCGCGGCTGTTTGCGAATGAGGTGGGGTTCGATCGCCTGACCACGCGTGAGCTGGCGGCACGATGCGCGATCAATGAGGGCAATCTCTATTATTATTTCAAGACCAAGGCGCAGCTGATCGAAGCGATGTTCGTGCAGTTCGACTCAGAGGCGCGCGCGCTCTTTGACGCGCTGCCGCAGGCGGGGAGAGGCGTTTCCCGTGCCGAGTTGTTGCGAAGCGTGATGGAAGCGGTTGCCCTCCTGCGCGACTGGTGTGCCTTGAGCTGGCACCATCGTGCGCTGCTGCGTGACGGCAATGCCCTTTTTCGCCTCGCCCCGGCTCTTCAGGCCGATGCCACGGCCCTGAGTGACGTTCTTGGCGGCCATGTCACGGCTCTGATCGAGCATATGAAGCGCATGAGAGCCCTTTCGATAAGTGACGAGGCGATACCGGGGCTGGTTGCGAATATCATGATCGTATCGACCCATTGGCTTGGCTACGTCATCTATCAGACGGGTGTGAGCGACCCTGATGACAGTTATCTCGAATGGGGGTTCGGGCAGATTTTGTCGCTCGTTGCCCCATACCGCACCTGGCTGACGCGCCTGGCCATGCGGGTCTATCCGCAGGCTTTTAGACTGCGCGCCTGATGGCTGCCGACGTTCGGCAAGGCAGAAAATCCGGATATCGCCGAAGGCTGGTCTCGCACTTGGCACCGAATGACGATCATGTGTTGGTGGGAAATCTTCAGCAGCGCGGCCATCGTCATGCTAGTCTGAACGCTTCCGGGTCGGGCGCGGGCTTGTGGCCATTCAGGAAGCGTCGGCCTGGTATCGCGAGCAAGACCAGTATCGCCGGGAGAACGCGCAACATGCTGCAGAAAAACAACAATCCCTGGTTCAGGCCCAAACGCTATGGCTACGGCGCCGGGCTGCCGATCAGCTGGCAGGGATGGGTCTCCTTCCTGTCGATTATCGTCATCATTGTAGCGCCAGGCTTTCTCGTGCCCCTGCTTCCGCCAGCTTACAGAACTGCGGCGTCGGTCGGTTCCCTGATTGTTGCTCTATGCGCCATAGGCTTTTTCGTGGTCCTGTGCCGCGCGCATACGAAAGGCGGGTTCAAATGGCGCTGGGGCGATCGGGATTAGGTCCCGACCGCCATACCGGGTCAGGGTGCCTTTGTGAAAGCCGTTAGCCTGCGCTCGGCCTGCGAATCATCCGCGTCGATCATGTCCTGAAGGCGGCCATTTGCGTCGATCAGGGCGATAGCAGGGATCTGCCGCACGCCGAAGCGTGCGAAGACCGAGGCATTTCTGTCGAGAACGAGATTGATATCGGGGCCAAGCTGCTTCTGGAAAGGGGCGAGATCGCTTTCTTCAGTCCAGAGGCGGCTCGCGACAGCGGTCCAGCGCAGAGCGTGGGTCGAAACGCTGCGCTGAGCGATGGCGCGAAACATGGCACAATGCCGAGCCGTGCGCGGTTCAAGTTCCTTCAGATAGGACTCGCACCATGGCGCCGTGAAAAGCACGGCGTGTTTCTGATGTGCCGGTGCTAAATACAGAGGGCCTGACGCTTTTGATTTGGCAAAAGACGCGACGTTCTCGCCAATCCTGAAGACGGCTTGCTGGCCCACATCCGAGGGGGCGATACGCCCCGTTGACGGGGCTGGTCTCGTGAGACGGTCGAGCGCCGCCTGAAGGGCCGGGCCGTCCTGATGCCCCGCATAGGCCACACGACCCGTGCTATCGATCAGCACATGCAAAGGCGTTGCCTTGATCTGCAACCAGTTGCTCAATCTGCCATCATCAATCACGACCGGCATGGTCAGTCCGGCGCGCGCGACAAAAGCGGCGACTTTTTCCGGCTTTTCGCCAAAGCCGATATCGACCGCCAAAAAGGCGATGCGATCGGCATATTTCCGATAAAGCGCCTCATATTCGGGCATCTGGGCGCGACAGGGGATGCAATAGGTCGCCCAGAGCTTCAGATAGATCGGCTTGTGACCGTAGAGCGCCCCAAGATCGACCGTGTGATTATCGAGCGTGGTGTATCGCAAGTCAGGCGCTGCCCGACCGATCAACGCGGAAAGAGCAGGATCTTCCGCGATGAAAGCGAGGCTGTCGGGGGCTGGTTGAGGCGGGGGCGCTTCAGCGGCGAGAGCCTGTGAGATGCTGAAAACTGCGGAACCGGTGGCGATGAGCCTGCAAAGAGAACGGTACAAGAAAACCCCGTCGAAATAGTCTTTGGGAATACCGGCCGGTGCGCCAGAGGGCAGCGCAGTCAGCCGATCAGATGCGGAGGTCAGACGTGCAGACCGGGGGCTTCCTGACCGGTTGCAGCTACATATTCGTGGTAGCCGCCTTCATAGCGATGCAAGCCTTCTGGTGTAACTTCCAGCACGCGGTTCGAGAGTGCCCCGAGGAAATGACGGTCATGCGAGACGAAAAGCATCGTGCCCTCATAATCGCCGAGAGCGCGAATGAGCATCTCCTTCGTGTCGATATCCAGATGGTTGGTCGGCTCGTCGAGTACCAGGAAATTCGGCGGGTTATAGAGCATCAGCGCCATCACCAGACGGGCCTTTTCGCCGCCTGAAAGCACGCTGACATATTTATCGACATCATCGCCTGAAAAGCCGAACCCACCGGCCAGGGCACGTAGCGAGCCCTGAGGCGCCAGCGGAAATTCATGCTCCAGCGTCTCGAAAATCGTGCGGCTGCCATCGAGCAGATCCATGGCGTGCTGGGCGAAGTAACCCATCTTCACACTCGCGCCGATAGTGACGCTGCCCTCATCGGGCTCGCTCACCCCGGCGATCAGTTTGAGCAGGGTGGATTTGCCCGCGCCATTGACGCCCAGAATGCAGCAGCGCTCCTGTCGGCGAATCTGCAGATCGAGCCCGTTATAAATGGTGCGCGACCCGTAGGCCTTGCTGACCTGCTTGAGCAGCGCCACGGAATCTCCCGAACGTGGTGCTGGGGCAAAATCGAATGACAGGGTCTGGCGGCGGCGCGGCGGCTCGACGCGGTCGATCTTGTCGAGCTTCTTGACGCGGCTCTGCACCTGCGCCGCATGCGAGGCGCGCGCCTTGAAGCGTTCGATGAAGGCGATTTCCTTGGCGAGCATCGCCTGCTGGCGGTCGAACTGGGCCTGCTGCTGCTTTTCGTTCAGCGCGCGCTGCTGCTCGTAGAATTCATAATCACCCGAGAAGCTCGTCAGCGTGCCGCCATCGATTTCCAGGATCTTGTTGACCACACGATTCATGAAGGCGCGATCATGCGATGTCATGAGCAGGGCGCCATCATAGTTCTTGAGGAACTGCTCCAGCCAGATCAGGCTCTCGAGGTCGAGATGGTTGCTCGGTTCATCGAGCAGCATCACATCCGGCTGCATGAGCAGGATACGAGCCAGCGCCACGCGCATTTTCCATCCGCCCGAGAGCAGCCCGACATCACCCGACATCATTTCCTGCGAAAAGCCCAGACCGTGCAGCACTTCACGAGCCTTGCTGTCGAGCCCATAGCCGCCAAGCTCTTCAAAGCGTGCCTGAACATCGCCAAAGCGCTCGAGAATGGCCTCCATCTGGTCCATTTTCTCCGGGTCGCAGAGATCGGCTTCGAGCTGCGCGAGTTCGCCTGCAATCTCGGCGACTTCACCCGCTCCGTTCATGACTTCTGCGACGACGGAACGTCCGTCCATCTCGCCTACATCCTGGCTGAAGAAGCCGATTGTGATGCCGCGATCCTGGAAGACCTGTCCCTCATCCGGGGTTTCCTGCCTGGTGATCAGCCGGAACAGCGTCGTCTTGCCCGCGCCATTGGGGCCGACAAGACCGATCTTTTCGCCTTTCTGGATGGCCGCGCTCGTCTCGATGAAAATGACGCGCTGGCCGTTCTGCTTGCTGATCGAATCAAGACGGATCATGGAACCTCTGGAACATCGGGAGAAGGGGCGTTGATACGGGGTCGCTTCGTGATGTGCAATGTCGTGTTACCGAGTTCACGGCTCTGGAATTTGACGCGTCATACAGATCGCGCTTCCCTCTTTCCTGCGGCGGAACCCCGCTGTTGTTTATCCCCGGGGCAGAGTTAATGAAAAAAGGAAATAGACTGCCGGAGCGGCTCTACACATTGGTGATGTGGGGTGTCTCGGCAGTCTTTGCGGTCTTTCTGGTAGGGCTCGGCGGGCTCGTCATCGACGATCTGCCACGTGATCGGGAAGTCGTCGCCTTCGAACCGCACTATCCCGCCGAGCTGCAACAGCAAGGCGCTGCGCTCGAGCAGGCGCAGCGGGCGATAGAGTCGGAACGCGATCTCGACGGGATCAGACTGGATGCGGCGCGCAGTGCGGCTCGCAACGCCAAAGAGAGTTTGGAGGCCTGGGTCGATACGCGCAAGGCAACCACAGACCCGCGTCAGGATACGGAATTGCTGACGCGCACCCGGGCACTCGAGAACCTGCAGAATGCCGCTCATGAAGCCGAGCATCGTCTGGAGCAACTCGATCAGAAAGAGCTTGAGAACGAGCGGGCGCGCAACGCGCTGGTCGATCGGCGTGAGGCGGTAAAGGACGCCTACAGACCGATCCATGGCCGTCTTGTTTTCAGGGCGCAACTCCATGTTTTCCTGCTGCGTCTCGCCTTTACCCTGCCGCTTTTGCTGATTTCGACCTGGCTCGTCATGCGTCAGCGCCAGAGCGCGTACTGGCCGCTTTATCGTGGCTTCGTTCTGGCGTCGCTTTACGCATTCTTTGTCGAACTTGTGCCCTATCTGCCGAGCTATGGCGGTTATATCCGCTACGGGGTCGGGGCACTTCTGACCGTGCTCGTCTGTGTCGTGCTCATAAGGAACATGCAGTCCTATCTGGCTCGACGCCGCGCAGCTGAGGCGGATTCAGAGAAAGAGCGGCGCCAGCGCGTCGATCGAGCGCAGGCCTATGCCAAGCTCGACCGCAAGACCTGCCCCGATTGCGATCGACCTCTGGTTCTTGTCGAAGGGCAGGACACCAATTTCTGCGTTCACTGCGGCCTGACGCTCTATGAGCATTGCGGTGTCTGTCAGACGAGAAACATCGCCTTCAACCGTTTCTGCATGAGCTGCGGCAGTGAGGATATCGGTCATGCGGAAGACAGGTCTTCTGCCCCATCAGCAGCTCCGGTGCTCTAGGAGGAAAAACCATGGAAGACCCCATCCACATAACCCGGATCACAACCGAAGCCTGCCTTCCGCTGCGTCGCTCTGTCCTGTGGCCCAGCCTGACCGAAGACGAATGCCGCGTTCCGCAGGATCCCGAGGCGACGCATCTTGGTGCGTTCAGCGGCGAGCAGCTGATCGGCTGTCTCTCACTCTGCCCGATCGGCCCCGATCTGATCCAGCTGCGCAAATTTGCGGTGGCGGCTGGGCATCAGGGGAAAGGGATCGGCACGCAGCTGATGGACCAGGCGATCAGGACCTGCCGGGAACTCGGTGCCAAACGCCTCGAACTCGACGCCCGCAGCAGCGCGCTCGGTTTTTACAGAAAATTCGGCATGAGCCCGATGGGCGCTGTCTTCTTCAAGGGGCCTATCGAGCATCAGCGTATGGCTCTCGACCTTTAAGGCGGCTCCTCCGCTCCACGGGGAAAATGAGTGAGGGCCCCCAAAGATTTGTGCCGAAAATGAGATAGAGCTTTTCGTATCTGGTGGGTTCTATTTCGATTTTGCAATCAATTCTGGTCGTTGCCTGCCACAGAGCGGAAACAACGTGCGGGTAGATAGGGAAGAATATGGCGCGCTGGTCTTGCCCGGGCTTCGCCGTCGAGCAATGTATGAGGTGCTGAACGCAAGAGTTGTTGATCGATACGAGAGGAACTGGGATGAGCCGTTACTGCGTCACGGTAACCTGTGAGGCACGGCGCGGGGTCGTTGCCGTGATTTCCGGCTATCTCGCCGGTAAGGGCTGCAACATCAGCGATAGCGCCCAGTTTGACGATAGCGAGACCAATCGGTTCTTCATGCGTACGAGCTTCGTCGCTGAAACCGGGGCATCGCTCGAAGAACTCCGGCGTGATTTCGCGCCGCTGGCGGCAGAATATGGCATGGAAGCCACTTTTTACGATGAGGCAGAACGACTCAATGTCGTCGTCATGGTCTCACGCTTCGGGCACTGCCTGAATGATCTTCTCTATCGGGTCCGTCTCGGTGCGTTGCCGATCAATATCGTGGCCGTCATTTCGAACCATCTGGATTTCCAGAAGCTCGTCGTCAACCACGATATCCCGTTTCACTACATACGCGTGACAAAAGAGAACAAGGCAGAGGCAGAAGCGCAGCAACTTCGCATCATCCGAGAGACGGGTGCCGATCTCGTCGTGCTTGCCCGCTACATGCAGGTTCTTTCCGATGATCTGTGCCAGCAGCTTTCGGGTCGCACGATCAATATCCATCACTCCTTTCTTCCAAGCTTCAAGGGTGCACATCCCTATCATCAGGCGCATGCGAGGGGCGTAAAGCTCATCGGGGCGACCGCTCATTATGTTACGGCCGATCTGGATGAAGGGCCGATCATTGAGCAGGATATCATCCGGGTGTCGCATAATCAGTCACCGGAAGACTATGTGGCTCTGGGGCGCGATGTCGAAAGTCAGGTCCTTGCGCGAGCCATTCATGCCCATGCGCATCGGCGTGTCTTCCTGAGCGGCAGGAAGACGATTGTCTTTCCGGCCAGCCCCGGCTCCTACGCTTCCTCCTTGCGAGGCTGATCAGGTATCGGGCGTTTGCGAGAGGCAGTATTGACCAGAGGTTAGCACTGCCTCACCGACGAGAATTCTGCTGCAAGCAAGTAGATCCCTTACTTAAAACACAGCTGCCATTCAGGCGGCTTGCTGATCCGCAGCTGGTGCAGCCGGTTCGCGATCTGTGATGTGTCTGACACCCGGGAAAGGGCTCGGCATCAATTCCCTGCGCATCAGTTCAATGACCCAGGCCCAGAGCATGTGGCCGATTGTTTCGGAAAAAATCTCGGCGCGCGGGAGGTTCCATAACGCTGGCGCCCAGTGTCCTGCGGGCAGCACCATGCCGTGGAAGACGAGTGTCACGACCAGGCCAAATACCACGCCCTGTCCCATGGCGATGCGCGGAAAACGGATCCAGAGCACGCAATAGAGGAGGGCAAAGAAAATCGAGAACAGGTGGTGCACCATCAGGACGCCGCCGGGCACGATATGCCCGGAATAGACATAGGTGAGATGGTCGACATTCACGCCGAGATCGCGAAGCATTTCGGCAGGTGGGCTGGCGCGATCAGGCGTGCGGGGTGGCAGGGGGACTTCCGTGCCCCATTTCACGAAGCTGGAGAGATTTCCCCCGACAAATCCCGCCCATACGGCGGGAAGCAGCAAGGCCTTGCCTGTCGTGTGGTTGGTGAGCGTCATTTTTTCTGAGTCGGGCAGGGTGGAAGAGACAGGCGATAGATCGTGGTCGCGCCGCGCAGAGGGCGACTGTTCTTGAAGGCGATCTCGTCGAGGCGAGAGTCTGAGATGTAGAGCCAGTTATTGGCGATTGCGAAGCCGTCTGCCCAGTCGAGCACGTCAGGATTGTCGTAAACCTTCCGCGTCTGGGGTGTCTTTGCCCCTTCCGGGAAAGTCAGGGCATAGAGCCCGTGATTTTCGATATCGCCAACCCAGAGCCGGTTGCAGGCATCCATCTCTATCCCGCCGCTCATGACCGACTGGCCGAGATATTGGGCTTTCTTGTCCAGCTCGGCATCGCTCAGATGGGCGTTGCGCAGATCGGCGGTCGCAATGCGCCAGTAATGATGGTCGGTCAGCGGGCGGTAATACAGCCAGGCGCGGTCAGGTGAGAGGGCAATGCCATCATCCTGTGTGACAGGCAGGCTGCCGTCTTTCTTGCGGGCGAGTTCACTATAGATATGCAGATGCTGTTCCGGGTCTGCGATGCCAGAGCGTGTGTTGGCCAGTACCAGACGATAGGCCCCCGTATCGAGATCCATCACCACCAGCCCGCCGCGGCCCCATTCATTGGTAATATAGGCGGTACGTGTGCGTGTATCCACGCGCACATCGTTCAGTGAATCGGCGGGGGTGATATCCGACCCGAAATGGTAGATCTGGATCAGTCTTCCTGTCTCGGCGTCAAATTCAGCGAGCTTTGGCGGCAGTACTTTCTGATCGACCGAGGGGAGAGACGAGTCCAGCACCCAGAGATGATTCTGATCATCGACCCACAGAGCAGGAACCGATACCCAGAGTTCGCGATCGGTCGGGTTGTTCTCGAAGCGGTTCCAGTTTTTGTCGGGGAAGGGGATCAGCGCGCCGGTTTTCGGATCGATACGCACCACGCTGGCGCTATACCGCTTCATAGTCGCTGGTGCCGATGCATAGACGATGCCCGAGCGGGAGACGCCGACGCCTATCATGTTGCAATCCGTCGGGAAGCGTTTGACGATTTCAAGCGTCGGCTGCGTCGCAACGTTGTCAGAATCTGGCTGGGGCAGCTCGGCGGCAAAAGACGGGGTTGCGAGGCTCGCAGAGGCGAGAAGGACAGCAAGCAGTTTTTTCATGACAATCCGGCCCCTTGGGTGGCGACATCGAGAGTGAAGATCGTATTTTCGGCGCACATGAACAGGCGATCGCGCTGGGTGCCCCCAAAAGTCAGGTTGGATACGCTGCGTGGCAGGCGCAGCCGCCCGATCATCTTGCCTGCCGGATTATAGACGAACACGCCGCAGAGCCCGAGTGGACCATTGGCCGCCACCCAGAGATTGCCGAGCCTGTCTGCCTTGATTCCATCAGGCATGAGTTTGTGGCCGCCAAGGGTCATGTCGGCAAAGACCCGCTGGTTCGTCAGCGCGCCATTACGCACGTCAAACGCATAGATATTGCGATAGCCGCCCCCTTTGGGGCTGGCCGCCCCTTTCTCGCTTGAGACAATATAAAGTGTTTTCTGGTCGGGCGAAAAACACAGCCCGTTCGGACCGGCAAGATCGGCCCCCGTCAGAACGCTGGTGAGCTTGAGTGTCTGTGGGTCGAGATGGAAGACATGCGTCTCCTGATGATGCAGTCCCCCAATTTGCTCGGTGGCCTCAAGATTGAGATTCCATGTCAGATTTCCTTTGCCCGGATCGCCGTTGACCGGCGCATCGGGGTGCCCCTCCCAAAGACGGTCACCATAAGGCGGATCGGTAAACCAGATCCCGCCCTGCGCATCGACCACGATATCGTTTGGCGAGTTGAGACGCTTGCCCTCGAAGCTTTCGGCAAGGATCGTGCATCGCCCGTCATGCTCCCAGCGGATCACGCGCCTCATACCGTGCTCGCAGGTAATGAGGCGCCCGTCATGGTCGAATGTATTGCCGTTGGAATGATAGCTTTCCTTGCGGAACACCGTCATCGAACGCTCTTCCGGCAGATAGCGATATTGCGTGCTCCCCATGACGTCGCTGACGATCAGGAAACGCCCGTCGCTCGACCATGCGGGGCCTTCGAACCACAGCGTTCTGCCTTTCCAGGCCTGAACCAGCGGGGCGTTATCGAGAATGACGGCCGAGAAGGACGGGTCGTAGAAAATGATATCCGGGTCGGGCGTGAACGAGACCGGCGCGTCAGGCCCCCAGATTCTTGGCGGAGTGCTGATAACGCTCGGTGGGGCAATCGCCTCATCCTGACCGGCGGCTCGGGCTTTGCCCGTCAAAAGCGCCCCACCCAGGGCCGCGGCTCCAAGGCCAAGGGCGGATCGGCGCGATAGCGGACCGGAGGGGAATAGAGAGTTTTCTGGAAGGCTCATGGTCTGGCTCGTCTTTGAAACGGGGCGCCCGCTATAGAAAAACGGCGCGTGGCGAGAGAGAAAACGATTCAGTCTGGGATCTCGTCAGGGCGAGTCGCATTAAAAATAAGTAATCGCGCCTGGAGCATGAGCAAAAGAGCGAAGAAAGAATTCCCCGATCAGAAAAACGGATCGTGCCTTTGAGGATTCACGGGGGCTACGTGCCTGATAAGCGCGTCTTCAAGGCCAGTTACACTGGCGCATCTGCCTTGCGTTGCGCGCGTGGCGTTTGTCTGGGGTGCATCTCGTGGAATGAAGATATAGGTTGCAGGAGCCGTATCTTGTGTCTTGTTCCATATCGAATAATTGAATGCGTTGGTCGTACTGCTCTGCGGCGATCATGGTATCTGACCAGGTTCCATCAGAGCGATAAGCATAAAAGTAATCATGAAAGACAATCAGGTTTCGAGACTGCTTTCTCTGGTTCTGCGTCATGAACCGGGAAAGATAGGCATTGTGCTCGATAATCAGGGGTGGACCGATATTGCTGATCTGCTGCGATTGGCGAACAATGCTGGCTATGTCTTTGATCGCGACACGCTGTTTCGGGTCGTAGCCACGAGTGACAAGCAGCGCTTCACCATTTCTCCGGATGGGAAGCTGATCAGGGCGGCACAGGGGCATTCGGTTCAGGTCGATCTGAACCTGCCCGTCAGCCAGCCCCCTGCCAGATTGTGGCACGGCACGGCCCATAAGAATATTGAATCGATTTTGCGCGAGGGTCTCAACCCGGGGCGGCGGCAGATGGTCCATCTGTCGAGCGATGTGGATACTGCAAAACGCGTTGGCGCAAGACACGGCGAAGCCATCGTCCTGATCGTCGATACGGCGTCGATGTACGAAGAAGGGATGGCGTTTTACCAGGCTGAAAACGGCGTCTGGCTCGTTGCTTCTGTTCCTGCGGCCTATCTCGCGGTCGAGGAATAAACCGGTTTTTTGACGCTTTGATTTTTGCGGTGCTGAAACGCCTTCTTCCGGCACCCGCCCAGGCCGGGTGCCGGAAGTCGGACTGACGTCTCGATTGGCGCTGTTTGATCTGCTGGGCAGATCAGCCCTCTACGCGATATCCCTTGAACAGGAAAACCGGGCCGAAGGCATAGCTGTCGACCAGCTCGTAGAAACGGGCGACGGTCTCGTTTTTCGAATGCTGAATGAAGGCTTCTTCATTCGTATAGACTTCGTCCAGATAGAAACGATTGCGGTTGTTCTCATCGCGGATGAGCTCGAAGCGCAGCGTGTCCGGCTCTTTCTTCAAAGAGTCATTGGCATCGAACAGACCGGCGCTGATGAACGCATCGCGCTTGTCAGAAGGAACGTCGAACTGCACTACAACATGATAGGTCATGTTTATCTCCTCAGGGTTAAATCGCTCGCTGCGATCTCGAGAGGCACGCTAGGACGCTATTTCGATCATTAAAAGTGATTGTTAATGACTCCATCGTTCATAAAAAGAGAAGATATTGAAGCTTTCCCAACTCGCTTTTTTCTGTGCCGTGGTCGAGCAGGGCACGGTCGCCGCAGCGGCAGCCCAGCTGAACTGTGTCTCGTCCAACATCACCACGCGTGTGCGCGAACTGGAGGATCTCCTCGGGGTCTCGCTGTTCAGCCGTGAGAAAAACCGCTTGCTCGTTACGCCGGAAGGAAGGCTTTTCTATCAAAAGGCCAAACAGGTGCTGGCAATGGCGCAGGAAGCCCGCGCGCTTTTCAAGGACGATGCGGAGCGGGGAGTTATACGGGTAGGCGCGCTGGATGTAGCCCTGATGAATCACCTACCTGAGCGTATAGCGCGTTACAGGGCCAATACGCCTCATGTAGAGCTGCATATTCGCCCCGAACCGTCGCTCATGCTCGAGCAATTGCTGATGGATGGTGAGCTGGATCTGATTTTGACTGACGGGCCGATCGTTCATCCGCTTCTGGTCAGTCGTCTGGCCTTTCGCGAGCGGCTTGTGCTGGTGACGCCAAAGGCCCTGAGCGCGCCGACAGTCGACGACCTGTCCAGAATGGAGCTCTATGTATTTGGTCAGACCTGTCACTACCGGCGACAGGTGGATGGTTATCTTGAGACCAGCAAGATCAAACCGAGAGCGGTTATGGAGATCGAGTCATTCTCCAGCATCTTTGCCTGCATCGAGGCGGGGGTCGGGTTTTCGTGCCTGCCGGAGAGCGTTGTCGAACAGGCGGTCACGAGGCACGGAAAATTCCATTTCGAGCGCGCAGACAGTCTGGAATCGAGTGATATCTATTATGTCTGGCGCAAGAATTACACTTCGCCCTTGATACACAGGCTTATCGAAAGCCTTGAGCAGGATCTCTGACAGATCCGGAACCCTTGCAGAAACAAGAGGGTAGCAGGGCGAAAAGGGCCGGAAACAGCTCCGGCCCCGGCTTTTGAAGCAGAGAGAAACCGACACGATAAAAGGGTTTCCTCGCGTCGGTTTCAGATTTTTCAATGGGCTTGTGGGGTCAGTGTGCGGCGTACCGCATCCTGCCAGCCGCGCAGAAGTTCAAGGCGAAGCGCGGGCTCGATTTTGGGCTCAAAAAGCCTTTCCTGCGTCCAGATGGTGGTGATTTCCTCAAGCGAGTTCCAGACGCCGGTTGCCAGACCGGCCAGAAAGGCGGCGCCCAGAGCCGTGGTTTCGAGGTCGGACGGCCGCTGGACCTTTGTGTCGAGAATATTGGCGAGAAACTGCGAGAACCAGTCATTGGCCGACATGCCCCCGTCGATACGCAGGGTCTGGGCTTGCATGGCACCATCTTCACGCATTGCATGGGCCAGATCGAAAGTCTGATACGCAACGGATTCCAATGCGGCGCGGGCTATATGGGCCTCGGTCGAGCCCAGGGTGAGCCCGCAGATGAGCCCGCGCGCATCGGGGTCCCAATGAGGCGCGCCAAGGCCCACGAAGCCCGGGACCATATATACCCCATGACTGTCAGGCACGCGGGTTGCCATGTCATCTGTCTGAGAGGCGTGGGTGATCAGATGCAGCCCGTCACGCAGCCATTTGATGGCTGCACCTGCCACGAAAATCGAGCCTTCCAGCGCGTAGGTCGTCTTGCCGTTGATGCGATAACCAATGGTTGTGAGCAGGCGATGATGCGAGGTGACCGGTTTGTCGCCCGTATTGAGCAGCATGAAGCAGCCCGTGCCATAGGTTGCTTTCGCCATGCCGGGTTCGAAACAGGCCTGCCCCACGAGGGCGGCATGCTGATCGCCCGCCATGCCGCCGATGGGAATGGAAACGCCAAAGAGATCAGGCGCCGTCATGCCGAGTTGCCCGCTATTGTCGCACAGCTTCGGCAGAAGGGCCGCCGGGACACGGAACAGGGCCAGCAGATCGGCGTCCCAGTCCTGCGTGTGGATATTGAACAGGGCCGTGCGGCTGGCATTGGTCACGTCGGTTGCGTGAACGGCGCCGCCGGTCAGGCGCCAGAGCAGAAAACTGTCGATCGTGCCCATGGCCAGTTCGCCAGCTTCGGCTCGGTCGCGCAGCCCTGAAATGTTGTCGAGCAGCCAGGTGATCTTGCTGGCAGAAAAATAGGGGTCAAGCAGCAGGCCGGTCTTGGCGCGAACGATTTCTTCTGCCCCATCGCGCTTGAGTTCGGCACAGAACGGGGCCGTCCGGCGGTCCTGCCAGACGATGGCGCGATGCACCGGTTTGCCGGTGGCGCGCTCCCACAAGACGATGGTCTCGCGCTGGCTCGTGATGCCCAGGCCAGCGATTTTCTCAACCCCGCCGGAGGCAGCAATGGCCTCGCGCGCTGTTTCGAGCGCATCGCGCCAGATATCCTCGACATCATGCTCTACCCAGCCGGGAGCCGGATAATGCTGGGCAAATTCGCGGCGCGACAGGGAGAGGGCTTTTGCCTTGTTGTCGAAAACGATGCTGCGCGTCGAGGTCGTGCCCTGGTCGATGGCAAGGATATGGGTCTTCTGGGTCATGGGGGGAAACTCCTCCTGGCATCCGTGGGATGCGCAGTGAATATGAGGCGGCAGAGGGGTGTGGTTCAGGGTGCAGGCGTTACGCTGTTGGGCGCCATATAGACTGGCTCGGCACGGGGCGGGGCGGCGGTTGTCGGCACCCGATCGGGCACAGGGGGCGCCGGGAGATCGGCCGTGTAATTCGGCATGAAGGGGCGAAGGGTGAACTGATAGATGCCCGCGCCGACAACGCCACCGACAAGCGGGCCTGCAATCGGCACCCACCAGTAATGTTGCGGAGACGGAAAGGCTGAGGCACCCCAGCCGGCGAAAAAGGCGAAGGTGCGCGGGCCGAAGTCACGCGCCGGGTTGATGGCCCAGGCATCGAGAAAACCGGATGAGGCGCCAATGGCCGCAACCAGTAGTCCGATAATGAGCGCGCCGGAATTCGCCTGTGGGGCCATGGTGTTATACTGGCAGGTAATGGCGAAAATGCCGAAGACCAGCACACCTGTCAGCACGATCTGCACCACGAAGGAATGCATGGCGGTCACGGCGAGGCCGGGATGGGTGAAGAACACGCCCGCTGCACCCCCATCGCCCTCACGGGTGAAATGATGGGTCAGGTTGTAATGGTCTATGACAGGATGGAAATTGAGATAGACCACGGCGGCACCGGCAATGCCGCCCAGCACCTGTGCGGCGCAGTAGGGCAGAACCTTTTTCCATGAGAAACCGCGATAGAGTGCGAGGGCCAGAGTGACGGCGGGGTTGGCATGGGTGCCACTGACAGCCCCAGTTGCATAAATCGCAAAGGTGACGCCAAGCCCCCACACAATGGCCACGCCCCAATAGGCGTTCTGATAAGGGTTGGGATCGTAAAGCACGATCATCGCCGCGACGCTGTCGCCGAAAATGATGATGATCATGACGGCGATGAATTCGGCGATCAGCTCGCCGAGATAGCGTTTTCTTTCTGACATGAGAGTCGGTCCGTCAGCCAGAGTGAAGGGGGAGCGGGTGGAAGAGGTCAGGCGACCTCTTTGTCATCGGTTTCCTGGCCTGCAGCGTTCTGCTGAAGGCGGCAGGCCATGTAATCCTGCAATTTCGTGATGTCTTCGGAACTGAAGCGCAGGCCGAGTTTCGAGCGTCGCCAGAGAATGTCTTCGGCGCTTCGGGCCCATTCATGCGTCATGAGGTAATCGACTTCACCCTCATGCAGATCGGCCCCTATGCGTGCGCCCAGAGATGCGCCCCCGGTTTCAATGGGCAGCATGACGGTTTCGACCAGCGTGCCGTAATTGCGCACCAGTCTTGTTGCTGTCTGCTGCGAAAGGCCAGCCACCCGGCGCTGGAGGGAGGCGACGTATCTGTCGAAATCCGTGCGCTGGAAATCACCGCCGGGCAGCGGCGCGTCAGCCGTCCAGGAAATGGTTGTCAGTCCCTTGAGATGGGGGGCGAGTTTCTCGAGGGCGTGCTCAGCGAGTTTGCGATAGGTCGTGATCTTGCCGCCAAAGACCGACAGGACGGGGGCGGCACTGTGGTCGATATCGAGACGATAATCTCGTGTGACGGCAGAAGCGCTGCCTGAATGGTCGTCATAGAGCGGCCGCACACCGGCATAGCTCCAGACGACATCCTGGGGGGTGATCGCGCGTTTGAAGTAACGGTTCACGCTCTCGCAGAGATAGGCAATCTCATCCGCACTGATGGTGACCGAGCCGGGGTCCTGATCCCAGGGGATGTCGGTTGTGCCGATGAGGGTGAAATCTTTCTCGTAGGGGATGGCAAAGACGATACGCTTGTCCGGGTTCTGCAAAATATAGGCCTGCTCTGTATTGAACTGCCTTGGCACGACAATGTGGCTGCCTTTCACGAGGCGCACATGATGGCGGCTTTCGATCGAGAGCCTGTCCTGCAGCAATTCCGCCACCCAGGGGCCTGCGGCATTGATCAGGGCACGTGCGGTGACCTGACGTGTTTCACCCGTCAGCGTGTCTTCCAGAATGGCGACCCAATGGCTCTGATGGCGCTCGGCGCTGATCAGTCTGGTACGCGTGCAGATTGTGGCGCCGCGACGGGCAGCATCCTGTGCATTCAGCACCACGAGACGGCTGTCCTGTACCCAGCCATCCGAATATTCGAAGCCGCGCACATAGTCAGGGCGAAGTACACGGCCCGCTGCTTCGTCCTGCAGACGGAGGCTGCGTGTTTTTGGCAGTGTCATGGTGCGGCACAGATTGTCGTAGAGAAAAAGCCCGGTGCGCAGCAGCCAGGCGGGGCGGAGCATGGCGGAGTGCGGCAGAATGAAGCGCATCGGCCAGATGATATGCGGCGCAATTTTCAGGAGGCGTTCGCGCTCGTTCAGGGCCTCGCGCACGAGACGAAACTCGTAATATTCAAGATAACGCAAACCGCCATGGATGAGCTTGGTACTGGCCGAGGAGGTATGGCTGGCGAGATCGTCTTTTTCGACCAGCATGACCTTCAGACCGCGCCCGGCGGCGTCGCGCGCGATGCCTGCTCCATTGATGCCGCCGCCTATGATCAGAAGATCATGGATGGTTTCGGTATGGGAGAAGTCAGCGTGAGTCGTCATGAAAGGGAACCTTCGTTAAAAGCGACTGCGAAGGTCCTGATAGAGCAAAAACGAAAGAAAACGAACATAAAACGTTAGGGATAACGTTATTGTGTTATATTTTGCTCTTCAAACGTTATCTGTCACGTGAAGCGTCACGTTTGCCGCCTCCAGCTGTGTTCGGAATTCTGCGGATGGTATCCGGTCTGTCACGAAATCGTCGATCATCGTCAGGTCGCCGACACGACCTACCGGCTTGCGGGTGAATTTCGTATGGTCGGCCAGAAGGATGACGCGTCTCGCATGCCGCATGATCGCACGCGCGCACTGGATTTCGTCGAGGTCGAAATCGAGAAGCGTGCCGTCTTCTTCCACGCCGCTGATGCCGATCACACCAAAGTCGGCCCGAAATCCTGACAGCGATTCAGTGGCCCCGGCGCCGATGATGCCCCCATCCTGAGGGCGGACGAGCCCCCCGGCGAGGACCGTGCGAAAATCACGCCTCGGAGAGAGCGCTACAGCCACATGGAGGTTATTGGTGATGATATGCAAATCGCGATGGCCGGTCAGGGCGCGCGCAAAGGCTTCGGTCGTGGTGCCGATATTGATGAAAAGCGAGCTGCCGTCAGGGATGAGTGCTGCAGCGCAGGCGCCTATGGCGTCCTTGGCGCGTGAATGCAGTGTCTGGCGCTCGCCATAGGCGATGTTCTCTGTCGATGATGTCGGGCTTGCGCCGCCATGATAGCGGGCGACATGGCCGGTTTCGGCCAGTGCATTGAGGTCGCGCCGTATTGTCTGCACCGTTACGCCAAGGCGCTGGGCAAGATCCTCATTGGACATGAAGCCATGCGCCTGAACGAGCGCAACGATCTGTCGATGGCGGGGCGTGTTGAGCGTGTCATGCATCATGAACCCCTGTCTGTCATGCTGCGTTGAAGCCTACAATCCTGCACTTGCGACGACGCTCTTGAAAGCCCATTTCCCAGCCATGGCGACAGCATCACGATCCACTATGGAAGCAATCCCCGAACACAGGCTCGTGGGGTTCAGGCCCGAGCGGCAGCCTGTCAAGGAGAAGCTGCGCCGTATGGTGGTCAAATCCGATTATGACCCGGCCGGCGATCAGCCAACCGCGATTGCGGAACTGGTGCGCGGCGTTGACGATGGCGAGGTCGATCAGGTGCTGCTGGGTGTGACCGGATCGGGCAAGACCTTCACCATGGCGAAAGTCATCGAGGCGACGCAGAAGCCGACACTCATTCTTGCACCGAACAAGACCCTGGCGGCCCAGCTCTACGGGGAAATGAAGCAGTTCTTCCCGGATAACGCGGTGGAATACTTCGTTTCCTACTATGATTATTACCAGCCAGAAGCCTATGTGCCGCGTTCTGACACCTATATTGAAAAAGACAGTCAGATCAACGAGCAGATCGACCGTATGCGCCACGCGGCGACGCAGGCGCTGCTTGAGCGCAATGATGTCATCATTGTTGCCTCTGTATCTTGCATCTACGGTATCGGTTCGGTCGAGACCTACTCACGCATGGTGGTCAGGCTCGAAGCCGGGGGGAGTATCGATCGTGATCGCCTTATCAAGGCACTGGTCGAGCTTCAGTATCGTCGTAACGATGCGGCCTTCGAGCGCGGCACATTTCGCGTGCGTGGGGAGCAGATCGATATTTTCCCGGTGCAGAATGAAGACCGCGCCTGGCGCGTCTCGCTGTTCGGGGACGAGATCGAGGCGATTATAGAATTCGACCCGCTGACCGGCAACAAGACGGCTGAGCTTTCCGAAATTAGTGTCTATGCCAACTCGCATTATGTGACGCCGCGCCCTACGCTCAATCAGGCCATGATCGGCATCAAGGCCGAGTTGCGCCAGCGCCTCGACGAGCTGAATGCTGCCGGAAAGCTGCTGGAGGCCGAAAGACTGCAGCAGCGTACCATTTTCGATCTCGAAATGATCGAGACGACAGGCGCCTGCAAAGGCATCGAAAACTATTCGCGCTATCTCTCGGGGCGTGGGCCTGGTGACCCACCGCCGACGCTGTTCGAATATCTTCCCGAAGATGCACTGCTGATCGTCGATGAGAGCCATGTTACCGTGCCGCAGATCGGCGGCATGGCGCGTGGTGACCATGCGCGCAAATCCGTCTTGTCTGAATATGGCTTTCGTCTGCCCTCCTGCCTCGATAACCGCCCCCTGAAATTTGAGGAATGGGAGGCCCTGCGTCCGCAGAGCGTGTTCGTTTCCGCAACGCCCGGCCCTTGGGAGATGGAGCGGACGAGCGGCGTGTTTGCCGAGCAGATCATCCGACCGACAGGCCTGATCGACCCGGTGACCATCGTTCGTCCGGTCGAAGGGCAGGTGGACGATCTCCTGGCCGAGGCACGTGACACCATCGCCGCTGGTGGGCGTGTTCTGGTGACCACGCTTACCAAGCGCATGGCTGAGGATCTGACGGAATATCTCGGTGAGGCCGGGATCAAGGTGCGTTATCTGCATTCTGACGTCGACACGCTCGAGCGTATCGAGATCATCCGTGATCTGCGTCTTGGCGCTTTCGACGTGCTGGTCGGGATCAATCTGCTTCGAGAAGGGCTCGATATCCCGGAATGCGCTCTGGTTGCCATTCTCGATGCTGACAAGGAAGGGTTCCTGCGTAGCCGCACCTCGCTGATCCAGACTATCGGGCGTGCCGCACGTAACGTCGACGGGCGCGTGCTGCTCTATGCCGACAAGATGACCGGCTCGCTCGAATTTGCAATCGACGAGACGGCGCGACGCCGTGCGCGCCAGATTGCCTATAACGAGGCCCATGGCATAACCCCGCAGACCGTGCGTTCGCGTATCGGCGACGCGCTTTCTTCCGTGTTCGAGCAGGATTATGTCACCGTTGGCCCCGATGCTGCGGGCGACACGCAGGAATTTGTCGGCAAATCGCTTGGCGCCTCCATTCAGGATCTGGAAAAGCGCATGCGCGCGGCGGCTGCCGATCTCGACTTCGAGCAGGCCGCACGGCTGCGTGATGAAATCAAGCGTCTTGAGGCAATCGATCTCGGGCTCGAGCCGCCCCCCTTGCCGAGTTCGACGGCGGGGCGTAGCTCTTTCAAAAGCAAGGATAAAACGCCGCGACCGCTCGGCCCGGGCGGCGGTGGCTACGACCCGGCGAAAAAGCGGGGCGGCAGGAGGAAAGCAGGATGATCGAGCTCAAACTGGGCGAGGCCCATCTCGGATTATTGCCTGGCCTTGGCGGCAGCCTTGCTTTCTGGCGCCTGCGCGGTCGTGATCTGCTCGTGCCGACAGCCGATCCCAATCTCGCGGCTCAGAAGAATACGCCGGTGGCGGGGTATCCTCTCGTGCCATTTTCGAACCGCATCGGCGACGGGAAATTCAGCTTCGAGGGCGTTGATTATACGCTTGCCAAGAATTTTGGCGCCGAGTCCAATGCCATTCACGGCAATGGCTGGGAGCGTGAGTGGCAGGTAGCGCAACATGATTCGGAACGGGCCATTCTGTTCCTCGACCACAACCCTGCAAAGGGAGACGACCCGGCGGAATGGCCTTTTGCCTATCGCGCCGTACTGTCTTTTGTTCTGCACCGTGACGGGCTGAGTGTGGAAATGCTCATCGCGAACCGCGACACGCGCGCCCAGCCTGTGGGAATGGGCTTCCATCCCTTTTTCGCGCGCAGCGATGACATGACCATGCAGTTTGCAGCCTCCGGTGTCTGGGAGAACGGGCCGGACATGCTTCCGACCGGGCAGACGGCCTGCGAGGGAACATGGAGTTTCGCCGCAGCCCGCACTATTGGCGAGACGCGGCTCGATAACTGCTTCGCCGGGTGGGGAGGCAAGACAGTTCTAGGTTATCCCTCCGCTGGCTACGAGCTGACCATAGAGGCTGACCCCCTATTCCAGCATCTGGTCGTCTTCACCGCGCCGGAAAAGCCCTTTGTTGCTGTCGAGGCCGTCAGCAACATGAATAACGGGCTCAACCATCCCGACCTGCTGGAAAACGGCGTGCATGTTCTTGCTCCGGGCGCGAATATCTCAGGCGTGATCCGTTACAAGCTGCGAGAATTGCGTGGCTGATCATTCCAAGACGCCTCTGGCGCTCTATCTTACCCCGCAGGGGGCGGTACGAATGCGCGAGGAATTGCGCGAACTCATGCAGGTCGAGCGCCCGAAAATTGTCGAGATTGTCTCTTGGGCGGCGGGAAATGGCGATCGGAGCGAAAACGGAGACTATCTCTACGGCAAACGCCGTCTGCGTGAGATCGACCGACGGGCGCGATTTCTCAGCAAGAGGCTCGAGCATGCGCTCGTTATAGATCCGGCCTCACAGACGACCCGCGACCGTGTCTTTTTCGGCGCCAGCGTGTCTTACGTCGATGAAGAAGACGTGACGCATGACGTCACGATTGTCGGCTGCGACGAGGCAGATCTGACACGCCGTGAGATCAGTCTGGTCTCGCCTGTGGCCCGTGCGCTCATGCGTAGCCGGGTGGGAGATGAGGTCAGTCTTCAGACCCCGAGCGGGCCGGTGACGCTGGAAGTGCTTTCCATTACCTATCCCTGAGGAGCCTCGCGGGCGAGCGGGGCCGGGTGAGGCTGTATGGATCCGTCATAGGAAACGACCAGACGCTCTGCTAGAGCTTGGACAATGATGGGCCCAGATCATGGGTCATGGGGGCAGGTGACCCCAGTGAGTTTTTCAGGACCGAAAGGACTAGGTTGATGGCGCTCAGAATAGCCGTTCAGATGGACCCGCTCGAACACGTCAATATCAACGGAGATTCGACTTTCGCCCTTATGCTCGAGGCCCAGCGTCGGGGGCATGAACTCTTCGTCTATCCCGTCGAGTCTCTTTGCCTGGGTGAGGGGGGTGCTGAAGCGACCATGGGCCGTCTGTCTGCGCGCGCGCGCGCGGTCAGGGTGCAGCGTGTTCAGGGCGGGCATGCAAGCTTCGGTGAAGAGATGCGGCTCGACCTTGGCGCGACCGATGCTGTGTTGATGCGGCAGGACCCGCCTTTCGACATGGGCTATATCACGGCTACTCATATGCTCGAGCATGTGCATGGTGTCGGCGAAGGGAAGACGCTGGTCGTCAACGATCCGAAATCCGTCCGTGACGCGCCTGAAAAGCTTCTGGTCACGCATTATCCCGATCTGATGCCGCCCACTCTCGTGACCTGGGACCGTGAGGCGCTGACCCAGTTCCGTGCCCGCTATGGCGATGTGATTCTCAAGCCACTTTATGGCAACGGGGGCGCCGGTATCTTCCGTATTCGCGAAGGGGATGAGAATTTCGCGTCGCTTCTCGAACTGCATTTCAGCCGTTCGCGTGAGCCGCTCATGATCCAGCGCTACGAACCGCTGGTGCGCAAGGGGGACAAGCGTATCATTCTGGTCGATGGCAAGCCGATCGGCGCAATAAATCGTGTGCCTGCAACGGGCGAGGCACGGTCGAACATGCATGTGGGTGGCAGGGCAGAAGCCGTGGCGCTGACCAGGCGCGATGAAGAGATCTGCGAGCGTATTGGGTCACATCTGCGTGACAACGGGCTGATTTTCGTCGGTATCGACGTGATTGGCGAGTGGCTGACCGAAATCAATGTGACATCACCCACCGGGCTTCAGGAACTCGATCGCTTTAATGACATGAACAGCGCCGGGCTGGTCTGGGATGCCATCGAACAGCGGATCGGCGGTAACTGAGTCGAGCAGACTTTACTCTTCTTTTTTGTTGGGTTCCTGTGGTGGTGTCTCGAAGATCGAAGAGGCGGCGGTATAGCGAAACGGTAGGGTCACCTTCGGTGGTCCACCTTCTGGTATCTCGGGAGGCTTGTCACGGCCAAAGCGATTGACGAGCCATTTGGTTAAGTCTTCCTTGAAACGCACGACATAGATCGATGCCCACAAACCTAATGCCAGAAGGAAGAGGCTTATATTCATGAGCGACATGTGTTGCCTCTCTCCATTTCTTTCTGTTCGACCCGCTTGTCTGTATCATTTCCTTTAGACGGCGAACGTGACGAAATGCAAACCGCCTCTCGCCAGTTCTGGCGAGATGGTCTAAGAGCGATCAGGCAAGACGATGCCTGTCATGCTGTCTGATCATCAGGCGAAATGTCGAATGCCCTGGCCGAAGGCTCGGGTTTCAAACAGGTATCAGGACGGAATTATGATTTTGCGCGACCAGACGAACGAAGCCTGATGACACGACCGGACCCCTTGATCGACCCGACCGCCTCCATGGACGACGCCCATCCCCGGCCACGTTCTGCTCTCGACGCTGATGCCGTGCGTGCGGCCTATCGGCGCTGGGCAAAGGTTTATGACTCGGTGTTCGGTGGCATTTCCGCCTTCGGCCGTCGTCGTGCCGTCGCAGCAGTCAACGCCCTGCCGGGAGAGCGCGTTCTAGAGGTCGGTGTCGGCACCGGTCTGGCGCTGCCTCACTATAATCGCGACAAGCACATCACGGGTATCGATCTGTCCGAAGCGATGCTGGAGCGTGCCCGTCATCGCGTGATCAACCAGCAGCTCGGCAATGTCGACGATCTGCTGGAAATGGACGCCGAGGCAACCACCTTCGAGGCTGGTAGCTTCGACATTGCGGTTGCGATGTTCGTGGCGTCTGTTGTGCCGAGCCCGCGCCGCTTGCTTGGCGAGCTCAAGCGCGTGGTCAAGCCGGGCGGACATATCCTGTTCGTCAATCATTTTCTGGCGACGGGCGGTGTGCGCCTAGCCGTCGAACGCGGCATGGCACGTGCCTCGCGCTCTCTGGGCTGGCATCCCGATTTCGCTATGGAATCGCTCCTGCCTCCCGAGGATCTGAGCCGCGCCCTGATCACGCCGGTGCCGCCAGCCGGTCTGTTTACACTCGTGACATTGCCGCTCGAGATGGATAATAAGGAAGAGACGGCCCTGGTTGCCTGACACGTACGTGCCCGACAGTTCACACCAGACTGGCCTTGACGACAGGGTCCCCCAAGACCGTCTTTCGGTCGGGACCTTCAGGACTGCATGAGGAACCGGGCTTGTTAAACCAGTCGATTACCAAGGGCTTTTACGGCGCGCAGTTTCGAGCCGATGGCGCCGCTTTTCTCGGTCTTGCTCTCCTTTGCGGTCTTGCTGGCGGATTTCTGGGGGCCGTATCGCATAATGCCGGGCCCTTCCATGCTCTGAGCCACGGCCTGCTTCTTGACCTCTTCGTACTCATTCCTGCCTTCCTCGGAGGGATGGGACGTCTGGTTCTGCCGGGCGAGTTGACGACGCTTCCAGGCCTAATGGTCCGCTTTGATCGTCTTGCTTTTCTGATTCTTTTTACTGGTGCCCTGAGCGCCATTTATGGCGCGCGCGAGCCGGCGGCTTTTGTCTTCTCCCTCGCCTTGTGGGGGTTCGGCACGACTTTCCTGGCTCTTTCTACCATCGTCAAATGCCTCGAATGCCGTGTCGTGCGGTTTCGCGATCTTTCGCCTTTTGCCTGGTCGCAACTTCTTGCTTCTCTGGGGCTGATTGTCATGGCGCCGGTTTTCATGGCTGGCTTGCTCCATGATCTTGTCGCAGGGCACACATCGTTTGCCAGCGTGCAGTTCTGGCTGGGTAAGTTGCAGGTGCCTGTGCTGGCGCTAGTCGTGCAGCTCGCTCTGGGTGCGATTGCCAATCTGGTCGCTTTCCATTCCACGCGTCTCAAGATCACCCTGCCTTTGCTGATGGCCATACCGAGCCTTCTGGTGCCGGTGGTCTGGGCCCATGGCGTCACGGTGCCAGGGCTTTCAGACGACTGGCTTCTGGGGATGGGCGTCGCTGCGCCCTCCTTCGGCATCATGGCCCTCATCTGTGCTTCGCTCTGGGGCCGCAGCTTCGCCCTGACGGCAGCTCTCTCCTGGAGCTTTCCCGCGCTGCTCTTGCTCTCCGCTGGATGGGTTCTGAGCCTTTTTCCGATGAGGCCCGAGGCTTTCCATTCGGCGATGCTGTTCGGTGCCGTCTTAGCGTTGTTTGGATGCTATTATCGCTGGCAGGAGCAGATCCCGTCGATTGCTGCGCCTCATTGGCTCTGTCGCGTGCATCTGGTTGCCATGGGCGTGTCGGCTCTGGCCATGACGCCACTCCTGCCGGTGCTTCAGCGCTGTGGCGAGATCGGCATGATCGTCTCGCTTTTTTGCGTCGCGGTTCTTGGTGCCAGAGCGTTGTTGCCACGGCAGCCCCATTCTGAACCTTCAGCCGTAAAGGCTGATTTTTCATGAGCGCTTCCCAGAGCCTTTCCGAGGCGCAGCACAGCTTCGACAGGGAAGAGGGTGCCACCCTCAAGGACTGGCTTGCCCTGCTCAAGCCACGTGTCATCTCGCTGGTGGTCTTCACCGGTGTCGCCGGTATGGCAGTTGCCCCTGTCTGGCCATCCGTCCCGCTGGGACTGATTGACATGCTGTGCATCTGCGTCGGGGCCGGGGCGGCTGGCGCCATCAATATGTGGTACGATCGCGATATCGACGCGATCATGAAGCGGACCGCAGTGCGACCCATCCCGGACTCGCGCATGGATGCTGATGGCGCGCTGATTTACGGCATCGTGCTTTCTCTGGCCTCGGTTGCGCTGCTCTGGCTTGCCAGCAACGCGCTGGCAGCGGGCATTCTGGCCTTTTCGATCTTTTTCTATGCCGTGATTTACACGATGTGGCTAAAGCGCAGCACGCCGCAGAACATCGTAATCGGTGG